>NZ_OU963893.1:2222706-2540236 GCF_918797525.1 unidentified bacterial endosymbiont | reverse complement strand
TTAATCGGCGCGCTGTTCCTTTGGGCATTAATTAAATCCCCTAAAAAAACGCAAACGCTGGCGACAGCATAATTTTAATCCGCTAAGGACACTTCCATGAAAAAAACGGCTTTATTGCTGGCGGCCTGCTGCTGCCCACTGGTCAGCCACGCGGTTACCTTTGATATGCGTGGTGGATATAAAGCAGCCAGTAAAACCTATGAGTCACGCTTCAAGATGAGCCAAACGCTGGATGCCTTCTGGCTCAGTATGGAGACCGATAATAAGCAGGGCGGGGATAATTTTGATCAATCCACTACGGATTACAACGAGCTGGAAGGGAATTATAAATATAAACCCAATGACAGCGTCTTTATCCAGCCGGGAATGGTTTACCACTGGGGTAGCGAAGGGGCACAGGTCCGGCCGTATGTGAAATTTGGCTGGAATATGACGCCGTCCCTCTATTCGGCAATCCGCATGCGCTATGACTGGAATCAATATGATTCAAGCGACCTGTCCGGCGAACGCACTAAAGGGAGTCAGGCGCGACTGGATCTTTACCTCGGCTGGCGTAACAACCGCTGGGATATCCAGGATAATCCGGTATTTTATCGCTACGTAAACGACTTCCATTTTAATAACGGCAAAAAGAACGCCTGGGAGAATGACTTAGTGATCCGTTATAAGCTCAACAAAACCTGGCAGCCTTACGTCGAATGGGACTATATGGGCCAGCAGGGTAAATATGATGGCGAAGCAGGCTTAACCGAAAACCGCTTCCGCGTGGGTCTCTCAATCAATTTTGGATAAGGAAATTTACGCCATGAAATGGAGCCGTTCATTACTGGCATCTGTTGTTGGCTGTGCATTGTTTGCGCAGTCATCAGCGTTCGCTGCTCGGCATTATGATGCTTGTCTGACCTATGATTGTGCCCGGATGGAGGCGATTAAAGAGGCCATTGCGCGTCAGGATCCTCGTTATTTACCCGCCTGGCAGGCTTTGTTACGTGATGCGGAAACTGCGCTGTCGCACCCCAACTATTCAGTCACGGATAAAACACTGACCCCGGCCTCGGGAGATAAACATGATTATTACAGTTTTGGACCTTACTGGTGGCCCAACCCGGTGGGGAAAAACGGGATGCCTTACGTGCGCAAAGACGGGCAAATTAATCCCGATGCTAAAACCAATGCTACCGACAGTAAACGGCTGGTCCAGTTTGCTGACGATCTCCGCCTGCTTGCCCTGAGGTGGTTTTATCAACCTGACCAGAAATACGCCGCCAAAGCGGTAAACCTGTTGGACACCTGGTTTTTAAACCGCACAACCCGCATGAACCCTAACCTGAAATATGCTCAGGCCATTCCGGGGCAGGTAGACGGACGCGGAATCGGCATTATTGATACCCGGGTATTAATTGACGTGGCGGACAGCATTGTCCTGCTGGAACCCTCTGGCCTGATTAGCCCTCAGGCGCTGAGCGGCTACAAAAAATGGTATGCCGACTACACGCGCTGGTTACTGACCAGCCAAAACGGGTTTGAAGAAGCGAACTGGTATAACAATCATGGCGCCTGGTATGACGCGCAGGTGACCGCGTTCTCGCTCTTTACCGGCAACGTGCAGCAGGCGCAAAAACAAACGGACATTTTCAAATTGCGCCATCTTGCCTCTCAGGTAAACGCCCGGGGAGAAATAACCTCTGAGACAGAACGAACCCGCTCATTTCACTATACCAACTTTGCGCTTGCGGCCTATGCCCACATGGGGCGCTACGGTGAAACGCTCGGGAACGATGTCTGGGGCTTCGGGCTGGACGGTCGAACCATGAAAAAAGCGTTCGGGGTGGTGAGTCGACAAACAGGAAAGCCGCGCACCGACTGGCCCTATGAAGATATTCACTATACGCCACGAGAGGCGACTGGCCCCATGCTGGCGGCAGCGCGAGCGTGGCAGGAACCGACGTTTTTGCGTAGCGCCGAACGGCTTGTCGCGTCGAACAGTCGGGATATCAATATCCTTCTCCCCGGTTCTGTGCTGGTTAAATAACGGAGCAAACATGAAACAATTTACCGAGCTTCAGGTACGTCAGGCGCGGCAACATGCTACACCCGCCATCATCCAGGCATTAATAGAGAATAACGCGGAGGTGATTCATCACCCGGTGTTGGTACCGCAAACTGGTTGCGCCACGTGGAATCACTACTTTTTTTGTCCGGTCCACAGCGTACGTCTGAGGTGGGATCGCCATTCGCCGCATCAGCATATCTGCCCGCAGGACGGCGCAATTTTTACCGGAGAGCCTTACGACGGCGCCTGGTGGCGCTGGCTCAATGGCCTTAACGCCAGGGCGAGTTATGAGCTGGGGATCCTCTGGCTTTTGACTGAGGACGTACGCTATTTAAACAAAGTGCGGGAGATCCTACTGGGCTATGCCCGTTATTACCCCGACTACGAGGAGCACGGTGGCATTCCCTACAACGGGCCAGGAAAAGCCAATGCGCAGACGCTGTGCGAAGCCAATTGTCATACCGATTTTGCCCGTGGTTTCGATATCATTCGGTCTGCTTTAAGCACGGCTGAGCAGGCGTATATTGCCGAAAGGCTGCTGCGTACGGGGGCCGATTTCCTGATCGCCCACCGCTGCAATCAAATCCACAATCACGAAGTGAAAATTAATGCCGCTATCGCGATTATCGGGGCGGTTCTGGAAGACGATGGCTATCTTGAGTTCGCCGTAAAGGGCCAATACGGTCTCGCGTATCAGCTCGAACACGCGCTGCTGCCGGACGGACTATGGTTTGAAGGTTCGTTTCACTATCACTTTTATGCGCTACAGGGATTCTTTGCCTTTGAGAAACTCGCGTGCGGGAGTGATTACAGCCTGCTGGACAAGCCTTATTACCGGCGGATGCTGAACATCCCTTTGCAAATGATGATGCCGGATATGACGTTGCCGAAAATAAACGACTGCGTCAACGGGCAGGAAAAGCTGAATCATGCTGATGTCTATGAGTTCGCCTGGTGGATTTACGGAGATGAACGGTATGGTCAATTGCTCAACCTGATTTATGAAAAACAACAACGGGATAGCGTCGACGCGCTGTTTTATCGCCAGCCCTTGCCGGACAATGTTCTGGAGCCGCCGCAGGGTACGCAACATGACCCCAGGAGCGGCATAACCATTATTCGTAATAAGCCAGGTCGTGCTATTTGCGTCAAGCACACGCCTTACGGTGGGGAACACGATCACTACGATAGCCTGGCGTTGAGCGTGTTCCATGACGGCCACGCTGTCTTCCCGGATCTCGGCACTACAGGCTATGGCGCACCGCTGCATTATGGTTATTACAAAAATACGTATTCACACAATACGCTGTGCGTGCAGGGTAAAAACCAGCCGCCAGCGATACCGCGGGTGCTCTCTTTCTTCCGCGATGATGCATTAACGCGGCTGATTGTCGAGGTGGACTGGAGAGCGGCCTCTGTCCTGCCGGACAGCAAGACGCGGGTGGAATGGGATGAGGCGGCATATCAAGATATCGTATTTCGTCGTTCAATCAGCGTTGTAAATGACCTGCTGATGGATATGCGAGTTGTCGATAACCCGCATGGACAGACAGTAGATACGTCATATCTTATTGACGCCCAGCCGGCCATTCAGAGAACGTATGATAAAAGATTACATCCCGGAATAGTGGTGGGAGACGCCGAAGCCGTGCACGGTGTGATTAAACATACCTGGTACGGCACGGGGCGATTTTGTACCTGGTCCTGGTCGCCGGGAGAGACCCAACTCTTTCAGGGCAAGGGGCCTGATAATCCCTCAACCTCTGACGTTGAATACCTGATTATGCGCTCTGAGGATAAACGCGTTGTTCACGTTACCGTGACGGATTTCTCCGGTCTCAATGATATTGACGTAAAAAACGAGGAGGGTGGCATTCGGGTTACGGTTAATCACGCAGAGACTTATTTTCTCAGTTTCATCTAGAGAGTACGGCGTTCCCTCTTCCCGGTGGGAAGAGGGGGATGTTAAATTGACGTCCGACGATAGTTACGGTATTCCGGCATCCAGTAGTTGTCGTCAATGGCCTGCTGCAATGCATCGGCAGAGGTATTCACCGCCACACCTTGCTGCTGCGCCATTTTACCTACCGCAAAGGCGATAGCGCGGGACACTTTCTGAATATCTTTCAGCTCCGGCAGCACCAGGCCTTCGCCATCGTTGACCAGCGGAGAGTGGCCCGCCAGCGTCTCACTCGCGGACATCAACATTTCGTCGGTGATACGCGATGCGCCCGATGCGATAACACCCAGACCAATTCCCGGGAAGATATAGGAGTTGTTGCACTGGGCAATTGGGTAGAGCTTGTCTTTCCACACCACCGGATCAAACGGACTGCCGGTTGCAACCAGGGCGTTGCCTTCCGTCCAGGCAATGATGTCCTGAGGCGTGGCTTCCACGCGCGAGGTTGGGTTAGACAGCGGCATCACGATAGGACGTTCGCAGTATTTATGCATCTCACGAATGATCTCCTCGGTGAAGAGACCGGTTTGTCCTGACACCCCGATCAGGATATCCGGCTTGACGTTGCGCACCACATCCAGCAGGGAGAGCACGTCATTGTCGGTATCCCAGTTTTTAAGGCTCTCGCGCTTTTGCACCAGTTTGGTCTGGAACGGCAGCAGGTTCGGCATGGCGTCGGTCAGCAGACCAAAGCGGTCAACCATAAACACGCGCGAGCGCGCCAGCTCTTCGCTCAGGCCTTCGCGCTGGGTCTGGGCGATGATTTGCTCGGCAATGCCACAGCCTGCAGAACCCGCGCCGAGAAAGACAATTTTCTGGTAGCTCAACTGGCTGCCCGCAGCGCGACTGGCCGCAATCAACGTGCCCACGGTCACAGCCGCAGTCCCCTGAATGTCATCATTAAACGAGCAGATCTCATCGCGATAGCGGTTCAGCAACGGCATGGCGTTTTTTTTGCGCAAAATCTTCAAACTGCAGCAGAACGTCCGGCCAGCGATGTTTTACAGCCTGGATAAAATCATCAACAAACTGATAATACTCGTCGTCAGTAATGCGTGGATGACGCCAGCCCATGTACAGCGGGTCGGTCAGGAGCTGCTGGTTGTTCGTGCCGACATCGAGCACTACTGGCAGAGTGTAGGCAGGGCTGATACCGCCGCAGGCGGTATACAAAGACAACTTACCGATGGGAATGCCCATCCCACCAATACCCTGATCGCCGAGGCCTAAAATACGTTCGCCGTCGGTGACGACGATCACTTTGATATTGTGGTTAGAGACATTCTGCAGAATGTCATCCATGTTATGGCGGTTCTGATAAGAGATGAATACGCCCCGGGAGCGACGGTAAATCTCGGAGAAACGCTCGCAGGCCGCGCCAACGGTTGGGGTATAAATCACCGGCATCATCTCTTCGAGATGATTTTGCACCAGGCGGTAGAAGAGGGTTTCGTTGGTATCCTGAATGTTGCGCAGGTAGATATGCTTGTCGATTTCGGTTTTAAAGCCCTGGTATTGTATCCAGGCTCGCTCTGCCTGTTCTTCAATGGTTTCAACCACTTCAGGCAGCAGGCCCAGCAGGTTAAAGCTGCTGCGCTCTTCCATACTAAAGGCGCTGCCTTTGTTCAGGAGGGGGAATTCAAGTAAAACCGGTCCGGCGTACGGAATATATAAGGAACGATGTTTTTTCAGTTTGTTGTCCATGTCACTCACTCTTTTTTTGAAGATCCGTCCCTGACACCGCTGTTTGTCATCTTTCTGGCCGGTGTTGCGGGTGCGGTCGGGGAGTAGTATAGAGGAGCTGAAGAGTAATTACCGCAACACAGAAACAAAAACGCCATCGGATGTGCCGATGGCGTTGAGGATCTTTTCCTGGAACTTACTTGCCGGCAGCGCGTTTCCTGCCAGTGGCGTGGGTGACTTGCGTTTCGCTTTCGCCTTCAATCACCACTTTGCGTTGGTTTGAAAGCTTGTAGTTCAGCCCCAGAATGTGGCGTGCCTGACGGTTCGATTTCATATTTACTCCTCAATCCTGTGGATAGTTTTAAGGACAAGTTCGCTTACGCAAACGAAATGTAACCCCTTAGGTTGCAGATCCAGCATAGCAGATTTTTACAGGGGGGCGTTTTGCCCGCTGACAACATAGTTAATGGTCTGCTGGTAAATGTCACTGAGGATGTCATTATCGGTGGCTTCCACCCACCTGGTCAGTTCCATCAAAATGTCATCTTCAGTCACTGCACCGTGCTCAGCGTGCAGACCTTGTGCAATCGCGTTAACCAGTTCTGGTTGGGCTGCTGAAGTATTAGCCGGGTAATATGTAAACATACTGCCTCCGTGTCGTTATTTGTTTAATGTTACGGCTTGCAAAAATTTAATTCGCAACCAGAGTGACAAATAATTTAACCGTTGTGGTTCAGATTTGTCCTGGAAATAAAAATATAATATTCCATAGCACACTTTTTTAATTAAGGTTTCCAGCGACGTAAATTTGTCTCTTTTTCGAAAGGCATCGGCGTGGGCCAGGAGATCAACTCTATAATGCTGCCCCAGGGCGTTTGCCCATAGCAGAAGGCATTCCCGGCGCCGCGTTCAGCCGGAAAAGACAATGGTTCAGGCTCGGTAAATATTTCGCCGCCAGCACGCGTGAACGCGGTGATAGCCGATTCAAAATCATCAACATACAGGGCAAAATGCTGGAGGCCAAAATCACTGGCGCGGGCAGGCATGCCCTGTTCCGGGCCATGCATTTCAAAAAGCTCTATGCCCGGGCCATTCGGTAATGCCAGCATGCGGATGGCGCGAATTTTAGTGCCCGGGAATAATCGCAGGGTATGCTGCTGGGCGTCGTGATCGATATCATCACTTTCGGCATCAACCGAATGGTATAAAACCTGCGCGCCAAACGCCTGCTTAAAAAATAGGGTTGCGTCTTCAATGTTCGGCACCGTAATGCCAATATGGTCAATGCCTCTGACGGCAGAAATCATGATTACCTCCTGCTATAAAAATATAAAATATAGCAGGAGATAGTCAGCCTGTTACCACTTCATTTCGCCGGTATTGACTTTGGCGCTAAGCTCCAGCGAACTCACTTCTGCTAAATCGGGATACTGTTTTTTCATGTCAGCAATTACACCTGACGCCTCTTTATGCTCAGACAATGCCTGTTCAAAACGCTCAAGATATTCACGGGTGAAATCGATAGCGCCGGTTCCTGCAGGCGGGGTCCCAAGGTAGTGACCCGGGATCACGCGCTCAGGTTTAAGCCCCGCCATGCGCGCCAGGGTTTGCTGCCACTGCTGACGACGTGCGGGCGTTTGGGTGTCTGCTGTCCAGACGTGAATGCCCCAGGAGACGCCGGTCCCACCGAGGATCGTTTTTGCTGAGGGGATCCATACGTACGCCGCGTATTTGTCAGCCTGTGCGATCTCGATTTTCTCGCCATCAACCGTAAACGTGGTGGAGGCAATAACCTGCGGGACGACCAGCCTGGTGGGCGCGCCGTCCTTCATCTGCGGGCCCCAGAAGGCAAGTTTAGCGTCCTTAGTCGCCTTGATATGGTCAACAACCTGTTGTGTCGCAACCACCTCGGCATTCGGGAAGGCGCTAACCAACGGCTGCAGGCCAAAATAAAAGTCCGGATCGCCAGAGGTAATCACAATTTTATTAAGCGTTTTACCGCTTTTACGGATTTTATCCACCAGCGCTTGCCCATCTTTTACGCTGAACTGCGCGTCAAACAGCACCGCTTCTTTCGGGCCGGATACCAGGGTGGATGAAACGGCAAAAATGCCATTTCCCTGTGGGTTATAGGTATCAATGGTTAACGGAGCCGCAAAAACGGCTGGGGTGAAAAGGGTGCTCAGGAGTGCAACGCGGGTGATTTTCATTTTTTTGTCTCAGTCAGTCAGGAAAGTCTCTATTGTACGGCACTCTTCATTTGCCAGAATTCCTGAAACAAGACATGCTTTGTTTCAGGAATTGAGCAAATGGAGTGTGGTATGGATCGTGTTATTGCCGCTCAGGTTTATAACCGTATTTGTGAACTGGGGAGCCTGAGCGCGGCGGCCCGTGCGCTGGGAATTTCTCGCCCGATGGTCAGCCGTTATCTTGAGCAGATGGAAAAATGGGCCGGTACACGGCTGGTGAACCGCTCCACACGAATGCTGACGCTGACTGCCGCCGGGGAGAAGGTGTTGCTGAAAACACGTACGCTCTCGCAAATTTCGCAGGAGATTGAAGACCAGTCGGCAAACGATATGCCCACCGGCACGTTGCGCGTCGCCTGCGCGCATTTTACCGCCATGCATATGATTGGTCCTGTTTTGCCGGAATTACTCTTACGTTATCCGCAACTGCGTATCGAGCTGGAGGTGAACAATCATCCGGTGAGCCTGGTGGGAGAGCGCATTGATGTGGCGATCCGTATTACGGATAACCCTGAACCCGGCATGATTGCGCGCAGGCTCGGGGTATGTCGTTCCGTACTCTGCGCCTCACCGCGCTATCTGGCAAAGAAGGGTGCCCCTGAAACCGTGGAAGCGTTGGCTAACCATAACTGCCTGCACTACAGCTTCTTCGCTGGTCAGTCATGGTCTTTCGTAACCCCGGAAGGGACGGTCGCGTCAGTGGTAGTGAGCGGTAATTTGAGCGCGAGCATTTCCTCTTTATTAATGGACGCCGCCATAAACCATTGCGGTATCGCTATGTTACCGGCGCGCGAGGCACATGAGGCGCTGTCACGGGGTGAACTGGTGCCTGTACTCCATGAACTGACCCCCAAACCGATCGCTATTTTTGGCATTTATCAGTCACGAGATTATCAGCCGGCAGCACAGCGGGTATTCCTGGACGCGCTGGCCCACTATCTTGGTGAAGGTTAAGACTCGTCTGTCTTACCGGCAGAATCAAATACACGTCCTATACTTAACCCTTTGTAAGCCAAAAGGAGAGCAAAAATGACGATTCATAAGCACGGTTCGGCACACTGGTCTGGCGATATTAAGCGCGGGAAAGGGACAGTCTCTACAGAGAGTGGTGTCCTTGACCAACAACCTTACGGCTTTAATACCCGCTTCGAAGGTGCAAAGGGGACCAACCCCGAAGAGTTAATTGGCGCGGCGCACGCGGCCTGTTTTTCGATGGCGTTGTCACTGATGCTCGGGGAAGCGGGCTACACTGCGGATGCCATCGATACAACCGCAGATGTCTCGCTGGACAAAACCGACAGCGGTTTTGCCATCAGCAAAATTGCGCTGCAAAGTAAGGTCACGGTGCCAGGCATCGACCCGCAGCAGTTTGATGGCATCATCCAAAAAGCCAAGGTCGGTTGCCCGGTTTCACAGGTATTGAAAGCGGAAATCACGCTGGATTATAAACTGAACTAAACCAAAGCCGGGTGCCAGCCCGGCTATCCCTCTTGAACGGTAAAAATAGCCCGCGCGTGAGGACAGGTCATTCCCGCCACATTTTTTGTTAAGCTATAAACACTGTAAATAATAAAGGGATAGCGGCATGGCAAATTTGCCCTGGCGTATCAGCGTACGGCTGATCTATTTCATCAAGAAAATTGCGATGGTTTTGGGGATCGTGCTGATTGTACTCCTTGCAGTACGGGTATATCTCTCGCAACAGGGGCCGGAGCTGCATCGTTGGCACACGTGGCGCGCAAATGAGATGTCGGTAAAGGAGATGGATAAGGCGGATTTTGCGCAGTACCTCTCCCGTGAGAGCGCAATTTTCGCCGATCTTGAGCGGCAGGTCACGGCGAAAACGGAAGGGGAACAGCGTACCCCGCTGAACCGCTATTATCGTCAGAGCCTGGTATGGCCCGGACAATTTTCGCCGGATGCAAACCGTTCATTTGTGCTGATCCCCCAGGGAAAGCCGCGTGGGGCGGTAGTGCTGCTCCACGGGCTGACCGACTCGCCGTACAGCGTCAGACACATCGCGCGTGATTATCAGCAGCGCGGTTATGTCGCCGTGGTGCCCCGCCTGCCAGGCCATGGAACGGCGCCTGGCGCGCTCACGAAAGTTGACTGGGAAATGTGGCTGGCGGCTACTCGTCTGGGCGTTCGCGAAGCGACTCGTCTGGCGGGAGATAATGTGCCGCTCCATCTGGTTGGCTACTCCAATGGCGGGGCGCTGGCGATGAAATATGCCCTTGATGCGCTCGACGCCCCAGAACTGCGTGAACCGCAGCAGGTGATCCTCCTGTCACCGATGATTGGGGTCACCGCGTTCGCCCGTTTTGCCGGATTCGCCGGGCTGCCTGCGTTATTACCGGCCTTTGCCAAAGCGGCGTGGCTGAATATCACGCCTGAATATAATCCCTATAAATACAATTCGTTTCCTGTCAATGCGGCGCGCCAGTCATGGCTGTTAACGCAGGCCCTGCAGCAGCAGCTCAGCCGCGATGCGCGGGAAAACCGGCTAACGCGGTTGCCGCCGGTGCTGGCGTTTCAGTCGGTGATGGACTCGACGGTCACCACCCGCGCTGTCGTGACGGAGCTGTTCGATCAACTGCCGGCAAACGGCAGTGAACTGGTGGTCTTTGATATCAACCAGGCCGCGAGTTTCCGGCCCCTGTTCAGGCCATCGTCGTGGACGGCGCTCTCAGAACTGCTGCCGGTATCGCTAAGACGTTACAGTGTCACCGTTATTACCAACGCCAGGGCAGATAGTTTTGCAGCGGTCGCGAAAACCACCCCTGCGGGCAGTACGCACATGACGCTTGAGCCGTTAGGGCTGACTTATCCGCAAGAGGTCTATTCTCTCTCACACGTTGCCATACCCTTTGCGCCTGATGACGACCTGTATGGGCGACAGCCCGCAGTGAAAAACCGCTACGGCATCAGCCTTGGAACCATTGCGCTATGGGGAGAGACCTCGGTATTAAGCGTAGGGAAAGAGGCGTTGATGCGGGTGACGTCGAACCCGTTCTACGACTATATGCAGGAGCGAATAGACGCACGTATCGGCGTTAGTAAAGAGTGACGAAAGATTTGCATGAGTTATGTATTAGTTCAGGTTGTTAAAGTATGCTTACAGTACTTCCAGCCGCATACCTCATATCAGGACCTTTATCTGTGCTGACCACTATTATTTATCGAAGCCAGCTAAATTTATCCTGCCGATCCGCGCAATTGGGGACGTTAGTGGAGCGCGCCAGGATCCGTAATACGGGGCTTAATATCACCGGTATTTTGCTTTCTAACGGTCGCGAGGTCCTGCAAATTCTGGAAGGCACGGAAGAGAGCGTCGTGAAGCTGTTCAATAAGATCCGTGATGACAGGCGCCACAGTGGGGTCGTTGAACTGATGCGTGACTACGGTCCACGCAGACGTTTTGAGAACGTGGGGATGCTGCTGTTCGATCTGCAGGTGAAATCAGCGAAAGAGGTTCTGCAGTCCGTACTGCACTACAGTAAACTGGAAAGCTATCTGACTTCCGACGACCGGGTATTCAAGTTTATTCAGACGTTCATAACGGGTAAAAGAAACGATCACTCTGGAACTATCTTTGATGCCAAAAAATGGACGCTTTCGCGTGAAAACCCCGCCGTTTGGCGAAGGCGTTGGGCTGATTGCCAATCAATCATGCCAGTTTGCACTCCAGCCGATTGTCGAACCCACAGAAGGCAAAATCAGTTCCCTCGAAGCCCTGATCCGCGGCAACGATGGCGGCAGCCCGGAGCATTTTTTTAATACCCTTGATCAGAACACGATTTACGAAGTCGATCTGCAGACCAAAGCCTATGCCTTCGCCCTGGCGAAGGCGCTGGGGATTGGCGGGCATAAAATTGCGATCAATCTCCTGCCAATGTCGCTGGTGAATGTGCCCGGCGCGGTGGAGTTTCTGGTCAATCAGATCAAACTCAACGGTCTGCTGCCAGAGCAGGTAGTCATTGAAGTGACCGAAAACGAAATGATTTCCGGATTCAACAAGTTTAACAGCGCCATCAAGCAGTTGCGCGCGGAAGGCATTGGCCTGGCGATTGATGATTTCGGGTCGGGGTACGCCGGGCTGTCGCTGCTCACCAAATTTCAGCCGGATAAGATCAAAATCGATCGAGAGATTGTCAGCGATATTCACCTTAGCGGGCCGAAGCAGGCGATTGTAAGGTCTATCGTCAGCTGTTGCACCGACCTGGAAATCTCGCTGGTGGCGGAAGGTATTGAGAAGATGGAAGAGTGGTGCTGGCTGGAGTCCGCCGGTATTCGCCGCTTCCAGGGGTTTTTGTTTGCCCGTCCGCAGCTCAACGGCGTGGGCGCGATCAACTGGCCTCACATGGCGCGTTAGCGCATTTCGCTTTTCCCGGCGACGAACCTGAACAACGCTAAAGGATGATGCTGCAATGAAAAAATTACTGTTACTTACCCTGCTGGCCGCGTCGGGACTGGCGCAATCCGACGGGGCTATTCCTGATGTCGTGAAGAATGTTAGCCAGCAGCAGAATATCACTATCATTAAGCAAATCGATGCTCCCGGGGGCGCCCCTGGCTGGCTGGGCCAGTACCAGGACATGGGCGTGACGCTCTTCTTAACCCCGGACGGAAAGCATGTTGTGTCAGGCTATCTATATGATGAAAAAGGAAAAAACATCAGTGAGGCCTATTTTCAGAAAGAGATCTATGCCCCGATGGGACGCGAAATGTGGAAAAAACTCAATGCTGCGCATCCGTTGAAAGAGGGAGCGGAGAATGCTCCGCGTAAAGTGTTTGTCTTCGCCGATCCATTCTGCCCGTATTGTAAGGCCTTTTGGGCGGAAGCTCAGCCATGGGTAAAAGCCGGTAAGGTTCAGCTTAACACCCTGTTAGTGGCTTTTCTGAACCCCGCTAGCGGACGTAACGCCGCCGCGATCCTGAATGCGAAAGACCCCGTTACAGCCTGGAGAGAGTATGAACTCTCTGGCGGCAAAAAACGGCCGCAAGCAGAAGGTACAGCCTCACGAGAGACGGTTGAAATAGTGCAAAATCATCAGACATTGATGGACAGTCTGGGGGCCAGTGCCACTCCAGCGATTTACTACCTGAATGAACAAAACGAGCTGCAACAGGTGGTGGGCATGCCGAACGAGAAGCAGCTTGAGGCCATGTTCGGGCCGAAGCCGTAACACTCTCCGGCAGAACTGGCGTGTCTGCCGGAGTACGGGGCTTAACGTCCCCAGCGATTTCTCAGGTAGTTAACCGCTTCCTGAGTCTGCGGCTGGTTGAGATAATCTTCGCGGAACAAAATCGTGCCATCCACGCCGGGCAGCGAATCGTTGAGATCGAGCTGCTTTTTCAGCTCCGGCACACCGCCATCTACCGTCCAGTCCGGCTCATTTTTCGACGGCTCGCCTATCTTGTAGAGTGCAATGCCGATGTACAGGCGGGTATGAGTCGGTTGCACCAGCTCGGCCCACCATTTGGTTAGCACGTCATAACGCGCCGCATCCCGGGCGAAAGGCCAGTAAATCTGTGGCGCGATATAATCCAACAGGCCCTGCTGCACCCATTGGCGGGTATCGGCGTAGGATTCATCATACGCGGCGGACCCGCGAGTATCCGAGCCCGCCGGGTCGAACGAGCGGTTGCGCCAGACGCCAACGGGGCTGACGCCGAATTCAACGTCGGGTTTAGTCTGTTTGATCGCTCTTGAAACCTGCACAATTAGCTGATGTGTATTATGTCTGCGCCAGTCGGCTTTTGAGGTAAATCCCTGTCCGTACTGTCTGAAGGTTTGCGCATCATTCAGCGCAGAACCCGGCGATTCAGCATAAAAATAGTCATCAAACTGCACGCCGTCTATCGGATAGTTCGCCACGACTTCAGTGACGACCTGGGTTATCCAGTCTCGCACCTGTGGAATACCTGGGTCGAGGACGAAACGATCGCCAGAGACGCGAACCCACTCCGGATGCTGGACATAAACGCTGGAAGGGTGCAACGACGAAGTGCGGTTAAGTGCGGCAATGGTCGAGGGTTTGGTATTTGTTGAGACGCGATAGGGATTGAACCAGGCGTGCACTTTTATCCCGCGCTTATGCGCTTCATCAAGCATGAATTGCAGCGGATCGTATCCCGGATAGTGGCCTATATTGCCTGTCATCATATCTGACCAGGGCAGGATTTTTGACGACCAAAGCGCCGTACTGTCCGGTTTGACCTGGAAAAAGACGGTGTTGATACCGAGACTGTTGAGCTTGTCGAGCTTATTTATTAACGCCTGTTTTTGCTGGGCGATGCGCATTTCAGAACGGCTTGCGTTCAGCGACGAAACCGGCGGCCAGTCGAGCCGGGAGACGGTCGCCAGCCAGATCCCGCGCATCGGTTCGTTGTCCTGCAGAGCGGTATGGCTCGCCGTCGGGAGCGGAGTAACGCGTGATTTCGGTGGCTTTGAGGCGCAACTGGCCAGTAAAAGTGCACAGCCCACCAGCGCACCCATCCGTTTTAGATGTTGCGTCATGGGCGTTTTAGCTCTTGATAATACGGCTCGTGGCCCAGGGATTAAAGGCAGGCTCAACGCCGTCATCTTCCAGGGAATCAAGGTACAGAGCTTCAACTTCCGCACGTGCCCACGGGGTACGGCGCAGGAATTTCAGGCTCGACTTTACGCTTGGGTCTTGTCGGAAGCAGTTAATTTTGATCCGCTCGCCCAACTCGCTCCAGCCATATCGCGCAACAAGGGCGTTAACCTGCATTTCAAGCGTCACGCCATGCAGAGGATCTTTAGAACCGGGTGTACTCATAGGCCTTCGGTTGTCTCATTTTTTGTGGGTGGGATAAACGGTGAAAGGGTACAAGAAAGCAGGAGATGCGGCAATGGCATCCCGTTTATGGGAAGGCCCCGTATCGATGGGGCCTGGATCGACATACGGTTATTTTTTAGCGGCGAATAACGTCGGTGCCCACGGGGTTGGGTCAACGTCCATAAACGGGGCGCGTTCAAACCGGGATTTCAACGCCCATGGTACAGTACAGTCGAATAGGGTCTTGCAGGAAATGCCATTTGCGCGAATCGAGTGACTGTAATCCGACGTCTGAGAGGGATCCAACTGATGACCGCGAATACCGGGAAGATGGGTAATACTGACATCGCCCTGCATCCGGGTTGTCATCGCCCAAAGAATGTCATCACTGTCAAAAATATCCACATCTTCGTCGACGAGTATGATGTTCTTGAGTTCAGAGTAGGTGGCTAGCGCAATAAGCGCCGCCTGTCCCTGACGGCCTTCATCTGACGGCTGGCGTTTTTTGACCTGCAAAATGCCGAGGAACTTACCTCCACCAGCGGTATGCGCGTACACATTTTGCAGAAAACCGGGAATAGCTTCCTCAACGGCGTTGCGGATACTGGCCTCGGTTGGCAAACCAGCGAGGGTGGTATGCTCTTCGCCTGGACCCACCAGCGTTTGCAGGATCGCCTGCTGACGCATAGTAACGGCTTTCACCTTAATGACGGGTAAGGAAGGGTTTGCCTCGCCGCAATAACCGGGGAATTCCGGCATCGCGTGTCCGGTGTTGGTATGTTGATCTTCTCTTACGCGTACCCCAGGCAGAAGCTCGCCTTCGATAATGATCTCAGCGCGCGCAATCGCTTTTTCCTGTACGGCCACCCCCTGAACCAGTTCTACGGGTTGCTGGCGTAATGCGCCTGCAACACCCAGTTCATTGTAACCAAATGGCGTGGTTGGTGCTTCGAAACAGGCTCCAATGTAAATAGCCGGATCCAGCCCCATGTTAATAGTGACCGGCAGCGGTTTTCCGGCATCTTCGGCTTTTTTGCGGAACACTTCGATATGGCGACCGGCGGCAAGAAACATAGAGAGTTCATCACGCTCCTGGACGCAGAGACGGTGGATCGTGACGTCGGTAAGAGAAGCGTCTTGCGGATCGCTTGCCAGCACCAGTCCGAGGCAGAAAAACGGGCCGGCATCGACAGGCGTGTTGGTCGGTGCCGGCAGAAGTTTACGCAGATCAAAATCAGGATCGTCTGCATAAAATACCTGCTCCTGACAGGGGGCCTGAGCAGCCGGAACGACAACGGGGGCGAGCGGATTTTTTACCGCCTGGCCCACGTGCTGTGCCAGTTTTGAAGGCTCGCAGCCCAGCAACAGAGCCGCCCGTTCACGACTGGCATGCATACCGACAAGAATTCGGGAATCGGGGTAACCTTTGACGGTGTTAAACATCATGGCCGGGCCAATGCGGGTAGGTCTTTTTACCGTTCCTCCCGCACCGATGTGGCGATATACACCCGCCAGTTCAGCGTTCGGGTCAACCGGGTGGTTGGTTTCAATATACTGGCCGTCGTGACGCTGCAGTAAGGCGATGGCACTTCTGAGATCGTTAATGGGGTTTTCCATTCTTCCTCCTTCGAATCAATGACTCCATTTTTAGTCGAATGATCGATACGATCAATTGCATCATTAATGCATTATTGATAATTTTTTTATTATTAATAATAGGGGGGAGTTATGCAGTTCCGACTGATGCGAAATTTTATTACTGTTGCGGAAGAACTCCACATGCACCGCGCCGCAGAGCGTTTGAATATGGCGCAACCGGCCTTAAGCCAGCAGATTAAAACCCTTGAGGAACGTCTCGGCGTGATCCTTTTCAGCCGGGCAAACCGCCGTTTAACGCTAACGCCTGCCGGCGAGGCATTTCTCAGTAAGTCCAGAATGGCTATCGCCATGACCGAGCAGGCTATTCTGGATGCCCGGCAGACGGCAAGAGGTGAGCAGGGGGTACTTAACCTCGGATGCGTGTCGAGCGCGATGTTCGATAGCAAACTGCCAACGCTGCTACGCCAAACGCACGCGCGCTGGCCGGCTGTAACCATTTCACTGATGACGGGAAATGTTCAAACGCTGTACGCCGCTGTACAGAGCAATCAACTGGATGTTGCTATCATTCGTGCGCCGCTTCCGTTGCTGCCAGACTGTCTCCAAAGCCGCCCCTTTAGCGCTGAGAAAACAGTGCTCGCGGTCTATGCCCACCATCCACTCGCAGACTCCACCGCGCTTACGCTCGCATCTGTTATAGACGAGAAATGGATCTCCCTGCGCGATCCCGAGGGGATGGGGCTGGAGCAATATTTCTGGGATGCCTGCCACGGCGCAGGCTTTCAGCCCAATGTGGTACAAAACGCAAGCGACGTTCCCACCGTTATCAGTCTGGTATCGGCGGGGTTTGGGATTGCGCTGCTACCGGCTTCGGCGAAAGCGGTAAGCGTAGAGAACGTTATTTATGTCGATATTCTTGACCGACTCAGGCCGAGCCAATTGATGCTGGTTTGTCACAACATCATCCGCTCAGCGGTAGTGAAAAAATTCCTCACGGCGCTCGAACAACTCTGACATCCTGCGTCAGCTTCACTATTTGGCTTTACTCTAAAAGAACACCATCAGGGTTTTATATTCTTCTTTATTTGTAAAACGTATTTTTCAGATGTATTTTAGAATCTTGTGTGAGTGTTAATTGAAATGCCAATATGAATCTCAACATAAAAAAACCGACCCGTAATACAGAATGTTATATAAGGGTGAATTAATGCTGTCAGCCCTGAGTAAGTACTCTTTATCGTCAGTTGTAAACCAACCACCTGGTACTGTAGCTTCGACGCCTGCGTATCTGAGCAACGTTATGCAAAATAGAAGACGTATTCGGCGTCTGGACCCCCATTGTGTCAAAATATCACACAGGGATAAGTATTATGATCCTATTTCTCATGGTCGTGGGCGAAAACTTGAAAGTATAAAAACATCCTTTGTTAACAACATAAACTCCTTAAAAAAATACAGTGTAAGTATTAATACTAAAACCTATACGCAATTAGGTCCGTCCGGGCAGCAAGAAAAAGAAAGATACATCGATGAAAAATTTCTCTCTTTTGTGAATGGCTTGTGGATTGGAAAAAAAGACGATCGCGTATTACGTTTTTATCTGCCAAAAGACAAAGGGAATTTCAGAGTCGAGCTTGCGCACAGAAATAAGTTGAACATGAATACTGATTCTTTATATGAGTTTCAGATGAGAGCAGGTTATGCGGCACGTAGTGTGATTTTCTTTCAGGTAAAAGAGAGCGGCGGTAATATGACGACTACCGGGCGAGGCAAGCCTCCGGTTTCTCTTCATCTAAAGAATGAGAAAGAGATCCATATTGCCATCAACTCTGAGCATGGCAGTGTGTTAAGACAAAAAATAGCGACGCTCAGTTGCCCTCAAGAATGGTATAACTTTAAAATCAGGATAGTCTGGAACAGAAAACATCCCAATATTCAGGTAGCGATTAATGGGCGAAGTGTATTTGAGACTCATGTGACATTCGGTGCGCAAAATTCCAGTAGCCATTACAGTAAGTTTGGCATATATGTTCCTCAACAGAAACACGAAGAAGGGGTTCAGGATACCTCCTTTCTGTTCGATAACGTTAAAGAAATTCATCGCTTTGCTATGTATAAGAAACAACGCTAATCCTCCCTGTCACACTGAGCTGACTGACTGGTTTGCGCTGGGGTTAAAAGCGAACGCCCGCTCGGGCGTTCTCCTCCTCGCAGGCTAAATGCCCGGTTTAAGATAACGCTCTCGCACATCCGCACTCACATTCCTGGTCTAAGCTTGTAATTCGTTACGCATAAAATGTGGATCAATCGAGGACGATGAATGGAATTCAGGACATTTCAAAAGCAGTGGGGGGCTGAGTTTATTTCCAGTGACGTTGTGCGTTTTCGCGTCTGGGCTGAAGGGCAAAACGATATGACGCTGCGTCTGCCAGAAAATGATATTCAGATGATGGCGGCCGGAGACGGCTGGTATCAGGTTGACGTGCCGGGCATCAGGCACGGCACGGCGTACCAGTTCGTTTTGCAGGATGGTATGGCAGTCCCCGACCCGGCCTCGCGCGCGCAAAAAGGGGATGTAAACGGCCCCTCTATCGTCATTGATTCCAGCCGATATCTGCATGCTAACCGTGGCTGGAAAGGGCGCGCATGGGAAGAGACCATTATTTATGAACTGCATATCGGCACCTTTACCCCAGAGGGAACATTCCGGGCGGCTATTGATAAGCTGCCGTATCTCGCCGAACTGGGTGTGACCCAACTGGAAGTGATGCCGGTGTCGCAGTTTGGTGGCTCGCGGGGATGGGGATACGACGGCGTGCTGCTGTATGCGCCGCACTCAGCCTACGGAACGCCGGAAGAGTTCCATGCCTTTATCGACGCTGCGCATGGGCTTGGGCTTTCAGTGGTGCTGGATATTGTGCTTAACCACTTTGGCCCGGAGGGAAATTATCTGCCCTTATTGTCGCCGGCCTTTTTTGATTCGCAGCGAAAGACGCCCTGGGGTAACGGTATCGCTTATGAAAACGACGCCGTCAGATCCTATATCATCGAAGCGCCGCTGTATTGGTTAACCGAATATCATCTCGACGGCCTGCGGTTTGACGCCATCGACCAGATTAAAGACGCGTCGGCCAAACATATCCTGCAGGAGATCGCTGAGCGTATCCGTCAGTTTATCCCCGATCGTCATATCCATCTCACCACCGAAGACAGCCGTAACGTCATTTTTCTGCACCCACGGGATGAGCACGGCGAAACGCCACTTTTTACCGCCGAGTGGAATGATGATTTTCACAACGCTGCGCATGTCTTTGCGACCGGCGAAACCCACGCCTACTATCAGGATTTTGCGCATCAGCCTGAGCAGAAATTTGCCAGAGCGCTCAGCGATGGTTTTGTCTACCAGGGCGAAATATCCCCTCAGAGCGGAGAGCCCAGAGGGGTTGATTGCCATACCCAGCCACCACAGTTCTTTGTCGATTTTATCCAGAACCACGATCAGACGGGTAACCGTGCTCAGGGGGACCGGTTAATCACCCTGGCCGGGGCAGATAAGACAAGGGTGCTGCTTATAGCGCTGCTGCTTTCACCCCATATTCCGTTGCTGTTTATGGGAGAAGAGTACGGTGAAACGCATCCGTTTCTGTTCTTTACCGATTTTCACGGCAAACTCGCCAGCGCCGTGCGGGAAGGACGTGCGAAAGAGTTTACGGGCTATGCCGGGCACGGTGAATCCGTGCCGGATCCCAATGATGTGAATACCTTTAACCACTCCAAACTTAACTGGGATCGCATCGCCACGGAAGAGGGCAAAACGTGGCTGCGGCTCACCCGTAAGCTGCTTGAGTTGCGACACCGCTATATCGTGCCGCTACTGCGTGCGGGCGGTACTGCGGACGGCGACATCATGCATACCGCGCCGGGCGTCGTGGCCGTGCGGTGGCAGTTTTCGGGCGGAACGTTGTCGCTGGCGCTTAATATCAGCCACAGCCCCGTTGTGTTGCCAGAGCTGGCTGGCGAAACGCTCTTTGCGTGGCCGGAAGTTGATGACATTTTGCCTGCGAACAGCATCGTTATTCGTTTTGCTAATGGAGATGCGCCGTTATGATCCCTACCGCCACCTACCGTATTCAGTTTCGCAACGGCATGACGTTCGACAGGGTCATTGACCTGGTGCCGTATTTTAAGGACCTCGGCATCAGCCATCTTTACGCGTCACCCATTTTTACCGCAACGACGGATTCAACCCACGGCTATGATGTCACTGACCCAAATGAAATCGACCCGGCGATTGGCGGTCGTGAAGGCTTTAATCGCCTGGCGGCGGCGCTCAAGCAGGCGGGACTGGGGCTGATTCTGGACATCGTCCCTAACCATATGTCCACTTCACTTGAGAATCGCTGGTGGCGCGATGTGATTGAACATGGCAAACAGAGCCGCTATGCCCGCTATTTTGATATCGACTGGTCACGACCGCTGACGTTGCCGTTCCTGGGTGATAGCTTTAACGCCGAGTTGGAAAAGGGGGCATTGACGCTTGAGCGTGACAGTGTCACCGATGGCGCCTCACTGGTTTATTACGACGCGGCTTATCCGCTCAATCCAGGCACCTTCGCCGAGGACAAAAGTCTCGCTGAGATCCACGAGGCGCAAAGCTGGCGATTACTCTCCTGGCGAGAAGCGTCCAGGCAGTTATCCTGGCGTCGCTTTTTTGAAATTACCGGTCTGGTCGGATTAAGAGTGGAAGATGAGACGGTGTTTGAGGAGACGCACCGCCTGATCCTCGAACTGGTCCACGCGGGCATTGTCGATGGTTTACGCATCGACCATATCGACGGCCTCGCGGATCCGCTGGAATACTTACAGCGTTTGCGCCAGGCGGCGGGTGACGAGTGCTACATCACGGTCGAGAAGATCCTGGCGAAGGGGGAACAGCTTCCGCCCGAATGGCCGGTATCGGGCACCACGGGCTATGAGTTCATCGCCTCGCTGGCCCAGGTGCTGGTAGACGACAACAATCTGGAACATCTTGAAAAAGTCCATGACCAGACGCTGGGTGAAACCGTGGACCGCCTCGCTGAACTACGTGATGCCAAAGCGTTGATGACCGACCGCAACTTTGAAGGCGAATTTACTACCCTGTTGACGCTCGCCAGCGAACTGGCGCGGCGCAATAACCTTGATGTGCCCACGCAGGAGATTCGCCATGCGTTGCGCGAACTGCTGATCGCCTTCCCGGTTTACCGTACCTACGGGACCCGCGAGGGGTTAACCGCACCCGATGTCGCTTTGCTTAATCAGGTGGTTACGAGCGTAAACACCTCTGAAGCCGCGCTGACCCTGATCGTGCGTATCCTGACCGGCGATCTGCCCGAGCATGATCGGGAGACCGCCGCCCTGTTCAGAACTCGCTTTCAACAGCTCACCGGCCCGCTTATGGCCAAATCCGTAGAAGATACGCTGTTCTTTCGCCATAACCTCGAACTTGCGTTAAATGAAGTAGGGGCCGACCCGGTACCGCGCAGCTTTTCGGTATCCCGTTTTCACCAGGAGATGCGCATCCGTCTGGCCCGTCAGCCCGACGCGCTGTTAGGCACCTCGACCCATGACACCAAACGCGGAGAAGATGCCCGGGCGCGTTTGTATACCCTGACCGAAGCGCCGGAACAGTGGGAGCAGTGCCTGGCACGCTGGCGGCAAATGAACCAGACCCGAGTGAGGTTCCTCAACGACGGCACCGCGCCAAACGCCGCCGATAGCTGGATGATTTATCAGGCGCTGGCTGGGGTCTGGCCTGCAACCTTGTCACCGGACGATCGGCAAGGGCTTGAGTCACTCGAAGCGCGTTTCCTCGGTTTCATCGAAAAGGCCCTGCGCGAGGCCAAACAGCGTACCGACTGGATTGACAGCAACGAAAGCTACGAGAACGTGGTGATGGACTATGTCCGACATCTGCTGTCGCCGGACAATACCCTGTTCCTGCAGGATTTCAGCGATTCGTTGCAGCCATTTATTCGCGCGGGGTTGATGAACAGCCTTAGCCAGACGGTGCTCAAACTCACCGCCCCGGGCGTACCGGACATCTATCAGGGTAGCGAAGCGCTGAACTTTAGCCTGGTAGATCCGGATAACCGCCTTGAACCGGACTTTACTGCGCTGGTGCAGCAACTTGCCACGGCGGATCGGCGCGTATTTGATGATGAGCAGTGCTGGCGGGACGGTAGCGTGAAGCAGTATGTCACCGCCACGCTGTTGCGGCTCAGGCCGCACTATCCGGCGCTGTTTGCCTATGGCGACTGGTTACCGTTAAAAGTAACCGGTGAACGCGAAGATAACCTGATTGTCTATGCCCGCGTGAAAGACCAACAGGCGCTGGTTGTGGCGGTGCCGCGACTGATGTTTGACGTGACGTCAAGTGAACAACTGTGGGTCAACACCACGGTCACCCTGCCCAAAGAGCTGGTCGGGAAACGCTTTCGGGACGT
The DNA here is from genome assembly GCF_918797525.1 of unidentified bacterial endosymbiont. NCBI lineage: Bacteria > unidentified bacterial endosymbiont. Next base: position 2,517,404 of record NZ_OU963893.1, on the reverse strand, counting down.
CTTCAGCGGGGAAAGGCGTACGCTGCCAGAGACGCTGGATCTCACGTCAGACAAGGGATACGTACGGGTACTGATAACCTGCGATGAAGGTGGAGAATAACTATGACAAAGGGTAACGCATTTGAAATCCGGGCCGGTCATGGCCAGCAGTTAGGGGCGAATTACGACGGCAAAGGCGTCAATTTTGCGCTTTTTTCGGCGCATGCAGAGCGAGTGGAACTCTGTCTGTACGATGCTGCGGGTAAAAACGAAATCATCCGTCTGGAGCTACCGGAATATACTCATGAAGTCTGGCATGGTTACGTGCCTGACCTGAAACCCGGTGCGTTATATGGCTATCGCGTGTACGGGCCTTACGATCCAGAGAACGGTCATCGTTTTAATGCGCATAAGCTGCTCATTGACCCCTATGCCCGTGAACTGGTGGGGGATATCGACTGGAACGAGGCGCATTTTGGCTATGCGTTAGGGCATGACGATAAAGATCTGAGCTTTGATACACGCGACAGCGCGCCGTTCACGCCTAAGTGTAAGGTCATCGACCCAAATGCTTTCGACTGGCAGGATAACAACCGGCCAAACGTCGCCTGGCCAAATACCCTGGTCTACGAAAGCCACGTCAAAGGGTTCACCCAGCTCAATCCGGCGATCCCGCCCGAACTGCGCGGCACTTTCGAAGGTATGGGCCATAAAGCGTCGGTGGACTATATCAAAAGCCTGGGGATTACCTCGGTCGAACTGCTTCCGATCCACTGGTTCCCGGACGATCAACACCTGCTTGATCGGGGGATGAAGAATTTCTGGGGGTACAACACGCTCGGCTTTTTTGCCCCGGCATCGCGTTATTACGGTCCGGCGGGGATTCAGGGGGTTCGCGATATGGTGCGCGCCTATCACGATGCGGGCATCGAAGTGATTCTGGACGTGGTGTATAACCACACGGCGGAAGGCAACGAGCTGGGACCCACGCTCTCGTTCAAAGGTATTGATAACTTCTGCTATTACCGTACCTTGCCGGACCAGCATCGTTACTACATCAACGATACCGGTACGGGAAATACGGTTAACACTTCGCACCCGAGGGTGCTACAGATGGTGATGGACTCCCTACGCTACTGGGCCGAATCCATGCATATTGACGGCTTTCGTTTCGATCTCGGGACAATTCTGGGTCGCGAGCCGGAAGGGTTCGATCCGCGTGGTGGCTTTTTTGATGCGATAAGCCAGGATCCGCTGTTATCCAGACTCAAGCTTATCGGGGAACCCTGGGATATCGGCCCGGGCGGGTACCAGGTGGGCGGATTCCCACCAGGATGGGGCGAATGGAACGATAAATACCGTGATACCGTGCGTGAATACTGGAAGGGGGATAATGTCTCAACCGACTTCGCCGCCCGCCTGCTTGGCTCCGGCGATTTGTACGATCTGCGCGGACGTCGCCCCTGGGCAAGCGTCAATTTCATTACCGCCCATGACGGCTTCACGCTCAATGACCTTGTGTCATACAACGAGAAGCATAATGCCGACAATGGCGAAGGGAATAACGACGGGCATAACGATAACCGTTCTTATAATTATGGTGAGGAAGGGCCGACGGAAAATGAGGATATCCTTGCCACCCGCGAACGGCAGAAACGTAATTTCCTGACCACGCTGCTACTCTCCCACGGTACACCGATGCTGCTGGCGGGGGATGAATTTGGTCGGACGCAAAAAGGCAATAACAACGGCTATTGCCAGGACAGCGAGATCTCATGGATTAACTGGCAAGGCTTGTCTGAAAACGACAGTGCGCTTCGCGAATTTACCCGGCGTTTAATTGCCCTTCGTGCCCGGCAGCCCTTGCTGCGCAGGGAAAGCTGGCGTGACGGGCTAGAGATCCGCTGGTTTAACGCCGGAGGCGGGCCACAGCAGTCTGAACAGTGGGATGAGGGGTCAACGCTTGGCGTCTCTATCAGCAGGGCGGATCTTAAACAGGAGGAGGGCATCTGGCACGATGTGCTAATGCTGTTTAATCCGTTCGACGGTGCTGTGCCGTTCCAGATCCCGCAGACGGGTGACAAAGGTTGGGTGCTTGAGTTATCTACGGCTGATGATAACGCTGCTGGAGCCGTTATTACCCATGCCGTGGATTATGTGCTGGCCGGAAGAAGCATCACGTTATTCAGACGGCCATAACCTACACTGATGCCGCTGCCGGGTCTTCGTATTATTGCCCGGCAGCAATCCCCGGTCCGGCGCTGCCCCGCTCAATGGTTTAGTAAGTAAATTATAAATATCTGATTTCATTTCAATCCCCCAAAATTAACCGTCTCCACGCCTGGAATATCCCAGGACGCAGGGATTACAACCTGTTCAGTTCCCCCTGGGACGGTATGTCATTCAGGGATGCTGCCAGTGGAACGGATGATAGTGGCTGACAAACCGGAAATAGATGTCGTCCAGTGATATTTCCTGACTGTGATGAAGCATGGTTTCCCGTTTGCGCGGCCGTTATGTGATTAATTATTACGTTTACTCACCCTTAACCCCCTCTCCTGGCTGACAGGCGAATGTTAGCACACAGATTATTGAGCGAGGACGCGGTGAAAACAGGGCGCAGGAGTGCGTACGCGGATTGGTTGCGATTTAATATGTTATACTATAACATTTGTATTCTTATAAACGGACGAGGGTTATGTTTTGGCGGCACATATTGGAAAATTTGCAATGACTCTGGGGGCGTTGCTGGTGAGCGGCCCGCTGTTTGCCCACTCGCACGGACATCAGATGACCGAAGCGGAACAGAAGGCGGCTAACGGCGTTTTTGAAGACAAGGACGTTAAGGACAGAGAACTGTCGGACTGGGACGGCACCTGGCAGTCGGTCTATCCATTCCTGCTTGATGGCTCGCTGGATCCGGTGTTTAAAAAGAAAGTCGAAAAGGATAAAAGCAAATCCTTTGATAAGGTTAAAGCCTACTATCGTGCGGGTTATAAGACGAATGTAGAGGCGATCGGCATTGAAAATAATGTCATGGAATTCCACACCGGTGATACAGTAACAAGCTGCCATTATGACTATAGCGGCTTCAAAATCCTGACCTATGCGTCGGGGAAAAAGGGCGTACGTTATCTCTTCGAGTGTAAGGATGCAGACAGCAAAGCGCCGAAATTTGTTCAGTTCAGCGATCATACCATCGCGCCGAAAGCGTCTGCCCACTTCCATCTCTTTATGGGTAATACCTCGCACGAGGCCCTGCTGAAAGAGATGGATAACTGGCCGACCTATTACCCGAACGAGATGTTCAGGGAGCAGGTGGTGGAGGAAATGCTACATCACTAATGGTTACGCCGGGTGGCATTGTGCCTTCCCGGCCTTTCAATTCTGCCCGTACTGTATCTCATCTGTATCTCTTCGGTGTGTAAAATTGCTCTTCGTCTTAATTCATGGATTTTATAACATTAACCCCTGCTAAATAAACTATCTCTTTGTTGATAAAGCCCTGAGTCGAAAATATAAGCGGTTATTCGACTGGGGCTATTTTTATCAACATAATTTAAGTGTTAATATTTCCAGGAGTTATTATGCAATGCTATAAACAATTGCTGACCCTTGCATTTGTTATTTCTGTATCTTTCATGACGCAACAATCAGCTTTAGCATCAATAACTCTGGGGGGCACGCGTTTTGTCTATGGCGCGTCTGATGACAGTTTATCAATAAACGTTAAAAACCGGGATAAAAACCCCTATCTGGTTCAGTCATGGATTTCAGTGTATACGCCGCCTGGCCAGGCCTCAAAAAAATCAGCTTCAGTTAAGAACGATACAGTAAAGAAAATCCCCTTCATTGTGACTCCTCCTTTATTTAAAATTGAGGCTGATGAATCCTATGTATTAAATATTGTCAAAACGGAAAGTTTACCCTTACCACAGGACAGAGAGTCGGTGTTTTACCTTAACGTGAAGGCCATTCCCGGCAAGGTAAAAGACAAAAAAAGCAGTTTGATGATCTCGGTTGACTCCTCAATGAAGCTGTTCTATCGCCCATCCAGCCTTGAAGGCGCGCTCGCCGACGCGGCAGGGCAACAGTTAACTTACAAACAGAGCGGATCTAACCTCGTCGTGAATAACCCCACGGCCTATTTTGTGACCTTATATTCGCTGGCTATTAATGGCGTAAAAATCAAAATGCCGGTCAATTCCATGTTGGATCCCTTTGGCAATATGTCTTTTCCAGCCCCGGGCAGTGTTCATACTCTTACATGGCAAACATTAGGTGACCAGGGACAGATTTCTCAAGCAAAGACCGTTTCCTTATAAATTACGCAGGATCATAGACGGATGGATGCCCGGTTTTATTTTTTCAGTTCGGCTGCAGGTTTAGTTTTATGCTCAGGAAACGTTCATTGTGCCGAGTTTTCATTCGATAGTTTTGCCATTGAGAATACAAACCAAACGATGGCAAAAAATATTAACCTGAACCAATTTAATGGATACTCCCACCCGGAGGGAGAATATTATGTCGCCGTCAGAATAAATAACAAACTGGTTGCCAGAACCAAACTTAATTTTGTGCATAATAAAGAAGGTAAGCTTGCTCCTGTTTTGTCTATTGCGACGCTGCATACCTTTGGTCTATTTTTTGCCGATGATGCCATTGATGCTAATGAAAAGCTGGCGTTTCCAGGGGCGCTGGAAGGGGTATCGGTCACGTTTAACTTCATCAAACAAATACTCGATATCAACATTCCGCAAGCTCTTTTAAAAAATGGGCCAGATGCCGACCTGAGTGTTGTTTCATCGCAGTGGGATGAGGGCGTAAACGCCTTAAGCCTGAATTACGATATCAACGGAGCGCAAAAACAAGAGCAAGGGGAGAGCTTTAAGCCCGAAGAGCAGTACATGCGCCTGATGAGCGGGGCTAACGTTGGCGCATGGCGGTTTCGCAGCATTGGCACGCTTGATAAACCTGAGGACGATAATACCACCTGGAGCAGCGACCAGGTGTGGGTGCAGCGCGATATTCCCCTGCTGCGAAGCATGCTGATCGCCGGTGATAGTAGCAGCGATGGCGCACTCTTTGATAGCGTTTCCTACCGCGGGGTTTCCCTTGCGACGGATAACGCCATGTACTCCGACCAGGCGCAGGGCTATGCCCCCGTCATCCGGGGCATCGCCCGAACATCAAATGCCCAGGTCGAAATTAGCCAGAACGGCAATGTGATTTCTAAGCGCTATGTTTCTGCCGGACCGTTCGTGATTAACGATCTTTATCCGCAGTCCGGCGGCGGTGAACTCAACGTCAGGATCACCGAGGCTGATGGGAGTACGCATTACTTTACCCAGCCCTGGGGAATGGTTTCCGCTATGCAGCGCCCGGGCCATCTTCGATACAGCGTTAACGCCGGGCGAACCGACAATAACGACGCGGATAATCAGATCTTCTCTCAAATGACCTTTTTTTACGGCCTTCCGGGTGAGATGACGGTTTTCGGCGGGGGACTTGTGGCGCAAAAATACAAGGCTGCTGATGTTGGCTATGCCCTTGGTCTTCAGCAATTTGGCTCGATCTCGGCGGATGTCACCGCCATGCGATTTAATTCCGACACCCTGTACGCAGAGGGGCAAAATTATCGCCTGCAGTATTCCAAAAATCTGATTGATTCCAATACCGATATCTCGCTTTCGTGGTCGTTCGCGCCGTCAGAGAACTATATCGCCTTTCCGGATGCGATAACCCATTACGACGATGACGATGAACTGACGGCGTATCAGAAAAACAAGCTTCAGGTTTCGGTCAATCAACCCATCGGGGACGCCAACACGTTTGCCTTGTCGGCGTGGCGGGCTGAATACTGGCATCGCGATACTCAGGAGAGCCTGTCGCTGTCGGATAACTTTTCTCTGGGCCAGGTTAGCGTCAGCATGGGCTGGGCCTGGACGCAGAATGAAGAGAACGAGACTGAACAGCAGTTCTCGCTCAATGTCCAGATCCCGTTTGCTCTGTTTGCCAAAGACACCTGGGTCTCCCTTGCCAGCAACCTTCAACGTCCAGGCGCACCGTCGCAGTCCCTGGGAATAAACGGTAATGCTTTTGATGATGATTCCCTTAACTGGAATATGAACGCGACGCATGGTGATTCAGCGACAACCGAGCAAAGTGCTAACGTGAATTATAAGGGGCGGCATGGAGAATATTCGGCCAACTATAGCCATGCCACCGCGCGCCAAAGTCTCAGTTATGAGGTAAAAGGCTCCCTCATCGCCTCCGCCTGTGGCATCGCGGCAGGGCAGCCTTTCGACACCAACGACGCGGTTGCGCTGGTTAAGGCCCGTAATGCCCCCGGTTTGGTTATTAAAAATAATCCGGGGGTAGTGACCGATCGTTTCGGCCATGCCATCGTCCCCTATTTACAACCTTATCGGCAGGACACCGTGGCCCTGGATACTGAAAAGATGCGCAGTGATATCGAACCGGGGAATACCGTCGTCTCAACGGTGCCAACCGAGGGGGCTATCGTTGTGGCGGAATTTTCGCCGCACGTCGGCGCAAAACTGTTAGTCACGCTGCGCGCACCTGATGGCGCTCTGCTTCCCTTTGGCGCCACTGCCACGGCGGGGAAGGCGAGCAATGAGGGGATCATCGATGAAAATGGCCAGGTCTATTTGTCCGGCGTGTCGCCTGAGGGCACGATCGTCGCGCAATGGGGCGATCCAGCCCGGGTCTGTCATGCACCCTACAAAATCAAAACAGAGTCAGGAAAACGTCTTTATGAATTACAGCTTCACTGCCAGTAGCGTCTCCCCCTACTGGCGGGCCTCATTTTTTATCGTAGCCCTCTCTGTTCCTGCCGCCCATGCGGGCTGCCATGTTGAACGTACCCAGCGCGTAAAATTTATGCTGCCTGATATCACGCTGTCGGCATCAAACCCGCCGGGTAGTATCCTGGCGCAAAAAACGATCACCCTTTCCGGGGAGAGTGATGAGCAGCCTTTCATCTGTTCCGGCGACGGCCGCGTGACCGGGCTGGCGCGTTACTCCAGCAAAAACGCCCATGGCATTTACTCCACCAATGTACGGGGAATAGGGTATCGTCTTTTGATGGACGATAAACACTTTCCCTGGCGAGCGCCGTTGAGCTGCAAAGGCTTCAACTGCCATCATGCCTGGCCCGTGAAGCCGAAAATAACGTTTCAGTTAGTGCAAACGCTGCCGGCTGTCGAGATGAGCGGCGTGTTGCATCCTGGAGTTTATGGCGTTATCCAGCCCGATAGCGGAAAGCCCGCGGTGCTTATCTCGTTAATGCACGGCGTACATCTGCGCCAGGAGTCATGTATTGTTCAGGATGAGAAAGTCGATTTTGGCGAGGTCGATTTTGACCGAAATGCCTTTCGCGGAACCGTAATCAGCAGCAAACCTTTCGCCTTGCGCTATCAGTGCGCCTTTCAGGGGCCAATCTTAACCCGCTGGGAGGGGGTTGCCACCGACAAGGGTTATTTATCCTCGCCGCAGCTTAAGGATAAAGGCATTGCTATTCGTATTAGCCATTCGCAGGGGAGTCCGCTTTATCTTAACCGGATATTTAAAGTGGCACCGCAAACGGGGGCATTAATGTTTAAAGCAGACTTAATAAGCGATGGCGAACTGTCTCAGGGGAATTTCAACGCGACGGCAACGTTTCATATAATTTATCCGTAACGCCACTAAAAAAGCCGCGACCAGGCGCGGCTTAATTAATCAATATCAGGCTGGGCTGTTATTTATAATCAATATGCAGGGTTGTTGATACCGTAAATGCACCATCATCCACGCCATCCTTAACCAGTTTCATGCTGGCAGCAAGAGGAATGGTAACGTTTCCTTGTGACAGGATATAAGCACTGTCGGTATTAGGGTTAATATAACCCTGGCTATTGATATCTTTAATTTGCAGCGCGATATGATCTTGCTGGTTACCGCTAGGCTTGGTAATACTATATAAAGCGCTATTGCCATCGAAAGCCGTGCCCTGGAACTGCAGAACCGCAGTCTGCAGCGTCGTTGGGCAGTTTTTAATGTCAACGGAAAAAGCAACGTCGTCAGTAATTTCTCCAGCGCCCATGCCTGATGTGTCAATAAGACCCATATCAACTGTATTATCTCCGCCGTTTACAGAGACATTACAAGACGAGCTGGCTAAAATACCGGTAAAATCCACCTGATTATCGGCAGCATTTGCCGCAAACGTGGCGCAGGAAGTCGCAATTGCAGCAGCTATGCTGAATTTGATTAATTGTTTCATTGATGTTTTCCTATAAAAAATAAGTGTGTAATACCGTTCTAGTTAAAACGGTAATAAATCATAAACAGCATTCCAAATAATTCATACTGGTTTAAATGTCCACATTTAGACATGAGGTGTTTCTTAAAATATATAAAATATACAATTTAGGATAATGAGATTTAAACGCGCAAAAAAGCACCTGCGCATATTTTCAGCACAGAGGTAGGTTGGGTTGTTTATTATTTAACCCGTGTGGGAAATATTGATTACAGGACATAACGTTCAGACCGTCTTAATCTCTTAGGTGTAGTTAAGCGAAAAGACGTGCGCTTTTTCACTGGACGTCAGGACATCGGCAAACCAGGCTTTCAGCACCGTCGACTGGCTGCCAATATTAATGATCTGTTCGTAAGCGTTTTTTTTTCGTTATCTTGACGTGTTAACAAAAATTTAATATTCAGGAGGGGAGGCGGATATGACGCGTAAAGACGGACTGCTGGCGTTGCTGGTGGTCATTGTATGGGGGCTGAATTTTGTGGTCATCAAGGTGGGGTTGCATAACATGCCGCCATTGATGCTGGCGGGACTGCGTTTTTTACTGGTGGCTTTCCCGGCGCTTTTTTTTGTCGCGCGCCCGACGATCCCATTCAAACTGTTGCTGGGTTACGGCCTGACCATCAGCTTCGGCCAGTTTGCGTTTTTGTTCTGCGCCATTAAGTTCGGTATGCCTGCGGGGCTGGCCTCGCTGGTGCTGCAGGCGCAGGCCTTCTTTACCATCATTCTCGGCGCGTTTGTCTTTGGCGAGCGGCTACAGGGGAAACAGCTGGCGGGGATCACCCTTGCTGTTTTTGGCGTGCTGGTGTTGATTGAAGCCAGCCTGAATGGCGAGCATGTGGCGTTACTCGGCTTTATGCTCACGCTGGCGGCTGGGCTGAGCTGGGCCTGTGGCAACATCTTCAACAAACTGATTATGCAGCACCAGACGCGTCCGCCAGTGATGTCGCTGGTTGTCTGGAGTGCGCTGATCCCGGTTATCCCCTTTATGGCGGCCTCATTTATCCTCGATGGCCCGCAAACTATGCTTATGAGCCTGATTGAAATCGATCTCACTACTGTGCTTTCACTAATCTATCTGGCGTTTATTGCCACCATCGTGGGGTATGGGATCTGGGGGTCGCTGCTGGGGCGTTACGAAACCTGGCGCGTGGCGCCGTTGTCTCTGCTGGTCCCGGTAGTGGGGATTGCCAGTGCAGCGATACTGCTGGATGAAAAGCTGAGTGCGCTGCAGTTGCTTGGCGCGGTGCTGGTTATGGCCGGTCTGTACATCAACGTGTTTGGTTTGCGCTGGCGTCGGGCGAGGCGGCTGCGGGGATAAACAGGAACAAGCCCCGCATCTGCGGGGCTAAGCGAATCAGTTGTAATACGGTACGCCTAATTCGTCGGATTTGTCGCTACCCGCACCCATATGGTTTAAATCAAAGGGTGACTGTTCATGTGCTGACGGCAAAATCATCGTTTCACGATTATTTTGCTGCGTTGCACCGGGGGGTTGCTCCGCGAATGTCTGGCTGGAGACAAGCACCAGCAAGGCGAGGGCGGCGGAGGCGATGACTTTCATGATTTCCTCGGTTACGTCTTTACAGGCGAAATTAACTACAATGTTTGAGCGGATAGAGGTATCGGGATTCACCCGGAACACTGGTGATACGATACTTATGCGGCGGTACGTCAAAATAGTTCTTGAACGTTCGCGTGAGGGTTTGTTGTGACTCAAACCCATAACGCTCCGCCAGATAAAGGATCGGCTCATTACTTTCTTTCAATTTTTGGGCAATTTCGGTCAGCTTGCGGCTGCGAATGTATTGACCTAATGAATGACCAGTCTCTTTTTTGAACATCCGTTGCAGGTGCCATTTTGAGTAACCTGAACGCTCAGACACTTTTTCAAGTGAGAGCGGCGATTCCAGGTTATCTTCGATCCAGTCCAAAATGCTATGAATGGTTATAGCGTCAGTATTGCGTCTGGACATCGTCATACCTCTTTTCTGATTACGGCAGTATTTTCTTAAGCAAAAGCTCAAGCGTTGCCACTTCATCTGCCGTTAAGTTTTTTGTTAATTCCTGGTGCAGTGTGTGTCCTACGAGTTGGTGACATTGCTCACACATGGCTGCGCCGTCGTAAGTGAGCTTCACCAGCACGCCACGTTTGTCATTCGGGTTAGGGCTCCGTTCTATCCATCCTTTACACACAAGACGATCTAACATGCGCGTTAACGCACCCAGATCGACGGAAAGCACCTTTTTCAGCTCAACCGGCGTGATACACACTTCGCAGCGGATGGAACACAGCACTTTGAACTGTGTTGCGGTGATATCAAGCGGTGACAGGTAGTCATTGAGCAGGCGATCTTTTTTTTGGTTAACCATATGAATAAGCCGACCCAGCGGGATGATGTCGTTGAACAGATCACTGGTGCTTTTCACAATGGTTGCCCTGGCAAGTAGTTTAGTCACGGCAGATATTATTGCTCAGGCAAGTATAAGTCAACTGAATGAATCAGGGGATGCCACGAATTGCTAAAACGTTTTATGCGCATTTTTTGCCGTCTTTTAAATCATATACATAATAAACGGTTATCAATGAGCAACGACAACAATCCTTACGTTGTGACCATGGCTCAGCGACGCCTTTTCACCCTATAATTGCGGTATTTAATATGGATAAGGACAACGACAACTTATGGTGGATTTGATTAAAGCAATTAGCCTCGGGCTGGTGGTGCTGTTGCCGTTGGCTAACCCGCTCACGACGGTTGCACTCTTTCTGGGGCTGGCAGGGAACATGAACAGCGCGGAGCGCAATCATCAGTCGATGATGGCCGCCATTTACGTGTTCGCCATCATGATGGTTGCATATTACGCCGGCCAGGTGGTGATGAATACCTTCGGCATTTCGATACCCGGTCTGCGTATCGCCGGGGGGTTGATTGTGGCCTTTATCGGCTTCCGCATGCTGTTTCCTGCGCACAAAGCGCATGAATCTCCGGAAGCGAAAAGCAAATCCGAGGAGCTGGAATCCGAACCGAGTGCGAATATTGCCTTTGTGCCCATTGCCATGCCGAGTACGGCAGGCCCAGGGACAATTGCGATGATTATCAGTTCCGCCTCGACGGTACGTGATAACGCAACGTTTCCTGACTGGGTACTGGCCGTTGCACCGCCGCTGATCTTCGCGATTATCGGCGTCATTATATGGGTTTCTTTGCGTAGCTCAGGGGCCATTATGCGCTGGGTGGGCAAGGGCGGTATTGAGGCGATTTCCCGGCTGATGGGCTTTTTGCTGGTATGTATGGGCGTGCAGTTTATTATTAACGGCGTGCTGGAAATTATTAAAACTTACCCCTGATTTTTTTGCCCGGCAAGCGTAGCGCTGTCGGGCAAAAACCGCATCACATTATCCGCGATGCGCCTGTTCTTCCATCGGGGCCGGCCATTTGCGAAAAACAAGCACTGACCAGATAAGCGCCACCAGCGCCGGGATCGCCCCGAGATAGCCTATCGCCGACATTGAAACGTGCAGGCTGATTTGATTTCCCACCAGCGCGCCCGCGCCAATTCCGAGGTTGAAAATCCCGGAAAACAGTGACATTGCGACATCCGTCGCATCCGGCGCCAGGGCCAGCACCTTGACCTGCATACCCAGCCCGATAATCATAATTGCCACCCCCCAGAACAGGCTAAGGATCGCCAGATGGCTTTCGCTGGCCGCGGCAGGCATCAACAACAGCAGGCACGCCAGCAGCAGACCAATAGCGCAGCTGACCAGCGTCGAGGCATGCTTGTTGCCGAACCTGCCAAACAGAATACTGCCGATGATGCCTGCGCCACCGAGAATAAGCAGCAGGAGGGTCGCAAAGTTTGCGCTAAAGCCGGCCACAACCTGCACAAATGGCTCAATGTAGCTGTAAGCCGTGTAATGGGCGGTAACCACAATTACCGTCAGCAGATAGATGCTCATCAGCGCCGGACGACGTATCAACAGCGGAAGGCTTTTCAGCGATCCAGAATGCTCGCTCGGCAGCGTAGGCAGTAATTTGATCAGACATAACAGCGTAACCAGTGCGCCCATTCCGATAGTAAAGAAGGTGGTGCGCCAGCCAAAGTATTGCCCCACGATACGGCCGATCGGCAGGCCCAGCACCATCGCCAGCGCCGTTCCGGTCGCAATCAGGCTCAGCGCCTGAGCACGTTTACCCCGCAGGCGCAAGGCGGATGGCCAGGGATGCGGTTATCGACCAGAACACCGCGTGGGCGAAGGCGATCCCTACGCGGCTGATGACCAGCACCATAAAGTTCCACGCCATAAACGACAGCACGTGGCTGGCGATAAACACCACGAACAGGCCAATCAGTAATTTGCGCCGCTCCATTTGGCTGGTGAGCAGCATAAAGGGCAGTGACATCAGCGCCACTACCCATGCATAAATGGTCAGCATAATGCCAACCTGAGCCGTCTCCATCTGGAAACTTCCGGCGATGTCAGATAACAGCCCAACCGGAACAAATTCAGTGGTATTAAAAATAAACGCGGCAATAGCCAGAGTGACCACGCGTAGCCACGCGACCCTGCGGGTAACTGTGTTCGTTGTCATAGGGATGTCGTAGATTCGTTGCGTAAAAGACGAGGAGGCGATCTTAAAGCGATAAACGGCTAAAACTCAACCATTATGTGATGGATATCGCAAAAATTAGCGGATGAATACGGTAGCTAAAGACTTTGTTATCACTGAATATACAGACCAGCACAATAAAAACAGAGGGTAAAACCATGCAGGAGATTGATTTTTATCTGGTTGATGCGTTTAGCGACAGGGTGTTTGGCGGTAATGCCGCCGCGGTGTGCCCGCTGGAAGAGTGGCTTGCGGACGAAACCTTGCTCAAAATGGCTCAGCAGCACAACCAGTCCGAAACCGCCTTCTTCGTGCGTACCGACACCGGCTTCGAGCTGCGCTGGTTTACCACGCTCCATGAAATCAACCTCTGCGGCCATGCGACGCTGGCCGCGTCCCATGTCATTTTTGAATATCTGGATTACCCGCACACTGAAATCACTTTCTCGACGCGCTTTGTTGGCGAGCTTAAGGTCACGCGTAACGGCGACTGGCTGACGTTAAATTTCCCGGCCTGGTCAACGGAGGCTGTCGACAATCCCCCGGCGCTGCTCTTCAGCGCGCTGGGCATTGATGCGGCGAAAGAGGTGCGTGTCGGACGGGATTACCTGGTGGTGATGGAGAATCAGCGGCAGGTGGAGGCGTTAACCCCGGATATCGCGGCGATGATCCCGCTGGATAAAATGGTTTGTGTCACCGCCCCGGGCGAGCAATACGATTTTGTCAGCCGTTTTTTCTGCCCCGGCGAAGGTGTACCGGAAGATCCGGTAACGGGATCGGCCCACAGCATGCTGATCCCATACTGGCATGTTAAGCTTGGCAAAACGCAGATGAATGCCCGCCAGGTGTCCGCCCGTGGCGGAGATTTACGCTGCGAGCAAAAGGGCGACCGGGTGTTAATTGGCGGCCAGGCGACGTTATACCTGAAAGGGCGGATTTTTTTGCGTTAGCTGCCCGTGCCTGTCAGGCGTTGCCTCCGCCGTAGGCCCCCTGATTCGGGGAGCCTCGTTCATTTAGCAGCGCGATAAATGCTTCGAGCTGGCGGGTCATCGCTTTGCGACGCCATACCAGCCAGGTGGTCAGCCAGCGCCAGTTTTCCGCCAGCGGCCACGCCTCTACCTGATGGTGTCCCGGCATGCTCATCAGCATTGAGCGCGGCATCAGCGCAATGCCTGCCCCCGCAATCACGCAGGCGAGCATTCCGTGGTAGGACTCCATTTCATGAATGCGCCCGGGCGTTGCCCTGTCGGCATGGAACCAGCTTTCCAGATGTCGGCGATACGAACAGTTGGCGCGAAAAGCGTAGACATCGCTGCCATTGACCTGAGCGGCCTTCGAGACTTTAGCGTGTCCGGCTGGCGTGACCAGCACCATCTCTTCCCGGTAAACCGGCATACCTTCCAGCGCCGGGTGTGATAGCGGCCCGTCGACAAACGCCGCGCTCAGGGTTCCCTCCAGCACGCCGTCGATCATCGTGCCGGATGGCCCGGTAGAGAGCGCGAACTGAATGCGCGGATAGCGTTGATTAAACAGCGCCAGGCTTTCCGGTATGCGCACTGCGGCGGTACTCTCGAGCGCACCGAGGGCAAACAATCCCTGAGGCTCATCCCCGGCGACGACCCTTCGCGCTTCGTCAACCAGAGCAAGGATCTGCTTGCTGTAGCGCAAAAAGTTGTGCCCGGCAGGAGACAACCTCAGGCGCTGGTTCTCACGAATAAACAACTCCACGCCCAGATCGGCTTCGAGCTGGCGAATACGGGTCGTCAGGTTAGACGGAACGCGGTGCACTTTCTGCGCGGCCTGGGTGATGCTGCCGGTGAGTGCAACCGCGTTAAACATTTCCAACTGAGTTAAATCCATGCCATTCTCTTTTTGTGAATAAAATGGTTTGTATTATTCATTTTTAAGAAATAGCAGAGTGTTCCATACTGACGCAACTGTTATTACGTGGAGAACATCATGACTTATTCATCTGCTACCCATGCCTTTTCGGTTAACCCGGCGACGGGCGAGACGCTGGCCGCCTGCCCCTGGGCGACATCCGAAGACGTTGAACAGGCCCTTAGCCTGGCCGATACCGGTTTTCGCCAGTGGCGTAACGCAAGCGTGGCTGACCGTGCGCAGAAGCTTCGCGATCTCGGCACGGCGCTGCGTCATCGGGCTGAAGAGATGGCGCAAATGATGACGCGCGAAATGGGCAAGCCCATTGCTCAGGCGCGTGCTGAAGTCAGCAAATCTGCCAGTCTGTGCGACTGGTACGCCGACTATGGCCCGGCCATGCTGAACAGCGAACCCACGCTTGTAGAAAACCACAACGCGGTGATTGAGTACCGTCCGCTGGGGCCGATTCTGGCGGTAATGCCGTGGAACTTTCCGCTCTGGCAGGTGCTGCGCGGCGCAGTCCCCATCCTGCTGGCGGGTAACAGCTATCTGCTTAAACATTCCCCCAACGTCCTGGGTTCAGCAGCGCTTATCGCGCAGATTTTTGCTGACACCGGTTTCCCTGAGGGCGTGTTTGGCTGGGTAAATGCCACTAACGACGGCGTAAGCCAGGCGATAAACGATCGTCGTATCGCGGCCATTACCGTGACCGGCAGCGTGCGAGCCGGGGCGGCCATCGGCGCCCAGGCGGGGGCGGCACTCAAAAAGTGCGTACTTGAGCTGGGCGGCGCCGATCCGTTTATCGTCCTGAATGATGCCGATCTGGATCTGGCCGTGAAGGCGGCAGTGGCAGGGCGTTATCAGAATACCGGCCAGGTTTGCGCGGCGGCAAAACGCTTTATTGTCGAGGAGCGCATTGCTGACGCCTTCACCCGACGTTTCGTCGAGGCGACGGCTGGCCTGAAGATGGGCGCGCCGGAGCAAGACCAAACCTGTCTTGGCCCAATGGCCCGCTACGATCTGCGCGATGAGCTGCACCAGCAGGTACAGGCTACGCTTGCAGAAGGCGCCACGCTGCTGTTGGGCGGTGAGAAAATTTCCGGAGCAGGGAACTATTACGCCCCAACTGTGCTCGGTAATGTAACAGCGGATATGACGGCGTTCCGTCAGGAGCTGTTCGGCCCGGTTGCGGCAATTACCGTGGCTAAGGATGCGGATCATGCCCTGCAGTTGGCTAACGACAGTGATTTTGGTTTATCTGCCACGGTGTTTAGCGCAGACGCTGCGCTTACGGAAAAATTCTCCCGTGAGCTGGAGTGTGGTGGGGTGTTTATTAATGGCTACAGCGCCAGTGATGCACGCGTTGCGTTTGGCGGCGTGAAAAAAAGCGGCTTCGGGCGTGAGCTTTCACACTTTGGTTTGCACGAATTCTGTAATGTGCAGACGGTGTGGAAAAACCGGGTGTAACGTTAACGGGGCGGCAATGACTGCCCCTGTCATTTTTCTGCAATGGTTCTGTCATTTTCGTTTCGTAGACTCGCGAGCGTCTAACGCATTGTTACTGAAGAAAATTATGAACCTAACGCAAATTTTTCGCCGTAGTGCGCAGCGCATCCTCCCGCGTCAGTTTGATCTGCTGGCCGCTATCTTTTGTATTATCGGGCTGTTCTGCGCGTTGCAGCTTTCCTCCTCCTTTCTGCTGACTGCCTCCCTGAAAGACGCTCAGCGTAATGAACAGCATAATCAACTGGCCTACCAGCAGAAGAGTAAGCTGGAGATGGCGCGCGTGTCGCTGCTGGCGGCAAGCGACCTGCTTAACCGCTCTGGTGTCTGGTTTATGCAGGATAAAGAGACCGGGTCTGAAGGAAGCTGGCATAGCCTGATGGATGAAGCGCAGAAAGCCCTGGATGCCTCGCAGCAGGACTGGAATGCGTGGCTGGCGCTGAATCCTCCAAAAGATGATGCGCTGATTGCCAGCTATCAGCTTTTCTACGGCGCTATCAACGAGCAGGCTGAGGGGCTTATCAAAACCAACGCCATCGACGCCTTTTTTGCCGTACCCGCCCAGGCGTTTCAGACCGACTTTAATGACAACTATGCGCGCTATCAGCAGCTTCGCGAGAAACAGGCAGTGCAAGGACGACATTCGCTGATGGAACAACTCTCTTACCTGCAAACGCTGTTCCTGCTCGCCCCGGTTGTGTTGCTTGGCATTGCTATGGCGGTGTGGTTCGGTATGGCGAAGTGGGTGATCGCGCCGCTGCGCCGCTTGATTACACACATTAACCGGCTGGCTGCGGGCGATCTTTCCGGCACCCCTCCTGAGGTTGTCCGTTTTAACCGCGAGGTCGGCCAGCTGTATGACAGTATTATCACCATGCAGCGCGGGCTTCAGCAACTGGTGATGCAGGTCAGCAATGCCACCGCCTCGATGGTAGAGAACATTGGCTCTCTGGCAGAGGGTAACCAGAAGCTGTATCAGCAGTCTGCGCGTCAGGCGGCCGCAGGCGGCGATCAAATGATGTCTAGAGTGAATGAATCCATGCGGGCGATCGTTGACCGCTCGTCCGAAATGCAGGGCATCGTGGCGCTTATCAACAGCGTGGCGTTTCAGACCAACATTCTGGCGCTGAATGCGGCGATTGAGGCTGCCCATGCGGGAAATCAGGGACGTGGGTTTGCCGTGGTGGCCCGGGAAGTGGGGCTGCTCGCCAGGAAGAGCAGTCATTCAACGCAGACCATTCAGGAGCTGATTAATTACTCCCTGCAGGGAATTGAAGATGGCTCGAAAGCGGTTAACCGTCTTGAACACACTCTTCAGCAGGTCACCGGGCTGGTGGCGAATTTAAGCAGTTTACTGAATGATATTTCGACGGCTACCCTGAGTCAGGGGGAGAGTATCCATCAGATGACCCGTCAGCTTGAGGCCCTGAATCAGGTTTCTCGTCAGACTGACGTGCTGGTATCCGACGCCTCGCACGCTTCGGCGCGCCTCCTTAAGGGATCGGATCTCTTGCTGCAGGCTGTTACCCGTTTTCGTCTTAGCGCCTGACGCAAGTCATAAGCGTCTGTTATACTCGCAGCCCGTTTTAGCCTGAGGGCAAGGAGCAAAGTGTGGCTGCGGTCATCCATAATGAGATGCTGGACGAGATTCTGGCGCAGGTTCGTCCATTACTCGGGAAAGGTAAAGTTGCCGACTATATTCCGGCGCTCGCTTCGGTTAGCGGGAACAAGCTTGGCATTGCCATTTGTACTCTGGACGGACAACGCTATCAGGCCGGTGACGCCACAGAGCGTTTCTCAATACAGTCCATTTCCAAAGTGCTGAGTCTGGTCGCTGCGATGCGTCACTACGAAGAGGAGGAGATCTGGCAGCGCGTGGGCAAAGATCCTTCCGGCCAGCCGTTTAACTCGCTCCTGCAGCTCGAAATCGAGCAGGGGAAGCCGCGCAATCCGTTCATCAATGCCGGGGCGCTGGTGGTGTGCGATATGCTGCAAAGCCGTCTTAGCGCACCGCGCCAGCGGATGCTCGAAATCGTACGTCAGCTTTCCGGAATTACGGATATTGCCTACGATCCCGTCGTCGCGCGTTCGGAGTTTGAACACTCTGCGCGCAATGCGGCCATCGCCTGGCTGATGAAATCCTTCGGCAATTTCCATAATGACGTGGCGACTGTATTGCAAAATTACTTTCATTACTGTGCGCTGAAAATGAATTGCGTTGAGCTGGCGCAGACGTTTCTGTTTCTGGCGCATCAGGGATATGCCCCGCATCTTGCCGAGGAGGTGGTCTCCCCAATGCAGGCCCGGCAGGTGAACGCCCTGATGGCGACCAGCGGAATGTATCAGAACGCCGGAGAATTCGCCTGGCGGGTAGGCCTTCCGGCTAAATCGGGTGTCGGCGGCGGCGTAGTGGCGATTGTGCCGCATGAGATGGCGATTGCCGTCTGGAGTCCGGAACTGGACGAGACGGGTAATTCACTTGCCGGTGTGGCCGTGCTTGAACAACTGACCCAACGCCTGGGGCGTTCCGTATACTGATGTCATCGCTTGAATCCCTTTTTTCCCGTCTGGCGCGCTCTACCATTAGCTGGGAGTGCAGATGAACCCCTAAATTTGACGAGTTATGCTCCTGTCGTTTATGTGCTATAGATAGACGTCAAGTCATTCTCCTTCATGCTGACGACCGTAAATTCTTGCCGTAAGTCATTATATGGACTGATGTTCAATGCATCCTGCTCTCTTAACTTTCAGGCTTTTTCAGGCAGAAAACCCGCTGCGGAATGCGGCGGGTATTTTTATCCTCACTACCTTTTTTTATTTTGTGGGGGCGGAATTACGTCTGGTTGAAGCGTTATCCCTGTTCTGGCCGCTAAATGGCGTGATGGCTGGCGTGTTTGCCCGCTATGCGTATCTGAACCGTATTCATTATTACGCGGTATCTTATGTCGCGATGCTGGTATACGACGTAGTGACCACCAGTTGGGGTATGGCTTCGCTTATCATTAACCTGTCAAATATGGTTTTTATCGTCACGGTCGCGCTGCTGGTGCTACGCGATAAGCGAATGCTGAAGAAAACCCCCGATCCGCTTAATGCGCTACGGCTGTTTAATTACTGCCTGATTGCTGCACTGCTGTGCGCCTTACTCGGAGCGGTTGGCTCAGTGGGTATTGACAGTCAAACCTTCTGGCCGCTGTTTGCCGACTGGTTTAGCGAACAGTTTTCGACCGGTGTACTCATCGTGCCCTGTATGCTGACAGTGAGCGTACCCGTTAAGCAGATTCGTTTGCGTCCTGAACGGTTATTGCCGGTGCTGGCGCTGATCGTATCGGTCATGGCGTCTGTGGTGATTGGCGGGGCAGGGAGTCTGGCCTTCCCACTGCCCGCGCTTATCTGGTGTGCGGTGCGTTATTCCCTGCCGGCAACCTGTCTGCTGACCTTTATCACCGGCGCGGCGGAGGTAATTCTGGTGGCGAACGGCATTATTAATATCGCCGTGGCTGCGCCGCTGTCGACGCCGATGATGTTCTCAGCCCGGCTCGGTATTGCCACGATGGCCATTTGCCCGATCATGGTTTCCGTTAGCATGGCGGCCATTAATTCCCTGATACAACAGGTCTCGTTGCGCGCGGATTATGATTTTCTGACTCAGGTTTACTCCCGCTCCGGGCTTTATGAAGCGCTTAAAGAAGAAGAGACACATCGGCATTCACGCTACCTGACCGTCATGCTGCTGGATATCGATTACTTTAAAAACATTAACGATAACTATGGACACGAGTGCGGAGACCGTGTGTTGGCCGTATTTGCCCGGCAGGTGCGGAACGTTGTCGGGGAGGACGGGCTGGTCGCGCGGATGGGGGGCGAGGAGTTCGCCGTTGTCGTGTATAGCGAAGACGCGAAGCATGGCGTCGAACTGGCGGAACGTATTAGAGTCACTATTGCTCATCATCCGTTCACCTGGCGACAGCAAACGCTATTTCTGACCGTCAGTATTGGCCTGGGAAGTGGAAGACCAGGGGCGCGACAGCTGACAGAGGTGTTCAATAAGCTTCTGGCCGAAGCGGACGACCACCTTTATCGTTCGAAAAAAGCGGGGCGTAATCGCACCAGCGCTCATTTCCCGGACGAGCAAGCTTGAGCGGATCACGATAATGAGAACCGGATGACAATGTTTCTGTTTAAGCTACGCTTTTAGTAATGCTATGCGTCAGGAGACGTTATGAAAGCACCCGCTACCCCTGAAAATGAACTGGAACGTCTGAACTCGCTGCGTGAGTCTGGACTCTTAGAGATTGAACGTTCCCCGGCGTTCGATCGCCTTACGCGACTGGCAAAACGCTTCTTTGGGGTGCCGCTGGCGATGGTTAACCTCGTCGAGGAACATTCTCTGATAATGAAATCCGTTAGCGGGCAGGGGCCTGACACCCTTCCTCGTGACATCTCATTCTGTGGTCATGTAATCCTGAGCCACGCTCCGCTGGTGGTGGGGGACACGCAACAGGATCCGCGTTTTGTTGATAATCCGCTGGTGGTGGGTAAGCCTGGGATCCGTTTTTATGCAGGTATTCCCTTGCGCTTAAGGGATGGCGCGAGCGTGGGGTCTTTATGCGTTATAGACTACGCACCGCGTGAGTTTTCACCCGGCGATCTTGCGGTGTTAGACGACCTTGGCGCACTGGTAGAAGATGAATTTGCCGCCGTCAGTGCCGCAACCACGGATGAACTCACCGGTTTATTTAATCGTCGGGGCTTTAATCAGTTTGTCCGGTTCACGCTTTCCGTCGCCAGACGTCGCGCCGAGCCGTTAACGCTGGGCTGGCTCGACCTTGATCGTTTCAAGGAGATCAACGACCGTTACGGCCATGAAGAGGGCGACAATGCGCTTAAGGCGATGGCCACACTGATGCGATCCTCCTTTCGTGAGGCCGATCTGCTGGTGCGCTTTGGCGGTGACGAGTTTGCCGTGCTGTTTGCCGATACCCATGAGCAGGGGGCATGGATTGCGATGCAGCACCTTGCCGAGCAGGTTGAAGCCTACAACGCGCGGAAGCTGCATCCGTGGACGTTATCCTTCTCCTGGGGGCTGAGCGAATTCGATCATAACGGCGATGATATGCAGCAGTGGCTAAAAGATGCAGATGAAAAAATGTATGCCATGAAGCAACAGCGTCAGTGTGCAAGGTGACAGGGCAAAAAATTTAAACTTTTCTTATGATTAATTTTCACAATGACGTCATGAATTGATCCAGACAGGGGATTCTGGTCGTTATGTTTTGATAAGTTATCACACCAATCTTGTCAGGCTGTATGACTAATCATAAAAGGATCCCCCATTGTGAACACACTCAACCGTCGTGATTTTCCCGGTGCGCATTATCCGGAACGCATCATTCAGTTTGGTGAAGGCAACTTTCTGCGCGCATTTGTTGACTGGCAAATAGACCTGTTAAACGAACATACCGATTTGAACGCCGGGGTGGTGATTGTGCGACCTATCCAGAGCGACTTTCCGCCGTCATTGAACACTCAGGATGGTCTGTACACCACTATCATCCGCGGCCTGAATGAGAAGGGGGAGGCGGTCAGTGATGCGCGTCTTATCCGCTCCGTTAACCGTGAAATCAGCGTTTACAGCCAGTACGATGAGTTCCTGAAACTGGCGCATAACCCACAGATGCGTTTTGTTTTCTCAAATACCACCGAGGCCGGTATCAGCTATCACGCTGAGGATAAATTTGATGATGCTCCGGCGGTGAGCTACCCGGCTAAACTGACGCGCCTACTGTATGAGCGTTTCAGCCATTTCAACGGCGCTGCGGACAAAGGCTGGATAATCATTCCGTGCGAGCTGATTGACTACAATGGCGCTGCGCTTCGTGAGCTGGTTCTGCGGTATGCGCAAGAGTGGGCACTTCCCGCAGCATTCACCCAGTGGCTAAATGACGCCAACAGTTTCTGCTCTACGCTGGTTGACCGCATTGTAACGGGTTATCCGCGTGATGAAGTGGCCGCGCTGGAAAAGGAACGGGGTTACCACGATGCCTTTCTCGATACCGCCGAACATTTCTACCTGTTTGTGATTCAGGGACCAAAATCGCTGGCCAGCGAGCTGCGGCTGGATAAACTCCCGCTCAACGTGCTGATTGTCGATGACATCAAACCCTATAAAGAGCGCAAAGTGGCGATCCTCAACGGCGCGCACACGGCACTGGTGCCGGTGGCGTTCCAGGCGGGCCTGGATACAGTAGGTGATGCGATGAACGACGCTGACGTGTGCGCGTTCGTAGAGAAAGCGATTTACGATGAAATCATTCCGGTGCTGGACCTGCCGCGCGACGAGCTGGCGTCCTTTGCAAGCGCAGTGACGGGGCGTTTCCGTAACCCGTACATTAAGCATCAGCTGCTGTCGATTGCCCTTAACGGAATGACCAAATACCGCACGCGTATTTTGCCGCAACTGCTGGCAGGGCATAAGGCAACCGGTAAATTGCCTGCGCGGCTGACCTTTGCTCTGGCCGCGTTAATCGCATTTTACCGTGGCGAGCGTAACGGTGAACCTTATCCTGTGCAGGATGACGCGCACTGGCTTGAACGTTATCAGCAGCTTTGGGCGCGGCACCATGATAAACAAATCAGTACCCATGAACTGGTGCGCTCTGTACTGAGCGTGAGCGAACACTGGGAGTGCGATCTCTCTCAGGTCACGGGACTGGTAGACCACGTCACGCAGGATCTCGATACTATTTTGCTTCAGGGAATGCGCGCAGCGGTACAACCGCTCGGCTAACCCGTTAGCCCGGCTTCAGCCGGGTTTTTTCCGCACCTTAATTAGTTACAACATACTATAGCATTAAATTTAAAAAAGTCTGCAACACCGTGCGGTCTAAGTCTTGAGGGATTAGTTGACCTTTTGTTACCTGCTCATTACCAGGGGAACCGGACGGCGCTCGATGTGGTAAAAATAATGGCCGGTGGTGGTAGCAGGAGTGAAGTAATACAATATCGCAGGAACGATGCCATTTTAAGTAGTGACAAGCGGAGAAATGAAATAAGGGGATGGTTCATCCTGATCTTTCAGAGGGTTAACCCCGTCTTCCGGAACAGAATAAAGCGGACATCCCTCTTGCCACTTAAGGATAAAATCTAACCAGATGCACCGTGTTTAGCTCCAGTAGAAGCTGGGGCATTCACTATGAGAACCTGGATCACCGCTTTCATCGTTATGGAAAACCTGCACAATGCTAACGAAATCTCTCTCTCGCCGTGCCGTCGTCTTAGCCGTGACGCTGCTCATCGTTCTTATTATCGCTTTGTTCTTCTTTCTGAGAAGCCCTGATGTGCCGGAATATATTACGGCCCCTGTGCGCAAAGGCGATATAGAAAATTCCGTTTTGGCCACCGGTCGCATTGACGCGATTGAACGCGTTAACGTAGGGGCGCAGGTATCAGGCCAGGTGAAATCATTGAAAGTGAAGCTCGGCGACCACGTGACTAAAGGACAGTTGATTGCCGACATTGACGACGTGCCTCAGCGTAACGACTTGCGCAACGCCGAAGCCGCGCTCAACGAAGTGAAAGCCGAACGCCAGTCGAAGCTGGCGCTTCTGAAACAGGCTGAACGGCGTTTTAAACGCCAGCGCCAGATGTTAAGTGAAGATGCCAGCTCGCGTGAAGATTTTGAGTCTGCGGAGGCTACGCTTGCCACCACGCGCGCTGAATTACTGTCTCTGAATGCCAAACTGGTTAAGGCGCAGATCGAAGTCGATAAGAAAAAGGTCGATCTTGGCTATACGCGAGTCGTAGCGCCGATGGATGGTATTGTTATCGCCGTCGTCACTCAGCAGGGGCAGACCGTTAACTCAAGCCAGAGTGCGCCGACCATCATCAAGCTAGCGCGTCTGGACGTCATGACCATTAAAGCGCAGATCTCCGAAGCCGACATCACCCGTATTTCCCCAGGCCAAAAAGCCCGTTTCACTATCTTCTCCGAGCCGGACATACACTATGACGCGACGCTGCGTACCGTTGAACTGGCACCGGAGTCGATAATGAAAGACGACTCACTTGCCAGCACCAGTTCGGCATCAGGCTCCGGCACCTCAAATGCGTCCGTCTATTACAACGCTCTGCTTGACGTACCTAACCCAGAAAACCGACTCCGTATTGCCATGACGGCGCAGGTTACGCTGCTTGCGGGCGAAGCCCAAAATACGCTGCTGGTACCCATTCAGGCAGTGCGCAGAGCTGAAGGAAATAAGCAGCAGGTCCAGGTGCTGGCGGAGAACGGCACGCTGGAAACCCGGGATGTGAAAACCGGCCTCACCAACAGCGTGGATATTCAGATCCTCAAAGGCTTAAAGGTCGGGGAAAATGTCGTGCTGTCGCAGCCGGGTGAGAATGCGTCTGAGGAAGGGGGGGTACCGTGAGAAACATCATCGAGCTAAAAGGTATTAGTCGAACTTATGGCAACGGTAGCCAGGCGTTGACCGTTCTTAAAAACGTCGATTTGACTATTGCGGCCGGTGAAATGGTGGCGATCATCGGCGCCTCAGGTTCGGGCAAATCAACCCTGATGAACATCATGGGTTGCCTCGACGTACCCGACAGCGGCGATTACTCCATTGGCGGGCAAAACGCCGCCCACTTTTCGCCCGATGAGCTGGCCAGAGTGCGCCGGGAACATATCGGCTTTATCTTCCAGCGCTACCATTTGATGCCTGACCTTAGCGCGCTAGGCAACGTTGAGATCCCGGCCATTTACGCCAGCAGCGGACGCGAGAACCGTCGGCGGCGTGCGACCGTCCTACTTAGCAGACTTGGCCTGGAAGGGCGTGAGCATCATAAACCCGGCGAACTTTCAGGCGGCCAGCAGCAGCGCGTCAGTATTGCCCGAGCGCTGATCAACGGCGGAGAGATAATCCTTGCGGACGAGCCGACTGGCGCGCTGGACTCGCAGTCCGGGCAAGAAGTGTTAGCCATTCTGAGCGAGCTCAATCAGCGTGGTCATACCGTAGTGATGGTGACCCACGATATGAATGTCGCCCGGTACGCGAAGCGAATTATCGAGCTGCGTGACGGCGAAATTATCGCTGATAGCGGCAGTTGCGTAACTGCGACGGAAACACTGCCGCCGCCCAACTCTATCCGGCAAAGCCGTTGGCAAACGCTGCTCGATCGTACGCGTGAATCGCTGCAAATGGCGCTAAAAGCGATGAACGCACACCGCTTACGCACCACGCTTACCATGACCGGGATTATTTTCGGTATTGCCGCCGTCGTCACCGTCGTGGCATTGGGTGAGGGTGCCAGGCAGAAGACGCTGGAGAATATTAAAGAACTGGGGACCAACGTGGTCAGCATTTATCCCGGGCGCGATTTCTTCGATGACAGCATCGAGGGCATTCGAACGCTGGTACCTGCGGACGCTGATGCGCTGGCGAAGCAAGGATTTGTCGACAGCGTAAGCCCGGAAGTTAGCACCTCAGACAACATTCGTTTTCTCGGTAAATCTGCAACGGCTTCCATCAACGGCGTCGGGCGGGATCATTTCCGGGTAAACGGTATTGAGTTGTTGCAGGGAGCGACCTTCAGGGACGACCGCAACGCCCTGCAGGAAGTCATTATTGATGAAAACGCCCGCAAGGCGCTTTTCGACGACGCGGGGCTACAGGCGCTGGGGCAAATTGTCTTCCTGGGTTCCGTACCGGCACGCGTGGTGGGCATCGCCAAAAGCAACAACCGGAGCTATGCGCCAAACCGCATTACCGTGTGGATGCCTTACAGCACGGTGATATACCGCATGGTAGGCAAACCAGTTCTGACCAGCATTAGCGTCAGGCTTAAGGACAATGTGGCTAACGAGGCGGCGGTTAGTGCTATCACCCAGTTGTTAACCCAGCGTCACGGCGTAAAAGACTTCCAACTCTATAACTTCGAACAGATCAGAAAATCTATCGAACGCACCTCAATGACCTTCACCATTTTAATTCTGATGGTCGCCTCTATCGCGCTGATGATCGGCAGTATCGGGGTGATGAACATCATGCTGGTCTCTGTGACAGAACGTACTCATGAAATTGGCGTACGCATGGCGGTAGGCGCAAGGCGTAGCGACATCATGCAGCAGTTTATGATTGAGGCCGTACTGGTTTGCCTGATTGGCGGCGCGTTAGGCATTGCGCTGTCGTATGCCGCAGGCGCGCTCTTTTCCATCCTGGCGGGCGGAATGTTCACGGCTATATATTCGTGGCAGGCCGCCGCCGCTGCGTTTTTTTGTTCAACCTTAATCGGCATGATCTTCGGTTATCTCCCCGCCCGCAAGGCGGCAAGGATGGATCCGGTTGTTTCACTGGCCAGCGAGTAACCTATGAAAATTTTATCCCCTTTGGCTTTATGCCTTGCCACCGCGCTCAGCGCTGGCTGCGCCAACACGCTGAAAAGCGACTACCGCGCGCCCGAAGTGAGCTATCCCGCCAGCTGGAACAAGAGCGATATGGCCGCAGATTTAGCTCCGTTTGACTGGAAAGCGTTTAACGATCCTCATCTCGATAACTGGCTCCGCCAGGTGATGGCAAGTAATAACGACGTGGCTATAGCCGTGCTGCGGGTGTATAGGGCGCGACTGGACGCGGAAAGAGTAGGCATCACCAACGATCCTGGACTAAAAGGTTTGCTGGGCGTGGACGGAAAAAACCAGCTGAATAACTCGTCCGGCTGGACAAAAAGCAGTTCCGCCAGCCTCAGCACCGGCTATGAGCTGGATCTCTGGGGCAAAATTGCCCGTCAGCGCGATGCGGCGGAGTGGGCAAGCCATGCCAGCGAAGAGGATCTTCGCTCCGCGCGCCTGACGCTGCTTTCAGAGGCCAGTAATAATTACTGGCGCATCAGCTTTGTGAATCAGCAGATTGCCGTCCTCCGGCAGAGTATTGCCTATGCAAAAGAGACGCTGCGTCTGGCCGAAGCTCGCTATCGCGCGGGAGGTGCCTCATCGCTGGATGTGGTTGATGCGCAACAAAGCCTGCTCGCGCAGGAAAACCGGCTTACCGGGCTACAGCGGGAGCGTTTGCAGGGACTCAATCAGCAGGCGGTCTTGCTCGGCGCCGTGCCGGGCAACCCGGTAGTCGAGCCAACAATGCTGCCAAAAGGAAACCTGCCGAAGGTAAATGCGAACATTCCTGCCAGCGTGCTGATGCGCCGGCCTGACATCAGCGCTAAAGAGTGGCGGGTGCGTGAGGCGCTGGCTACGGTTGATATCAAGCGTACCGAATACTATCCCGCCTTCAACCTGACCGGCGCTCTTGGTACCAGCAGCACTTCGCTGCTGACGTTCCTGCATAATCCGGTCGGCTCCGTAGGCGCTAACCTGACGCTGCCGTTCCTCGAGTGGCGGCAGCGGGGCGTCGAGGTAAAAATTGCCCGTAACGATTACGAGCAGCGAGTGCTGGAGTTCAAACAACTGCTTTATAAGGCGATGAGCAGCATTGAAGACGAGCTTTCCCTGCGTAATCAACTGCTGGCTCAGGAGACAAGGCTTCGGGAGGGACTGGAGCTTGCGCGTAAGTCGGAGCGATTAAACGAAGTGCGTTATCGGCAGGGCGCAGCGCGTATCTCATTCTGGCTCGATGCTCAGGAAAAACGCCGTCAGGCGGAACTGCGGCTGGATGAAAACCGCTTTAATCAGTTGCAGAATCTGGCAAAAATTTATCTTGAGTTTGGCGGGTCGTCTACCTTTCCTTGAATGTGGAGAAGGATGAAGGCAGGGGCACTGTTCCCGTTTACTCCCCCAGAACGTAAAATGCAAACTCTCGTTAACACGCTTGCAACCGTGATAGGGATCACGTTTAATAGCCACGCTCTTTTCTTTACAGAATCTGACTATGATTGTTCGTCCTCAACAGCACTGGCTACAACTGATTTTTGTCTGGCACGGTTCCGTTTTACCCAAAATCTACACCCGGTTGCTGCTTAACTTCCTGCTATCTCTTGCCGTCATCCTGATGCTGCCGTGGTACACCTCACTTGGCATCAAATTTACCGTTGCTCCGTTTAGCATTCTCGGTGTGGCTATTGCGATATTTCTCGGTTTTAGAAATAACGCCTGCTATTCGCGCTATGTTGAGGCTCGACAGCTGTGGGGGCAACTGATGATAGCGGCACGATCGCTGTTTCGCGAGGTTAAAAACACGCTCCCTGACGATAAGCACCTGGGGGAGTTTGTTCGTCTGCAGATAGCTTTTGCCAACTGCTTACGCATGACGCTACGCAGGGAGACGAATGCCGAACAGCTTTCTGCCTATCTTTCCGCAGATGTTTTACGCAAAGTGATGGATTCAAATTCCCCCGCGAATCGTATTTTGCTGAAAATGGGAGAATGGCTTGCCGTGCGCCGCCGTGAAGGTCAGCTGTCTGACATCCTGTTCCACAGCCTGAACAACCGGCTGAACGATATGTCTGTGGTTCTTTCCGGCTGCGAGCGGATTGCTACAACCCCCGTGCCGTTTGCCTATACGCTGATCCTGCACCGTACGGTTTATCTTTTTTGCATCATGCTGCCATTTGCCCTGGTTGTTGACTTGCACTACATGACACCCTTTGTCTCCGCACTGATTTCATATACCTTTATTTCACTTGATACGCTGGCGGAAGAGCTGGAAGATCCGTTTGGCACCGAAGATAACGACCTGCCGCTTGACGCCATCTGCAATATGATGGAACGCGACCTGCTGCAAATGAACGATGAAGAAGACATTCCGGAAAGAAAGTTTCCGGACAAGTACTATCAGCTGACGTGACGAGCTAAATAGCTGCGCGGAATACCGCTAAACGTTAGGGATGGCGTTTGCCGGCGCGCTGGTCGGTTTTTCACTTGGCTGGTTTGGCTATCAACCGGGGTCCAACGTCCAGACGCCCCTGGCGACAACTGGAATCATTTTGATGTTAACGCTTGCACCATCCGCCTCTTACCTGGTGCTGTGGTTTTTATCTCTGTTCTACAAACCGGATGATAAATTTATGGAGAAAATTCAGGCGGATCTCGAAAAGCGCAAAATAGCAGCATCTGAAGAAGAGAATGAGACGGTGCCCTTTATTCAAGCGAAACGGTGTCAATATGATAAATATCAAAGAAAATCCCGTCTGGGCTCCAGATAACAAGCAAGGGAATATGGGCACCTGCAATTCGTTATTATGACAACCGCGAAAGGGATGAATATCGCCTCAAAGTCACTTTTGGCTGGAATGGTGATGATAATGTGGTCTCAAGCCAGACACAGATTATCAAGGTGTTGTCTGCTCTTATTTGACTATTTCCGGGTAAATAAACCGCGCCTCTGACCGGGTTAAGTTTTTACCCGCTGATTTGCGTATTACCGTGGTCACACAGCCCTCGCGCTCGTTGACCATCCTGATCGGCGGTCGTGTTTGTACAAACACTCCATTGATTGTCAAATCCACTGATTGAGCAAGCCTATAAAGGACCTTTTATGGCAGCGATCTCTGTTATTGCGTTCGGCGCGGATCCCTTCGCTGAATGCCCATCCACCGTCGCGATCCAGTTGGCTATCGCAAACGCGCAGCCAGATGACACCGTTGTGATCCCCGCAGGCACCTTTCTGACCGGAGCCCTTTTTTTGAAAAGCGGCATCACTTTGCATCTGGAGCCTGGCGCACAGCTATTGGGCAGTCAGTGCCTTGAGGACTACCCGCAGATAGAGACCCGCGTCGCCGGCATTGATATGCGCTGGCCTGCTGCAATCATCAATATCATTGACTGTCAGGATGTTAGCATTACCGGGACGGGGACACTTGACGGACAGGGGCTGGTCTGGTGGCAGCGCTTCTGGGGCGACGACGAGCACAGTGGAATGGTGGAAGAGTACAGTGCCAAAGGTTTGCGCTGGGTCGTGGATTATGATTGCCAGCGTCCGCGGAATATTCTGGTGTATGAAAGCGAGCACATTACGCTGCAGGATTTCACCAGCCGCGAATCCGGTTTCTGGAACCTGCATCTTTGCTATTCCCGTCATATTATCGTTGAAGGCGTCCGTATCAGCAATTCAGCAGGGCCGAGCACGGACGGCATTGATATCGACTCCTGCGAACAGGTACGCATCGCACGTTGTACGCTCTCCTGTAATGACGACAATATCTGTATTAAAGCGGGACGGGGGCAGGAAGCCGCACTAAAACAGCGATCGTCGAGAGATATTGTCATTCGTGAGTGCATCCTGAACAAGGGGTCTGGCATTACGCTCGGCAGTGAGACATCCGGTGGCATCGAACGCGTATTGATTGAAAAGAACGGCTTTAACAGTACGGGGGTGGATTTTCGAATTAAATCGGCCCGCAACCGCGGTGGATTCATCCGTGATATCACCGTGCGAGACCTGCAACTGCTCGATGTCCGTTTCCCGGTACTTATGCAATTAAACTGGTTTCCACAGTACAGTTACGGTAATAAAGACGACCTGGCGAGTAAGCCAGAGCACTGGCGCAAACTGGCTGAGGGCATTGAAGGGGAGGCCGGTCTTACCGAGGTTAGCCAGCTGACGCTGGAAAATATTGTTGCCCGCCGTTCAGACAGTAAGCCGTTTTCATGCGCGTTTTTTATTGAAGGCTATCCGGAACGTCCTGTGCAGGCATTAACCTTGTCGTCAGTCTCCATCGATGCAACCGAGTTCGGTAAAATTTCTGGCGTGAAGGGGCTGATTTTCAAGGATGTTCAGGTCAGCGCGGCAGACATCACGCAGGCTAGTAATGATACCTATGAGCGATAATGCATGTATTTATCCCCTAGAGAGGATAATAGCTGTTCTATACCCTGCAGAGGATATGAACAACGCTTTGTGCTTTTAATTTGACATTATCCCCTGGTAGGGATAATACTTCCGTTATCCCTACCAGGGGATAAGCCTTCGTGGAAGTGAACGTTATGAAACCACCGATGATTTTCAGCCCGATTCAGCTAGCGAATTACATGAAACTGATGCGTCAGAAAAACAACTGGACGCAGAGTGCGTTGGCAAAAAAAATTGGCATTAAGCAAGCTACGGTATCCAACTTTGAAAACAATCCTGATAAGACAACCCTCACTACCTTTTTTAAAATCTTGCAGTCTCTGGAAATGACCCTGGCGCTGCATGAACGCGGTGATGCGCGGGCGCAGTCGAGCGATGATAACCAACAGGATCTGGACTGGTAATGGCTAAGCTTGTGACATGGATGAATAATGAGCGCGTGGGCGAATTAATAAAACAGCCGAATGGGGCACATACGTTTCATTACGCACGCGAGTGGATGGACAGTCGCCATGCGCGACCGTTATCGCTCTCGCTGCCACTACAGTTTGGCCAGATTACCTCCGATGCAGTATTTAATTTTTTTGATAATCTGCTTCCCGACAGCCCAGTGGTAAGGGATCGTATCGTAAAACGCTATCATGCACGTTCGAAGCAGCCCTTTGATCTACTGGCGGAAATAGGGCGAGACAGCGTAGGCGCCGTGACGTTGCTTGCTGAAAATGAAGAGATCAGTTTGCCCGGCATGGCGTGGGAGACCCTGAGCGAGAAGAAACTGGAAGCGGTGCTGTCGGCATACAAATCAGACATTCCGCTGGGCATGATCAACGAAGAGAGTGATTTTCGCATTTCCGTCGCGGGTGCGCAGGAAAAAACTGCGCTGCTCAAAATGAGCGACGCGTGGTGTATACCAAAAGCGACGACGCCGACCACGCACATTATCAAATTACCCATTGGTGAAATAAAGCAACCGAATGCCACCCTGGATCTATGTGACAGCGTCGATAACGAATACTTTTGCCTATTAATGGCAAAAACGCTGGGTTTTGACGTTCCGGATGCAGAAATTATTATTGCTGGCGGGGTTCGTGCACTGGCGGTTGAACGTTTTGACAGACGCTGGAGCGCAGACCGCTCGGTATTGTTCAGACTACCTCAGGAAGATATGTGTCAGGCTTTTGGCCTGCCATCGTCACTCAAATATGAGTCCGATGGCGGGCCAGGTATAGCTGAAGTTATGGCGTTTTTACTGGGCTCCAGTGAAGCCCTGGCCGACCGCTATAACTTCATGAGATTCCTGGTTTTCCAGTGGTTATTGGGGGCCACGGATGGGCACGCCAAAAACTTCTCTGTCTTTATTCTGCCAGGCGGAAGTTATCGGTTAACGCCGTTTTACGACATTATTTCCGCGTTTCCGGTGTTGGGTGGCACTGGTATTCATATCAGCGATCTAAAGCTGGCGATGAGCCTGAATGCGTCAAAAGGGCGAAAAAATGCCATCGACAAGATTCATCCACGCCATTTTCTGGCCACGGCAAAGGCCGTGAAATTTCCACAGGATCAGGTTTGGCAAATCCTGCAGGATTTTGTAGAAAACGTGCCGCAGGCGCTTGAAACCGTTAAAATGGCGTTGCCAGAACGTTTCTCTCAGAAGGTTGCCAGGTCCATCACTGAAAATGTCCTCAGACTGCATGCGCGTCTCGTGAAGAACCTGGCTCGTTGATTATGGATGCATCATGTCGTACAGCGCTTTGGCGTGAGGCGACAATCGTTCACGATCATAGTTAGCAAAATAGAGTGTACTCCCCACGCCATTCATTATTACTCCGCTGGCGCTTGCCAGCGCGTCGACAAAATGCCCGACAGCCAGGGCGTCAAAAGTATCGCGAGTGAACGCAGCGCATTCACGTAAGGAAGCAGCAGCCTCCGTACGGTTGCCCTTATAAACATTTTTAATGTTGTCGGTGATACTGGCCAGCGACCGTGAGCTTAGCCCAACGTTACAGGACTTCAACGTCTGGTTGATACAGTGAACTGCGGGAATATAGACCGAGCCTTGAGTGGCGTAGGTATTTGTGACTGATTCCAGCGTATTACGACGGGCGATACCGGGACTGAGAGAGATAGTCATAGCGAAACTCCCTTTGATGATTTAATACCTGAGAATTTCCAGAACAGCTCCTGAGCAGGAGCGGGTAAACGTTAATTTTACCGCCGCCAGAGGTTACTGAAAGCAATTTACGCGGAAAACACCGGCTTTATCACTTTACAGCGCCAGCGGTTTGCCATGTCTATCGATATAATGGCGTGTGGCTTCGAGGGTAGTTTAGGCATCATCATAATGCGGACATCTGGATGAGCTACAGGCGGACATTACTAAATGGTTCTAACAACGTTAGTGCGCATAATGTATATTATGTTAAATACAGCAGTAATGTACAAACACAGGCAGGACAAGGCAGTTTACGCCCTTGTTGCAAGACTCTAACTTCCAGTCCACTTCTCAGGCCTGATTATTTCAACTACAAACAGCACATTAACGCGATTGCGTCCGCCCTACCCGCACCGTGTGTGCGTTTCGTTTGCTTCGGGCATAAAAAAAACCCGGCGCGGTGGCCGGGTCTGGTGCATTGCCTTTCTTTTACTCAGGCCGATAGTTTGCCTCAAATGCCTGTAACAGCGTCCACGGCATCGACTCCGGGAATGTGGATTCATCAAAGCCCGTTTCACGCGCGGCAGATAAAACGGCATCGCCGTATGCCTCCGTTGCCATTTCAGGCAGTTTGCTTTTCAGTGTCGGGTTCTTTTCAAGATGCCTGGCGATTTTACGGCGCTGTTCTTTAATGGTTAGCGTCCAGCTTGTTCCACGGTGGCTGGGCTGGAATTTCCACTTAAGCAAATGCATAAA
This sequence comes from unidentified bacterial endosymbiont, assembly GCF_918797525.1. NCBI lineage: Bacteria > unidentified bacterial endosymbiont. Next base: position 2,483,396 of record NZ_OU963893.1, on the reverse strand, counting down.
CAGAATTTCAAGACGTGATTCAAGTTCCCTGCGTTCGCTGCCGCCCATAAATTCGACTTCCTCCATTAAATGCATCACGTCTAAATCAGATAAACGTCCATCTTTGAGAAGTGCCGCCTGTTGCTGCGTCCACCCGTAAAAGTCTGTTTCATAAAGATTACTGCGCATCGTTCATACCTCCTGTTGACGCGTTAGCTATCTGCCGTTTCGTGGCATTTACCACTGACATAAACGCCTTTATACCTGGATCTACATCAGGCGTAAGCATGCGCATGATGGACTTTGGATGTCTGCCTACCTCATTTGAAATGGCAGGAAATCCACAAGTAAGATTGATAATCATGCGTAGCGTTATCTTTGCCACATCAACATCACCTTCACGTATCAGCCTGTAAACCTCGTCTATTGCCGCCATTCTGGCTTCGGGGTTTTCCTTCAGATACCGGATTGTTGATTCATCGGTTTCAATGCTGGCCATACAAGCCCCCTGATTGATTAACGGATTCAGGGTAACAATTATGTTACCCACCGTCAAGCGGACAAAAAATACCCGGTCAGTGCCGGGCAAAATGTGACAAGGGCTTCACCAGATTTGTTGCGTATTGGTTACGCCTTAATTCAGCTGAAACAATGAATTATCTCCTTAACGTACGTTTTCGTTCCATTGACCCTCAAACCCCTTATATGTGTTTTCACACTGCAAACCTTTTATTCTTGCCCGGCCAGCGTATTCCGCCAGCTCACCCGCTCGCATGTCAGCGTGCTCAAGCACGTAGGCAAGCAAAATGGCGGTATTGGCTCTTGCCGGGCTGACGCTTGCGAACGTCTCCTTGGCATCGGCAGCCATCGGAACCGCAAACGTTCATGGTAAAAGCCGTGTTCTGGTGGCGTACTTTTCCCGCAGCGGAAATACACGAGTCATTGCGGGCGTCATTCACCGCAGCCTGAATACCGATCTGTTAGAGACAATACGCAGTTAATCGTCCGCATTCATGAGTCTGCCAAATAAGGGCAATCAGGGGTGCTAAATTAAGGGCGTTCAGTTCTCACACGACAAAGAAGCACTGAATCAGTATTTCCGTCAGATGATCCCAAATACCGGGCCGTTTGATATCAATGTTATCTCTGATGCGATGTCCGCCGTCGTGGATAAATCCGGCCCCGCTATCCTTTTCACCCACTCTCAGGGTGGCGGACCAAGCTGGTACACGGCGATGAAAAATGACAAGGTCAAAGCCATTGTCGCCTTTGAGCCTGGCAGCAGCTTTGTCTTTCCGGAAAAGGAACTCCCTGCCCCTATGCCAAGCGCGTTTGACACGCTTAAGGTGTGGCCATATACAGCATTTTCTCTGATTCACGGGTGAAAAGTAGACTCCCCCATGAGCCGGTTAAACCGACACAGCCTGCGGTAGCCACTGTCACCACCTTTGCCTTCGGCATAACGATTGCGGCAGAAATACCCTATGTTAGAGAGACGCAAGAAAATAGAAGAATCGGATTCAGAAACTGAACCCTGGACTGAAGATGGATGGGATGATCGATAGCTGAGAAGTCCTCGCCCTCTGGGCGAGGACTAGGGCGCTAGGATTGACGATATTTTTCGACCAGCGCCTTAGCAATTGCTTCAGTTTCAGCATCTGCGTTTCCCGCAATATCGTCTTGCCGGAAGTGCATTTGAAAGGCACTGATTGTGGTACGCGTCTCCTCGTCAAGGACACCACTCTGAGGGATTTTGTCATAGCCATATTTTTTTAACGACTTCTGAATTTCTAAAACATCCCCGGGCGAATATTTGTCTCGCCCTGCCAGATATTTGTTTACCGTACTATCATCTGGCCACGCCCCGATTCCCATCAGCGCTAATTTTTTCCATGGAAAAAGCCTGCCGGGATCCTGCTTGCGCAAGGGCGCAATATCGCTATGACCCAGTACGTTGTCAGGATCTATTTTATTGCGGACAATAATATCTTTAGCCAGCAGCGCAATGGCATCCATTTGCTTGTCGTTGAAAGGGTACCAGATTTTGTCACCTAACATTCCTTGTGTAAATCCCGGGTTGACGATTTCAATACCAATTGATGTATCATTGATATTTCCCCGCCCATTCCAGCTGCTAATACCAGCATGCCAGGCCCTTTTCTCTTCAGGAACGAGTTGTAGAATAACCGGTTTATAATCACGCATTTCCGGCAATGAGTTAACCAGATAATGGGCGCTTACGTTTCCTTTGGTCAACGCCTTTAAGGATGCGGCATCATCTAATGCCGTATAGTGCATGATGAGGAATCTAACTCGCTCGTTTTGGCTTTGTGAAGGAAAGGAATGGTCAACGATATACCGACCTCGGTCCGTGTATTGCGAGGACGTATTATGCGTGCTACAGCTGATAAGACTTGTTAAGGATAAAGATAAAAAACCCAGCCTAAGAATTTTCTTAAGCGACGACGCCTTCTGTATAACAACATGTTGGTGCATAAGCATAATAATGATAAACCCCTGAGTTCAAAGCATCCTTGAGAAAAACATGGGTGCAACAATTTACTAACCAATGTACAGGCAAAGCCAACTCTATTATCGACGATACTAAATTTACATCAGGTTATGGCCTGAGAATACTGTTTTGTGATGTTAAAAATCGAATTATACCGCAGTACAAGCTTAACTATCATCTGCGGTACAAAGAGGATCAAGATTAGCAATCGAGATAGCTACGGAGCGCTGCATTCCATCTGCCAATACTTCCATCAGCACTCGTACTCTGGAAGGAAATACTGTTTGTCAGCATATAGTCCGGGCGGTATTGAGGTGGCCCAAAATGACGGACTCGCTGACATAAAAGTTCTTTTTTTCGCGGAGTCTCCATTGTATCCCGAATCGCGGCCCATGTTCTCTCCCTCTCGCTTGCCGTTAAAGGAGCGAGCCCCTCATTGAGCAAGCTCACGTGCCGTTCTCTGGCATATCGCGTGTTCACGGATAAAGCATCGTAGCTGCTGAAAGTCCCTGCAATACCATAAAATGTGGCAGCTTTATCAAACTGTCCTCGCCGGGCACAGGTTACCATTTCCTGATAAAGACTGGAGGGCAAAGTTGCATTCTGAGTCACAGGCCCCGAAGCACAACGCAGCGACTGCAGTTGCGACAATTGCGTACCCGCTGATTGTGGAGTCTGTGAGGATGAATCCCCAAATCCAGAACTTTGACAGCCGGCAAGCAACAGGAGAGACAGCGCAGGTAATACGGTTTTGTATTTCATATCACCACTCCGAGTTATAGTCTTCTGTCATCCCATCTGATAACAAAATCTCCTGTTTCCACTGCTCATACATGATCAAAAACCCTAGATTCACTTCGCCAGCGTTGCCGGGAGAAGCCGCCTTTGCGGCAATATCTTCGAGGGATTGCGTGTTATCAGCCACCGTGGAAATCAAGGCGCTGGTTTTTGCTATTGCTGAGATCATGTTCATCCTCCGCTATCATGTTATTGGCTGGAATTGCCGTATGATTGATTTGATCTTTCAGAGATTCAATCCCTTCTGATGAAAACGCGTTGCAAATCTCTTTCAGATTTTTATCTTTTAACAACGCCCTGGCGTATTGAGCAATGAGATCATTATAGTCGAACTCGGCCAACTGATCGCCATAACTCATAACAAATCTATTCTGCTCATGATACTGAATAATGACACTTCCATCAAAAACCTCATTTACTTTCCTGACTAATTGAGGTTTAAAAGCTTGCAATTCTTGTGGTGCCAAAATTCTGAATACTGAATTGCCCGTTTTAAATGTAAGTTCCGATACCCATGTCTCCAGCGCCTGGAGCACAACAGACTTATCATGTATTACATTACCCAAAAACGCCATTAACTCCTTTTCCATTTCAATGTATAAGTTGCGCATCTGTTCCTCTTTAACCGTGAGGAAACGTAATACCGCATCGCTCGCCTGCCCTATTCCTTCCTGATATCCTTGAACATAAGCATAACGGCGGATAAGCTCCTGCTGGCTTTGCGCTTCTTTGATGATTTTTTTTGCCTGATTTTTTGCCTCATCAAGTATGCGGTCGGCGTTACAATAAACGTCTCGATGTGCTTTTTTAAATAATACACCCTCCTGGAGGGGAATTTTTAGGTTATTATTCATTGCGTACCACATGTTGTAGAGCGAGTTTTAAAGAAAACACCGCTGGCGCGATCATCGTCGATTTTTCGGCATACGCTACGGACTCTGTCGAAAACAAAAGAGGCAATCGACAGGCTATTCCTTCTGACAATAAACTGCGAAAACAGAGTAACTCTGCGCCAGAGCGTAGCCAGAGATCATCTATGCTGACTTTATCTGTTGTTGAAAGAGATGCACCAGGTAAATCCAGCACGGCAAATTGTCTGGCAAATTTGGGCAGCGCCATCATCCCCCTTGCTGAGCCAGTTGAGAGCGGTTTCGCATGCAGCACAGCAAGAACGACGCCGTATGTAGCCTTTGCCAGTTGACAATAAACATATGCTCTAATCGACAGTTTTTATTCACCTCCAGCACGTTCAGTTTATAATAATCAAAAATCATCCCATTTAAGATATTGCGGCACCGACTGTTATCCATCATCTTTGGAAGGAAGAAACGCTGATGATGAATCCATGATATGGGATCATACAGAACCTGGTCATATTGGGTTATCATCTTTTTTAGTCTCCGGAGGTTCGCTGTCTACTTTATTCCTTGTGAAGCTCGGCCTGGAGTTAGAAAAAAAACCCCCTTCTGGAATAATTTTTTTATGCGCTCCGCCTTTGCGGCGGTTTATAAAAATCAGATAAAATGAAGCAATAACCAGCGTTATTGTTCCTAAAACTAAGCTCACCAGGGTACTGGAATAACCAGAACTTTGTTCCGATTGTGGCGCGAGCCTCTGTACCTCAGGAATTTGAGATAATACAACTGATATATTATCGTACTCGACCTCCTCGAAACTATTTTTCAGAAAACGTTTGACGTCACTGATGAGTAACGTTGGCTCAAGCATTGTGCCATCATGGCGAATCACTGCCGAAAGATGGATTGGAGAACTCTTTCGTTGCCCCTCTATTGAATTAAGATCGTAACTCACATGTACACGAGCAGACACCACTTTATCCAGTAAGGTTATAGACTGCTCCAGGCGCTGCTCAATGCCAGAGTAAAGTCGGGCTTTCTCCGCTCTTGGCGATGACACCAGGCTATCTGACGGAAACATCTGCGCGATTTCCACCCGTGGCCTGGTCGGCAGATTGTAAATATTCATTAAATCAACTGCCGGAGCAAAATCCTGCGGCGACACGCTTACTACATAGCCCTCCTTTGAAACGTGCTGCTTGCTGGACGCAATATTATTACGCTGCAAAAGTGCTATGATCTCATTAGCCTGGTTCTGATCCAGTCCTTTAAGAAGCGTCTCATCTTTACAGCCAACAAGCAGGACCGAGATCAAAGGAATGACCAGAGCTAATCTTTTTTTCTTAACTCCGTAGTAAAGTTTCAATCGTGCTTACCCCTTTGCGCGTAAGCGCACTTATGGTCGAAACTTGAAGATTGTAGTTTGCCGTACGCTGCTGAAGTTTGAATAACTCTGCAGGATCGTTAGTGATTTGCGCTTGTTGAAGACTGCTAAGAACGGAAGCTCTTTCAGCTTCAGTAACCAATGCCGTTCTAGAAAAAGCATTAATCATAATGTCATCAAGGGATTGCAAATCATTACCCTTCATTGAAACGTCAGCATATGACGACATTTCATCGTCTGGAAAACTAAGCGGTGAAATAATCATTTATAATCCTTAATAAAAGGAGAGCGGCTAACTCTCCTGTTGGCTTAGCGGAAGTTAGTAATGATGGCAGCACCAACATCCTTATAGACTTTAACAACGTTAGATTGCGCATTACGATAAAGGGTGTATTCCGACAAGCGAGACTGATAATTTGCCAGTGTCTGCGGATTTGATGGATCTTTAGTCAAATCATCGAGAGCCTTTTGCAGCTCTGAATTCAATTCAGTAACACCATCATCAAAGCCTTTAGCCATATTACTGAGAAACCCATTCCAGTTTCCGGGGATTGTAGACATACTTATTCCTTATATAGGTTTAGGGAAATACCAGTGACCTGGGGAAAGTTTTATGTAACCACGGTCGCCATATTTAAAAGATTTGCCTCGCAGCCAGTCATCTTTTAACTCAAGAGCAAATGTTACATACTCACCGCCCCATCGACGATAATAGTCATTAATAAACAGTTTAATTCTTTCAAGCTCAGCATCGTTAATAGACCCGGTCAGGACAAATGTTATACTATCCTCATTCTTGACCCTGGTGTATTCAACGAAGATTTTCTTTAAATCCTCCTCTGCAATATTGGAAACCACATAATCACTAATAAAATTTAATTTTACGTCCGCTACATAGGGAATGTGATCGCGTAATTTCCTGATGATGGCTTTTTTCTCGGATTCATTCAGTCTGTTTCTCTCCTGGCTTAACTCTACTGTTACGTCTCCAGAATCTGTAAAAAGGATCCGATGAAAGCGGACAGTAGGCAAGCTGACTTTAAAAAACTCGGTCGCCCTGTCGTTCTCTTGCCGGACGGTCACGACGCGAACATCGTAAGGCAGATTTCTTCTGATCAGGGTCTGACTTATCCAGTTGGCATCTGCTTCACTGGAGGTCATCACATAATAAGCTCCATCCCGGCCATGGAGAAGTGTATAGGCGGAAGCATTCAGATCGATAACCGATGTAATGCTCGCAATGCGTTTTCCTTCATTATTCATGATGCCGTATGTCAAGGCACAACCCGCCAGAAGTATTGCTACAGGCAACAGATATTTGGCTTTTCCATGTGAAGCTGCAGATTTAATGTCTGTTTTGTTAGCTTTTTTTACCTTCACCTCAGGATAATATAATTTGGAGTCATCAAATTTTTCATCAAACGGACGTATCGACAGACTTATGCCTCCGACATCAACAATTTGGTTAAAACACAAGTCAATACGATTCTGCTCTACTCCCTCGCCTTCGATAAGCAAAATAGCAGGGGCATCATCAGTGAATGAAGCATTGATGGCAAACCTACAGCTAGCATCTGCTTTTTCGGTTGGGATATAAATTAGTTCAATACGATCGTGATTGTATTTTTGATGTTGACTAATGGTCTCCTCATCCCCAATAAAGAAAGAGGTTTCACCCGGCATCAACGTAAAATCGCAACCACGTAAAATACCTTTAAGTATTCTAACTATTATTTTTGGCGAGTCTACGTTACTGTTCTTTTCCGGGGTCATGTTTTAGTAACCTTGAATGATTAAATAATATTGACTTTATAGTTCAACATTAACAAAAATTCAGGTGAAAACATGATTGGAATGTGATGCTTGCTGATGAATTATTGGTGAGAGTATAACGATAAAGTTCAGCCCCTCATCAAATCCGTACCTCTCTGGATTTAACTGACTCGCTGGTGAGTTAGGGGCATGTATTTTTTTATAAGGGAATTGGCAGTGCGTATTACTGAAATGAGCGATTCTTACTATGTGCAGCATGGTTTATTTGGGTATTGTTTGCTCATAACCAGTCGCTACACCACATCGCGCACTACCAGATAATAAGCATGCCGATGTCTGATTTTGGGGGTTGTAATGAATGGAAAATCGTTGGTAATGAAGTTGATACTATGTATATCAGGAAGCCTCTTTGCGGTATGGTTTATCTACATCACAATTTCAACTTATCTATTCAACCGGGAACAACAAAAAGAATTTTACTCGCGTATTGAAAGATTAGCAACATTACGTGTGAAATTGAATAATCATCGTTTTGCAGGCGCAGAGCGTGATGTCAAAACTCTGGCAAAATATTACATTACAAATAGCCACATTCCATTTTCGCGACAAATAACCGATCCGAGAACGAGTTGCTATTTCCCTTTTTCGGCGGCGAATGACACGCAGCAACATAAAGATTCAGACGTTGCATTTCTGCAAATGTACGGCAGCGTCGAGCAAACGTACTATCTCGACAGTTTTATTATCAATCCAAAATTTGGCGTATCCTTGCTGACCTCGGCCGATTCAACTGAGGATTTTATGAATTTTCGTAAGAAAAATTTGCATAGTCTGATGAGTCTGTCTTGCGACAGAGGGGTGATCTGGGGAGATACCGAGTATATTCCCGGTAAGGGCTGGGTGATACCGGTGGCATCCTGCGATGCAGACGGTGTCTTACCGGGCCTGGTACTGAGGCTGGATAATATGCTGTATTACAATGACCCTATCGCCAACCACGATTTTAACGTATGGCTGGATAGTCATAACCATCAGCTTCCATTTTCTCCTCTGCTGCCTGATAAAATCTTGTCACACCTGAATAACCTGCAGGATGGATGGAATGAAATACCGGGGTATCGAGTATTTCGCAGGCAACTGGAAGGGCCTGGCTGGCAGCAGCTTATTCTCTATCCGGAAGAGAATATCCTTAAACAGGCTTTTCAGCAGGCTCTCGCACGTATGCCGATCGCATTAGGATCTCTGCTGTTATTGGCGACCATGTTATTTTGGTTTCTTCATCTCAACCTGGCGCGTCCGCTCAGGGATTTTATCCACACCATTCACAACACCGGACCGCAGTCTTTGACAGTGAGGTTACCCGCCGATCGCAACGATGAGCTAGGAGAAATTGCTCGAGCTTATAATTTACTGCTCGATTCCCTGCACGATCAGTATAACGTGCTTGAATCCAGGGTCGCTGAACGTACCCAGGAATTGATGATTGCTAAGCAGAACGCTGAAAGAGCAAACCGGCGCAAGAGCGAGCATTTAACGACTATCAGCCATGAATTGCGCACCCCGTTGAACGGTTCCCTTGGCGCAATGGAATTGCTGAGTAGCACCTCCGTTGATGCCCATCAGCGGCATTTGATTGAAACAGCAACCCAATGTACTTCTTCGCTGCTGGACATAATCAATAACCTGCTGGACTTTTCACGTATTGAGTCAGGGAATATGTCGCTTCATATAAGTTCAACATCTCTTCTGCCTCTTCTCGATCAGGCGATGCAGACGATTCAGGGGCCCAGTCAGAAGAAAGGCATCAAGCTATCTACGTTCGTCGGGCCTGGCGTCCCGCTTAAGCTGGATATTGACGGCGTTCGTCTGCGGCAGGTTTTAGTCAATCTGCTTGGCAATGCGCTGAAATTTACCGACAGCGGATGTATCAGATTAAACGTTAATGCGGCGCAGGAAAAAATCATCTATTCCGTAAGCGACAGCGGTAAGGGAATACACCCAGATGACCAGCAATCTGTTTTTAAACCTTTTTATCAGGGACAGGGTACGACGCAAGGAACAGGGCTGGGCTTAACAATTGCCTGCAATCTTGCCGCGATGATGGGCGGTAGGTTGATATTGGAAAGCGAACCTGGTCACGGGACATGCGCCTCTTTAGAGCTGCCTTTCAGTCAGCAGTACGATAACGACATTCCTTTTTTTGCAGCGACATTAGAAGCTCCTGTGCATCTGCATACGCAGTTAACCGCATGGGGAATTACACCGCTTACTGGCATTGGCAATGGCTTACTCAATGGGGCAGAACTCTGTTTCCTGCCGGGTCTGCTCTATGAAACCATCAGGAAAAGCCAGGGGGACCAACAGCCAGGAGAGGAAACCCGGGTGCCTGTGCAACCGTGGCGCTTACGTATTCTATTGGTTGACGACGCGGCGACTAACCGGGAGATCATTAGCATGATGCTTGCCACTCTCGGACAGGATGTCGATCTTGCTGAAGGTGGTCAGCAAGCGTTACAGGCAGGTCGCGCACAAGCCTACGATATGGTGCTTATGGATATCCGTATGCCAGAAATGGACGGTGTTTCCTGTGCAAAACTGTGGCGGGAAGATGGCGAGATAATCGATCCCGAATGCATGATTATTGCGTTATCAGCCAATGCCAGTGGGGATGAAAAAATTCGCTGTAAGGCAGCAGGATTTGCACATTATATGACCAAGCCCGTGAGGCTTGGACACTTAGCCAATGCGATAAGTCTGGCAACCGAGTTTCAGCTTTCCAGAAATATTGCTCTGAGGGCGCAAGACCCGGCGCTTAGCCAGCCGCTCTTAACCCTGACACATGAGGATATAAGAGACAAAGTCATGTCATCGGTGATGAACCAGTTGCAAGAGTTAGAAACCATTAGCAACAACTCAACGCTCGCCGGTGAATTAATGCATAAAATGAAAGGCTGTCTCGGCCAGGCGGGTCTGGAATCGCTAGAGAAATATGCTGCAGAACTGGAAAATTCAATACGAAAGGGAGAGTGTATACAGAAAAAACAGATAGAACAAATGAAGCAAATGTTAAAGCAAGCGATGGAAGCCATTACATCGTCCGCCCCCACTCATTTTAAGTAAGAGTAATGATAATGACCAACCACAAAATTCTGATAGTGGATGATCATGAACTGATCGTACATGGTATTTCCACTCTCCTGGCTCCCTACCCTCGCTTCGAAATAAGCGGCCATACTGTTGATGGACGTGACGTCTATAACGCCTGTATTGCCAGTGAACCTAACATTATTATTCTGGACCTCGGATTACCCGGTATCAATGGAATGGAGTTAATCCCTCAATTACGCCGACGCTGGCCTGAAATGCGCATTCTTATCTACAGCGCTCATAACGAAGAATTTATGGCAGTTCGCGCTCTGCGCGCAGGTGCTGATGGTTATGTTTTGAAGAGCAGTAGCCAGCAAACGATATTAAGCGCATTGCAAATGCTGGCGGTGAATCAGCCTTTTATCGACCCAACGCTGAATCGCGATGCTATCGATAAAGCCCTAAGTGAAAAAGATGACACGCGGCCCATACTTACAGCCAGAGAACGACAGGTGCTTAAGCTCATTATCGAAGGAAATACCAACGCTCTTATTGGTGAACAACTCCATATTAGCATCAAGACGGTTGAAACACATCGTCTCAACATCATGCGCAAGTTAAATGTCCATAAGGTTACCGAATTGATGAATTGCGCACAGCGCCTCGGATTAATAACCTGGATGTAAAGATATAAAGAGGCTTGTTATTCATCATTAAGCAAGCCTCTTTATCATAAAGGGTGATAGCTCAGATTAGGCTGTGTCCCTTAATTATATAGTCGTTGATAAAAGAGCCGGATGCAGCCCAGCTTCACCATCGCCAGATAATTTCTCGCCGTTTTGTCGTAACGCGTCGCTATGCGACGGTATTCTTTCAGGCGACCAAAACATCGCTCAACAACGTTGCGATTGCGGTACGCATTACGATCGAGCTGTGAACGCCCATCCAATGCCATTTTCTCATTTGATTTTCGGGGAATGACTGCTTTTATACCTTTGCTTTTCAGTTCGTTGCGTAACGCATGCCCGGAGTACGCTTTGTCGGCCAGTACCGCATGGCCACGGCGTTTCATGCTGCCGTTCTGGCGCTGAACACCAATACCGTCGAGAAGACGTTGCGCGAACTGGCTTTCGTGAGCCTGTCCGGGACTCAGCACTATGTTTAACGGAAGACCGTTTCCGTCTGTCGCCAGATGGATTTTGGTGCCAAAACCACCGCGAGAGCGACCCAGCCCATTATCTCCGGCGATATCGGGATGTTTTTTTGAGCCCCGGCAGCACATTTCAACGCCCGGATATTGCTGCCATCCAGCGCCGTAGCAGACCAGTCAACAAGATTGCTGGCATCAAGTAGCGAAAGCAACCTGTTGAAAATAATGTTAATAACACCTGATTTTGACCACCGGTTAAAGCGGTTATAAACCGTTTTCCATGGTCCATATCGTTCAGGTAAATCACGCCACGGAGCCCCGGAACACAACACCCAGAACATACCGTTGATAATTTTACGATGCTCAGCCCATGGGCGTCCGGCCCGTGGAGATACGGGTTCAGCAGGCAATAAAGGCTGGATGATAATCCATGCTTCATCAGGAAGGTCGTAGCGAGCCATAGTTCAATATGTTGTGGAAACAGACAGTTACTATAGCTCAAACGATTAAGGGACACAGCCTAATCTCGATGCATACTCCCGATGGAATAGCTTGTTGAATTCTGATTGACAACGCGGCATCTCTCTAACATCAGGGTGTATATCTGATAGAATTTCATAGATATATTGGCACTGAAGCCAGTATTCTTCAGGGCAAGCTTTCTTAAATTGAATATCTTTACGCTGCAAAATCGCGTGATCTTCTGCTCTCACCAGCTCCAGGCTGATTAACGTACCGGTATGACCACTGATTTCAATGCCAGAGATGTAATAGTCAACTTTCATCCTGTTTATCAATTGCATACTGCTGCTATGATCATAGCAATGTCGCGTTGCTAACGATGAGATGATTTCCAGCGGCGTATCCGAAACCATCTTTAAGAAAAAGAGGCGATTGAGCAGATAATCATGAAGCGATCTTGATGCCATCATATCTGCCATCTCGAAGGGAAAAAGTGCGATTTTACATCCCGCTTCAGGTTCTTTACTTCTTCGCGACGCACTTTCAACAATCTCAACCTCCGCGGTAAACCGATAACCTTTACCATAAACTGTATCGATATAGCGGGTGTTTTTGCCTTCGCCCAGATAGCGCCGCAACGCATAAATACAACGCGTCAGAGACTCATCCGAGACTATTCCCCCGTGCCAGACCTCCTCTATCAGCTGATCTTTAGTAACCATCTCACCAGCATTTCTCACTAGTAATGATAAAACAGCCAGTTCTTTCGGCGGCAGAGAAATATCTTTACCAGCACATAAGAGAGCATAACCATCCCGGAGAAGATAGTTTTCGAATTTATATTCCATATATGTATCCTTATGTAAGTGAAGACGTGCAGGGGGGTTTTCTAGCTTTACGCCCTGCGCTACCGATAAGTAGTGGATAATTCCCGCCTTTTATTTTTATATCTTTTGCACTGAATGGATTTAAAGTAAAATTAACAAATCCAAAACATTTTGTTTCAGACATCAAATGATAAGATGCTAGCCAGATTAAGGCTTTTTGGTATCACGATAGTATTCTGCCTCCTTAGTAAATTAAGGCTAATAGTCTATAGCGATATGTTGCCCATACCACTAAGCTACTTTTTTCATGATTCAAATTAACCATAAAACAGGTATTATAAACATCGGCTAAACGAGGTGGCGCTTTACTCAATTCTTAATCTGATAATTACAGTTTTTTACATTGAATATGTTGTTTGAAATAAACAGCCAATGAATGTGCATGAGATGTTAAGTTGGATGTAGAAAAGAAGGGTAGTCACACAGGAAATAAATTTAGGTTATTGCCAGATATACCTCTCAGTAAAGCGCCTTGCCATTGCTGTCTGTGATGTTTTTATTCCAGGCGGTCCGAATCTTGTTAAGAACCGAATCAGGCAACATCGCATAATCCAGTGCCAGGGCCAGCCGCTGACCGTTGTTGAATGACCAGTCAAAAAAGTGAAGTACGCCGCTTCCTCTGGCCGCATTTTTCTGTTGCTTATGAAGTAAAATAAATGTTGCAGCTGTTATTGGCCACGCATCTACCCCTTTCTGGTTAGTGAGATCCACAGCGAACGTTTTGCTCCAGTCCGCACCGTTGCCTGCAGCGCTAAATGCTGCTTCATTTGGACTCACCACTTTTCCGTCGGCATTGATCATTCTGCTGTAGGCCATATTATCGGGCTTTGCGTAAGTGTATTCGACGAAGCCAATGGCGCCACGCACACGCTGTACAAATGCAGCAACGCCACTGTTCCCCTTCCCGCCCATGCCGGTCGGCCAGTTAACGGTGGCGCCAGTGCCCACCCTCTTTTCCCATTCAGGATTAACTTTTGACAAATAGCGGGTAAAGACATAGGTGGTTCCGGCGCCGTCAGCGCGACGAATAACTGCCACAGGAATATTTGGCAATTTACGCGCCGGATTTAGCCTCGCGATAGCCGGATCATTCCATCTTTTGATGTTGCCCAGATAAATATCTCCCAGCACCGGTCCACTAAGAATTAACTCTCCGGAAGCGATACCCGGGATATTAACGGCTAGCACAACGCCACCGATAACCGCAGGGAACTGAAAAAGCTGCATTGCGTCCAGGTCTTCGTCTTTTAAAGGAATATCAGTGCCCGCGAAATCGATAGTTCCGGCATTTATTTGCCTGAGGCCGCCCGAGGAACCAATGCCCTGGTAATTTACTCTGGTACCGCTTGCTTTGCGATATTCATCAGCCCATTTCGCATAAATGGGTGCCGGGAACGTACCGCCCGCACCTGTCAAGCTATTGACAGCGTAAGCGGGAGCAATAAAGAGAGAGAGAATGACAGCGGCGTTGCGGGTAAAGGCATTGCGTATGATTGTCATGTTCCACTCCCGTCCACGGATTCAGGGTAAAAGGATTCTGCACCCACTCTGATACATTTCCTGCGTTATTGCGTTAACCTCTACATTATATGACATTTTTTTAAAATTGCCGCGCGCCAGATAGCTGTCCCTGTGAACTGCAGTAAATTAATTTATCCCGGAGCTACGTGCCTGGTCTCCCGTAAACCCGCTTGTTGCCGTTAGATGGGTGCAGCAAAGCGTATTACGGGAGCGTTTATATCATTGTCGATGCTTTACACCCCTTCTGGCTTCGCATTTGGGCGCGCCGCGCTCTTAACTGCCTCTCGGTTCTCGCTTTGGTTATTATCTCTAACCACGTGGTTAACCTGTGGTTTCTGCGGTTTTGCGTGCACTTGTTTTGTTACGTTTTGCCGGTGCGTAGGCCCGTCAAAATAACCTAAGTGCGTCGCTGACCCGGTTGATCCCACCATCATTTTCCGACTGGAATCAAGATAAGAGCCCTGCCCTGAAAAACTGCTCTTTATAGGCCGTAAACTGTCTACACTGCTCGTTGCGGAAGCCAGCCTGGTAGCCGTGTCGGCTGTCAAAACTTGCTGCATGGTCCGACCCATGCCAGAGGAGCGCGTGTTGTTTATCGGCGTACTGTTACGCGTGAGATTTTCCCTGGTAGCTTCGTTAGAGGTTAGTGCATCGGGGGCCGGAGCCGATGACGATGCGCGTTGTGGTTGTGACTGAACCGGGCTATCAGGGAACATATTCTGAAACAGGTTGCGCAGGGTGGCATCCTGTTTGTTTGTTGGCCCGTTAAATTCACCGAGATACGTTGCTGAGCCTGCGCTCCCTTTGAATGTAGTTGAGGAATAGAGCCCCGCTTGACCTGAACGCGGCAGACCAGAGAAGCTTGCTGCCGTTGGTACAAAACCACGAACAGATGGCGCGTCAGGCTGGATTTTAGGCGGTGCTGTTCTTGACGCTGTCGGCGTCATAACTATTTCAGAAGGTTTCTTCAGTTCCGGAGAGTGTACCGTCACCAAAGGAGCAGCGGCCTCCTTGACGAGGTTTGCCTGGCTCGCGCCGCCAGGCGGCGCCATGAGCGTCGACTGTTGCTGTGAATGCAGGGCGGTTGTCGCATCGGATTGTGCGTTTACGTCACGGGGACCACCACCTGTCTCGTTACCCGGCGCAGTATTCCTGGTGTCATTTTGCGGCACGGAGGACGCTGGCGCGGTGAACGTTGACGATAGCTGAGGTGCGTAGGTTAACGTGACATTATGGCTATCTACACGATCGTGACTATCGTAAAAATTATTCACAATATGATAGGTATTTCCGCCACTGTTTCTGTTCTCTGCCTGCGGTGGCGCAGTGTCCGCAGAGGCGGTGGGCGTCGGCCCTGCTTGATCGTCATATTTCAGCAGATCGAGGAGGGTTGTTTCCAGCCCAAAGCGCTGTTGGAAGCGGGTAAAGGCATCGGCATTGTGGGTGCCGCTATTGGTTTCAATCATCGCATTCAACTCATATTTCGCAGGGTCGCGGAAAAATGCCTCGATACGCGTTGCGTCAAGATTGGGTATATCACGGAGATGATCGGCAACCGCCTGAGATACCCCTTTGTTAAAGCTGGTTCCGGCGGTTCGTTCTGTGAAGAGTGCCAACTGATTTTTGAGCGCTTTAAACTGATTAAATTTTTCGATATTAACCTCAGTCCCCTCACCGAGTACTGATTTTTCGCCCGCGCCATCTTTGGCAATAAATAACGAGATTTTTTGCATTATGCTTTCGAGCTGCGCAAGCTTTACTGTCTGTTGCTCTCCCGCTTCGCCTTCGACAAGGCTCTCTTTTGCCTGCATATAGAGCATCGCAATGGATTCAATCGTTGCCCGCGCAGCTGCGTTACTCTCAATAACGCTCAGAACGGTGGGATTGTCTGCATAGGCAAATTGCACTGCCGCTTCAGCAGTGGTATGGCGAAACGCTTCCCCCGATGGAATTTGATTAAAAGCCTGACGGGAGGACGCATGATTTCCACCTTCAGATCCAGTACCAGAGGATGATCTGCCCCCGGCCCTCGGTGCGCTCTGGAGAGTCACTTTGATTTTATCCATAACATCGTCAGAATTCGTTTTTTTTGTTCTCCCCGTGGCCAGTTTGGCGGTGGAATTACTCACCCGTTGTACACGTCCGCCAACGGAACGTGAATGAGCTGAAGGGCCTGCCGTCGCAGGATAAGACATGACTGGCATTGACCTTACGTTATTTATCTCTCCCATAGTCCCTCCTTAAATATTAAAAAACGATTTATCCGTGTCCAGCAAGCTACTGATGGTACTGCTTAGCACTTTAACCAGATTGTCGAACGTTGAGCTAGCATTGGCATATTTTTGCGTCAGTGTCTGCATATTGCTATTTACACTCTCTTTTTGCATATCAACATTGGCAAGCCACGCCTGCCATTGTGCAACGTTAAACTCCTGCGAAGGGCTGTCTAAATTATTAAGAGAATTCCTGATATTTTGCACAGACGATGTATCGATAACCACCACATAACGCCCATTTACCTGTTTAACGCTTTTGCTGGCATCCAGACCAAATTGCTGAGCCCATGCTTCACACTCCTCTTTCGTCCCGCTAAACAGCGTAGTGTTTGCATTCGGGGGATTAACGGGATATTTAGCCAGAAATTGATCTAACGCATTGGCGAAACCGCGCACATCGAGGACGGTTCGATCGTCATTTGCAGAAATAAATTTATAAAGCTCACCCATCAGGTCCGAGAAGTCGCTGAAAAAGCTGGCGTATAACTCAACGGCATCCTGAAACACTTCGAGATAGTTTTTGTTCATATCTGCAATAGCATCAGCAACGTTCTGGCAGATTTGAGCACTCGACAGTGGACCGGAGGAGCCGGAGGTAAATGTCGCCGGCTGTAGCGCGCTATATTCCGCGACAGAACGCGAGGCAACCGGCGCGCTTGCTTCATCTTCTATGAGCGGGGAATTCTGAATGCTGACCTCCAGAAGCGTCCTCGCAGCATGTTTATCTGCCATTCCCCTGCACCAGGCCATCATCTCTTTCGCGGAATCCGTTTTAGGGGGGTGTCGCTGAGCGTGGCGTTCCAGAAAATATTCAAGCTTTTCCGATAGCGCGCTTAAATCTTCACGGTGTGCGCTAAATTTGCTTTCAATGCTCCCGGCCGCTTGCCTTACGGCATGATCGAGCGGTTGAGAGGATAATGCATTATCTTTCGAGAATGTCTTTAACGGACCAGCCTGTCCGTGCTGTGCAGCACGTTGCCTTAGCGTATTCATACGCTCTTGCTTGGTGCTTTCAGTTGACGCATCTTCGCGAATGTCACCGCCGAGAGCGGTTTCAGCCTCCCGGGGTGGGGGCGTATGAAGGAGCTTCAGTGAAGCCTGGTAGTTTTCCGGACGGGCACCTGATAAAACGGCCATAATCATTTCCTCATTTAAATATTCCCTCTTGCGAGGGAATAGCATTTACGTTATGAGCGAATATTGGAGATAACGGATGACGCAGCCTGATTTTTGCTGGCGACCATCTCGTACGCCAGTTGGGCAATCTGTCGCGCCATCTCTAGTGCGGCGTCGGACTGTTTCTGTTTCTGAGCAGATGTTTGCTCATAGACACCTTTGCTGGTATCAGCAAGACGTGCCTGATTAGTCAGCTCAGCTTGCGAAATCTCCGTCGGCGCACCTGCCATGTTGCCGAGCGCAGCCGCGTTTTGTGTGCCAAACTGACCCATTGCCTGCGTTTTAGAGGCCATGTTTTGTTGCACATCATTCTGCAGTTTGCGGGTAGCACTATCGGCGAATAACGCATCAGGCTGGCGTTGCAGCAGCTGGGTCTCCGCCGTATCGCTGCCACTTCTGACTCGTTTGGCCGCGCTGGCGCTACTTAATTCGTTGCCGTGCGCTTTGAGGCTATTCATCTCTTTACCGAACGTCTGGTGTGCCTTATTCGAATGGTTCAACCCTTTAATTTGCGTTGCCAGCCCCGCGCCAGACGCCAGCGCAGTGACGCCGAAACTGGTCGCCGCACGCTGTACAATCTTCTGCGCAGCTTCATTATTTTTTGCCGCGCTCAACTGGGCTTGTTTATAACTCATGTTGGTCTCATTCTGTGCCTGGGCAGCCTCGGAGCGACGAAGGGTCTGGAGCGCACGCGCAACCTCCGCTGCCGCACTGCTAAACCGGGCAGAAAATGACTGGCTACTGTCAATAATGTTGAAACCGGACTTCTGCTCAGTCGCTTTGGCCTTATCCGCTGGATTCCCCACATTGGTGGAAAAATTACCCAGCACCGACGCCAGATGTGCAGACGCAGTATCGTCACCGGCTTTCTTACTCGGCACACGAATTTCAGGAACGACATGTTCCACGTTCGCGGGAACCGCTTTCTGGTTAGCCTGACCGCTAATTACGCGTTGGCTTGCGGCGTTGGCCTCATCCGTTTTTGCTGCCTGCTTATGCTCGCCATTCTTAATTAAACCCCGATCCAGCTGCGCATCAGCAAGGGGGGGCGTAAAATTACGTACAGCTACTTTTATTTCCATATCGATACCTCTCTTTTAATCAGGCGTGCATATTACGTAAAATATGATTACCCGTGGTTTGATTACTTTGCAGCACGTCACTCATCTGGCGCATTAAGCCTTGCGCCAGCTGCTGTTCTCTTTCAAACAGTGCAAGTGATTTCTCCACTCCACGTCTGAGCATTTCCAGTTCGGCGCGAGAAATCGTGAATTCAGAGAGTAATTTCATCGCGTCCCTTTGGATTGTCGCGATATTAATATTCATCCCTCCCTGAATAAGAGGGTTAGCCGTTTGCACGCCGGTTTGCGCCATCCGAACATAATTAAGCGTCTGTGCCATCAACGTTTTCAGTTGGTCAGGGTTATTTACGCGAAATGCTTTCATCAGGCTATTATTCATCGCATCTGAAACGTTATTAACATTCTCCGCAATTCTGCTACTGGTTCTGGATATTTGCTGGGTCGTACTTTGCAAGAGTCTGTTCGCTGCGGCAGCCCCTTGCCGGGTTGCATTTCGGACAACCTGCGGCACCATTTTTTGTATAGCTTCAACAATGGCTTTTTTGACTGCCTGGACGACAGCGCTGCTCATTGCCTGAGACATTTTGTTGATTGCCGCCTGCGCAAAGTTTTTGGCAACAAAGGCAAGCGCGACAATGGCGGCAATCACAACAGCAGCAGTCACCACCGTATGGATGATCCCCATCATATTGGCACCAGTGGCGTTATCAATGGCCTTCAGCAGCAATCCCAGTGGCGTCTTGTCAAAAATTGTGGCAACAATGCCGCCAATGGCTTCCATCAAGGGCATCAGTACATGCTCCATCAATGGATTCATAATCATGCCCGTCAGCGATTGACCCGTCAGGGCTTCCAGAATCGGGTCCGCGACCATCAAACCGATCCCCACCGCCATCAAACCCAGGCCGGCGCCGCCGAATAGAGTAGTTAATGCACCAAAGGCAATAGCCAGGCCTCCCAACACTTTGCCGATACATGACGCCATTTTCTGCGCTTCTTCCGCTTTGCGGACCTGCTCTTCATACTCGTCAGACTTTCGTTGCATCTCTTTCTGACGCGCTTCCATCTGTATCCGATGCAGGGCTAAATCATTCTTGAGTTTGTCAGTAGAATTTTCGCCAATTTGCGCAATGAACTCCGCGAGTAACTTAATTAAAATTCCGCTTCTGGTCAGTGCATCTTCCGAACGCTGTTGCGCACCCTGGTTGATGGTGGGCTGCGAAACCAACACATCGCTATACTTGCGGTTAAACTCCTCGGTCAGGGAATTAAGATGCAAAGTTTTGCTACTTAATAAACTCACCTTTTGATCCAGCGTTTTACTGACATCCGCCAGCGTGCTTTTGGCTGTATTCAGTTGGTCCTCAGCGTCGGCCACGGCTTGTCGGGCGGCGAGAATCTCCGGGCCTTCTTCGGCATCAGCCTCCATCTCACCAAGCAGCGTGTTTAAATGCTGCAATGCGGAATCATATTTTTTCTGCGCGGAATCAACTTTGTTATTGGCAGCAGTATGAGCCTTTTGCAGACCTTCTACTTCACCGTTTAACTCATTCCACTCTTCACCTAGCCCATCCAGTCTGGCGGCATCCTCCTTCGCCTGACTAATTCTGGCATCACTTTGCGACTGGAAAATAGCCAGCCGTGTCGAGAGCTCATTGATACCCATTTCACTTAAGTTTTGCTTTAGGCTGGCCATAAACAAAAGCAGTTTTCCCGAATTATTTAACGCGCGCTCAGGCGTACGCAAGGTCGGCGAGTCAGAAAACAGCGCTAATTCACTTTCAGGGAGGTTGCCCAACTGTCGTGAGATAGCATCTTGACTCTGATTGTCCAGCTTTTCAGAGGTGGTGGCAGGCATAGCCTGGGTTGGTGTTAAGATCTTCTCACTAGAATGAGAGGGTACATTTCCGGATATAAATGTACTGGTTCTATCAATGGTGTTCATGTTAATCCCTCAAGGTAAAAGCTGACATTGATTTACGTGACCATTTTCGGTTGACTCTGGCGATGTTTTTTAATTGTCTCCAGATAGGTGTTGGCTTTTTTTACCAGAACGGGATCATCACAACGTTTAGAGACAATCCTGAAGCATTGAATTGCTTTAGCAAGGTCGCCATTAAGAAGCTGACATTGCCCGGAGAAAAATACTGGCGAGAAATTATTCTCAGCCATCATATACGCCAGAGAATAGAGATCACAGGCCTTATGGTAGTTCTTCTTTAGCTGATGTACGGCACCCAAACCAATAAAATAATCCGGATTCTTCAGATCGTACATGCAGAGGAAATTAAAAAAGCTTTCCGCTTCATCCAGACGTCCCTGGGTGTAATACTCATAAGCATGTGAATAGATATCCTCCATGGTACCATCTGGAATATCATAAATTTCTTTTAACGTTGCACCTGTAGAAAGTGTAGTGGAGATGAGAGTCTCTAACTCTTCCTGGGTCATCGCTACTGGTTTATCAGTCATAAGGTCCTCATATTCATTAAATTGGCTCATTCCATGCTCACATTTAAGCAAGGTATATAACCAGGTTCATATAAATAACGCTCATTTAGTCATCACGTGGTTTTTCATCATTCTCCTGAGTAATCGTTGATGATACTTGGTCAGATTCGTGCGGTTCGATGTCATGGCTTTGCTGCTCGTGCATCCATGCATTTTCAACCTGCTCAAGCCAGATAATAATTTTGATCACTTCATCGATTTCATCCATGTTGATAAAGGAATAACGGCGATGCGTTTTAAGGATACGGCGAGCCAGCGCAACATTTTCAAATACCGGCACGCCTGACTTTTCGGCGTACCGACGAACCGCTAAGGCCCGTTGATTTGTTTCCAGTACGGAAATAAAGGGTAGCCCAACAACATCCGGATTGAAGTAAATACCAACGGCAACATGGGTTGGATTCACTATGATAACTTTTGAATTTTTTACATCTGACTTAACCTGCTCTGACAGGAGCTCCGCATGAAGCCCTTTGCGCCTGGATTTAATTTCCGGGTCCCCTTCCTGATCTTTATATTCGCGCTTGACTTCCTGTTTATCCATTTTCAAATCTTTAATGTGCAAGAAATACTCAACAAGCGCATCTACCACTAAAATAACAATGACACAAACCAGACAGGTGAGGACCAACGATCGGAACAGTCCACCCCAAAGCATTATTATTTGTAGAGGAGTTCCATTTGTCTGTGAGAATATTATAACCTTATTGGCATTCCAGAAGTACCAGCCTGACCAGACGAAGGCTGATAAAAAAAGACAGGCTTTAACAAAGTCTTTCGCGGTTCTCAGGCTGAAAATCTTTTTTATACCATTGACCGGATTTAAAGCATCAAAATTTAACTTTAGCGCTTTTCCTGCCATGACAAAACCGGTCTGTAAAAGCGAGGGCAATGCAGAGGCACATATACACAGCAGCAAAAATGGAAGAAAGATCTTTCCACCGGTTAGAAAAACAACGCGGGCGTAGTCATGAAGATTCAGTGTGAAATTACTGTCAATGATCATTTGCCACAAAAACATCAGTTCATCGATTCGGATAAAACGAACAATATACTCAACGCCCGCCAGAATCATGCAGGTTACGATAAGGTCGCGGCTTTTAAAGGACTTGCCTTTTTTTGCAGAGTCTTTAATTTTCTTCTGAGTCGGTTTCTCAGTTTTGTTACCCGCCATAATTCCCTACCTTTGCATACATAAGATGTCAGTTAACTGTTCATACTTCCTGAAAGACTGGATAAAACATCATTTCAATAATTTTATACGGAAATACCGGTGTGAAATATAAAAGAAGTAACAGGAATCCGATAAGGCTCTTCACCGTCAGTGCTAATGAAAATGAATTTAGCTGCGGAGAAAATCGCGCCAGCATGCCCAGGAGGAGCTCGCTTAAAAGAAAAACAATAATAACCGGACTGGCGATCACCAGCGCTCTGGATACCACTATGCCGAGAAATGTCAGAATATTATGTATACCAGGGACATCCAGCGTTAACGGTTGCCAGAGCTGATAACTGTGTTGAAATACCTCCATCATCACCACGAGACCGCCATTTTGTAAAACCAGAACGGCGGAGAAAAGGTTTAGAAAATTCGCGAGCTCCGAGGTATCAACGCCACTGATCGGGTCGATACTGCTACTCAGCGTTGCACCACGCTGGTTATCAATCATACTCCCGACGGCATGTAATACCCAAAAAGGGAGGCTAATAAAACAGGCGATAATTAACCCAATGATGGCCTCCTTGGTGATGACCATGACCAGAAAACTGTACCCTCCATCTTCAATCACCGGATGTTCCGCTGGCCAAAGAGCCAGTCCTACCAGCATCGCGACGGGCAAACGCAGGGTGCCAGACAAAACATTGTTGGTGAAGAATGGCAGTAGCATAAAGCACGGCATGATCCTGGCAGAGGCCAGGGCCATATGCATAAAGTACTGTTGCAGCTGGAGATACAGGTCTAATTGCATTGATATTACCCCGAAAGCGCCATTGCTATAACTTCGCGCGCAAAGCCTAACAGGATGTTGCTATACCAGCCTGAGACTAAAAATAAACACAGGGCTACGCCAAGCAGCTTTAGGCCAAATGGCAAAGTCTGTTCCTGTAACTGCATAACTGTCTGAAATAATCCCACCACCAGACCAATAACGGTTGCCACCGCAATCGGTAAAACAGACAGCATAAGGATGAGGTATAACGCTTTATTTCCTGCAAAGGTTATCGCTTCCATATCATTGCTATCCTATCGCCAGTTCCAGATATTGCTGAATTAGCCCCTTGGACAACAGTGTCCAGCCGTCAAGCACGACAAACAGTATCAGTTTTATGGGCACCGAAATGGTTATCGGACTCATCATCATCATCCCCAGGGAGAGCAGTATGCTGGAGATCAGTAAGTCGATAACAACAAAGGGCAAATACAGGTAGAAGCCAATTTTAAATGCACTCTTAATTTCACTCAACGCATAGGCCGGGAGCAGAGATAAAAGCGACATTCTCTCCTCCTCTTCCATATCGTAATACTCATTTCTTTGTGTCTGTGCATTCTCAAAGAATCGTACAATATCTGGGTCTGAATATTTGTAGAGATAATCTCTGTAGCTATCCAGACCATTTTCAAAAACATAGGCGACGGACTCAACGGTAGGATTCGGCCCTCCCACGAGGGTGATTTCCTCGTAGCCTTTTTTCATAACTGGCATCATGACAAAGAAAGACATAATCAAGGCGATGCCATTCAGCGTCATATTCGAAGGAATTTGTTGCAAACCTAAAGCATTTCGCACCATAACAAATACGATCGAAAACTTTATATAACAGGTTCCGCACGCGATGAGAAATGGCAGTAAAGTAGAAAATGCTAAGACCGCAATCAGCGAAATATCATTACCCAGTGGCATATTGTCCCCTTGCAAAAATTTGCTCTATTTCGACAGCAAAGCGATCATCAATCCAGACGGCTCTTCCACGTGCAATATGAACGCCATTCGCAGAGAGTATAATATTATTCTCAGCCCCAGGATTGCAGGGTAAAACTGAGCCTTTAAAAAGGGCCTCCAGTTCTTCAACCGTTAATGTGCTGTGTTGCAGAATAAAATCCACCTTTACAGGTATCTGGCCGCGAGGAAGCAGAATATCTTCACGAGTCTCTGCAATTTCAGAAGTGAATTCTTCAGGCGTAGTTTCATCATATTCTTCAAACATAAACGTATTTTCCTCTTTTTTGAAACGGCAGATACGACGGTTGGCAATAACGACCCGCCAGTCTTCATGACGCATAAATAAAACATCACCAGCCTCAATATGCTTTAGCAACGTCACGGAAAGCTGGCTATAACCAATGTGATATTCGACAGCGACAGGCAAATGGTCAGCCTGAAATTCGCCCTGTCGGTTATCGGGCGTCAACGCATCAGGTACGGAGACTAACCAGAGTGGCCCGGTCGGGGTTATCAGGGTGTTTACTTTTTCTTTCGGTGCGGCAAATTCAGTTTGCAACGCCACCAATTTCTGACAGGCAAGTTCCGGCGGCAGGCCCTGGAGAGGCGCATCGCTATGCGCCAGAAGCTCTCTGATGCGCTCTGGGCTGAAGAAATGCTGGCACAAACCAGCACTTTCTGGCATCACGGCGGCAAACCAGTCCAGCACATCTATAATTCCTGTCCAGCCGCTGTCCGTGGTGAACAGCACGGATGTTTCACTGTCGGGCACAATAGATTCCCGGCATGCATAACCATTTTTCTGCCAATGCTCACGCAGCAGGCCGTTTGCCTGGGCGGCATAACTAAAGGCGGGAATATGTTTACCGATCACGATTCACCCTCATCACGCTGATGAGAAGATTGATCCTGAGCGCCACCCTGCTCGTCAGCATCAGACATGGTCCAGCGATTTTGCTGTGCCTTATCATCCCACTGGTTAGCCGTCATCCTCTGGTGCACGACAGTATCCGAGGGATGGAAAGTGCTGGTGCTTCCCGGATTCGCCATTGAGATCGCGACATGATGATCGCTGCCCCATTGAGAAAAGTTGTACTGCAGGTTATGGGCGCTGCTGGTGTTTGCTGCGTTGCTTTTCACCTGCGCAAAGTATTGCTGCTGAGCAAGGGCCGGTCTGGTTGCTTCGGGCTGCGGCATTTTCATATCGGGCATGCGCGATGCCGCGGTGAGGTCTGCAGGCGCGGCCATCCGGGTTTCAGGCACTTTTTCCTGATTAACAGGCTTCGTTTCATGGCTCTTCAGTTTAGATTCACCACGATAGTTTTTTTCGTCCAGAGTATTTACCGCTGTTTCCATGCTGGCTTTTTTGTCGGACGACAGTGCGCCCGGTACGGCAAGTTCACGCCCGGCGCGTTCTGGATAATTCCCCGGCATGCCAGCGCTCGCGGTGATGTGTACTGCACGGTTTAATCCAGTGAGGATCTGTTGCTCGCGCCCCGCTTTCTCCATCGAGTGTGGTGGATAGTGGCCGATATTTTCCGCCGGCATCATCCCCTTATTAACATGGGCTACGCTGGCTGTGTTGCGCCCCGCGTGCTGGAGTGCATTGGCGGCCGGTTGTTCGCCCCACGGTTTTGCCGTCAGCAGTTGGCTCGTTAGCGCTTCACTGCGGTATGCGCCGGATGGGTTTTTATCCGGAGTAAGAGACAATCCGCCCCCCCACTTGATCGGCAGTGGCACAGAGGTTTGGCTGATAACGGCATGTCCGGCGTGAGCATTCAGCATCCCACTCGTATCCATTTCGGCCAATTTTTTCTTCTGCGCTTTCACTCTGCTATCTAAAGAGCTTAACCCTTCGGTAATTTTCGCGACGAAAATTGGTGATGTGTTAGTTACCTTTGCCACGATATTCTCTCCTCTATTTCTTTTTCTTCTGCCTCCTGCCGGAAGAGGCGTAATTTCTTACGTTCAATGTCATGCAGGTGTTCATACTTATCCATTTTGTTTAATAAATTCTTCCTGGCAGCAAGCGTTTCACCCTTGCGAACTTCACACATTTCGCTCTCAGATTTTTTTTGCGAAAGCATTATCTCGGTTTCGGCTATTTTTCTGAGAAGAGTAGCCCGGCGTCGCTGAAGTGATAAAAGCTCGCTGCGACTAAATTCTCCTGACTTACATAAACTCATGCAAAGTTGTTTCAGCGTTAGAATTCGATTTGTAAGTTCATCCACCATCTCTTTACTAATGCGAAGTTCCCGCTCATGAGAAATAAGTACGTTTTGGTTATGTTGAAGCTTGGTATTACAATGTTGAATCAAACGTTTTATTTTATGTTGCAAGCCTTTCCATCTCCCTTAACGTTGTTGTAAAGTCAGAATGGTCGCTGACTGGCTGGCTAAGCCAGTTGAAAATATCCTCCTTTTTAAACATGGCCCGGTCGTTTTGTTCATCCTCGCCAGATTTATATTCACCAAGGTCAACAAAAATTTGTAGTTCTTCAATTTTTGCCATGATCCGTCGTATTTCTCCGGCGCATGCCAGATGCTCCTTTTCACAAACTTCACTGGCGACACGACTCAGGCTGCGTAAAATATCAATGGCCGGGTAATGATTTTTAGCAGCCAGTTGCCGACTCAGATAAATGTGTCCATCGAGAATAGAGCGAATCTCCTCGGCTATCGGATCGGGGTCGTCATCGTTTTCCAGCAGTATGGTATAGAACGCCGTAATGCTTCCACGCTGGGTCGACCCGGGCCGCTCCAGTACTCTGGGTAAAGCCTCAAATACTGACGCAGGATACCCGCGCCGCGCTGGCGGTTCTCCTGCGGCCAGGGCTACGTCGCGCAGGGCGCGTGCATAGCGGGTGATGGAATCCAGGACCAGCACAACATTTTTCCCTTGATCACGGAAAAACTCTGCGATGGTTGACGCGACAAGCGCGGCATTACAGCGATCGACAGAAGAGTAATCAGACGTCGCATAGACCAGAATACAGTTGTCGCTACGCTTTGACTTTTTCAGGGATTCAACGAATTCAGTCACCTCTCGCCCACGCTCGCCAATCAGGGCAACGACGAAAACATCGGCATCACTTTGCTCAATAAGCATTTGCATCAGCGTCGTTTTCCCACAGCCCGCCGAGGCAAAAATGCCCAGTCGCTGCCCAATGCCGCAGGTAATTAAGCCGTCTATGGCGCGGATCCCGGTGATGAACGGCGCGTGGATCCCCTGGCGCTCGCGATAGTTTGGCGGTGATGCATTTACCACACGCATTTCGCCCACTCCGCCTGTACCGTTCCCGGCTATGCGCTCCGTAATTTCACCGGAAGGGTCAATGACGCAACCCAGCAGATCTTTAGAAACGGGAATAGACAATACACATCCGGTGGGGCTGATAACCGCCTCTCGCGACAGCCCCTGAGCCGTGCCAATCAGGCTCAGAAGCGTGCTGTCGTGCGAAAAGCCAATGACTTGCGCGCGCGCGACGACGGTATTGTCCCTCCAGCTGCGTCTGATTTCGCAAATTTCGCCAATCACACAGCCATTTAGGACGGCCTCAACAAGTGAGCCCGATATAACGCGCGGATGCGCCTGATAACGTAATAGCGACGCGCGGTTCATTACTGCAAACTCTTACGCATGTCCTTCACGGACGCGTAAAATTCGTTAAGCGCCTCAATGAAGCGTTCCGGGCTTTGCAGGAATTCCGGATGGATCATGCCCTTCAGGACAATTTCACCATCCTGAGTTGATAGCATCAGTTGCCCACCCCGGGCAAACGCACAACCCTGCATTAATTTTTCCAGCAGCAGTGCGCCCCGCTGTGACACTAAATTAGCGTTCTCATCGGCCACACCATTCCAGATCCAGACATCCTCATCAATAACGTCAATACAAATGCTGACGTCATCTTCAAAATCGAGGGAGATGGTGGAGTGACCATCGAAATCTTCAAGTAATTTTTCATTCACCCCTGAGAGAAGTAAAGACTGACGGAGCACTGCGGCGATATCGATATTCATAAAACCTCACTTTAGATGGTCTTCAGGACATTAATAGCGACGTTGTCAGTTATCTCACCGAAAGAGATAACATCTAACCCTTTAAATTTACTTTCTAAGAACTTCTTCAAAAAGCGCCTAATATCTACAGACGACAGGACAACAATATCTTTGTGCGACACTGTTGTGTTTTCCATTTGCAAACTGAAGCGGTCCATTAACTCTTCAGACACCTGCGGTTCGAGATTCAAAAACGCACCGGATGATGTCATTCGAATACCCTGGCGGATTTGCTCTTCGACGTCATGTGAAAGCATGATAACCCGTAAGTTATTATTAATGGCAAACTTATGACAAATATAGCGTGCCATAACTCCACGAACATGTTCAACAAGTAAAATAATATCTTTTTCTCTTGGCGCCCATAAAGCAATGGCCTCCATAATCATTTTCAAATTACGCACAGAAATACGTTCACATACCAGTCGTTGCAGCACCTCGGAAATACGCTGGATGGTGGCGTGCCGGACGACCTCTTTCATCAGGTCGGGATATTTATCCTCTAGCTTGTCGAGCATTGCCTTCGTTTCCTGAACGCCGAAATATTCGTTAATATGACGCGCCAGAATAGTGGACAAGGTGTGATAAATCTCATCAATTGCACTGCGCAGCGCATAGCCCAGCTCGATCAGCGTCTCGCGATGCTCAGAATCTATCCAGAGGGCGTTACCAACCTTATTAACCGGTATACCCAGCATATCAATACCGTCGGCTTCACTCACAACCAGCCAGCGGTCGTGTTCGATGTGGATCTCACCGGCTTTTATCTCATTAATCAACAAAATAGCGGTGTGTTGGTCCAGGGATGCCGATGGCCTAATCAGGATATCCGGCAGACTGATGCCATAATCGATATAAAATTGGCTCAATATTCTTTCGGCAAAATTAACATTACGCAGCCACTCTTCGTGCTGAGACGGCACCAGGATCATCAACGGAATCGTTTCTGCGGTGAGTGCCTGTACATCGGTGATCAGTTGTTCATCTCCGGCGGCTGGCTGGACGTCCACAGGCTGCGGATCCGCACCGATTTTCGTCTCTTTAGCCGTTTGTTTATCTTTCCATTGCCGGTAAAACAGCAGTGAGGCTAAGGTCATACTGAGGATGGCGAACACCGGAAACGGGAATCCGGGTAACGTTCCCATACCTAAAGCCAGCAGCGACGAGGTGACCAGTACCGTAGGGTTACCCAACAGTTGCTGCAGGATGGTATGCCCCATGTTGTCTTTTTCACCATTGACGCGGGTCACAATAAAACCAGCGCCAATAGCGATGAGCAGCGCGGGGATCTGTGATACCAGGCCATCACCAATGGTCAACATCGTATAGGTGGAGAGGGCCGTAGACATATCCATTCCATGCTGGCTAATGCCTACCCCGATCCCACCAATAAAGTTGATAAAGATGATGATGATCCCGGCGATTGCATCGCCGCGGATGAATTTCATCGCGCCGTCGAAGGAACCATAAAGTTGGCTTTCCCTTTCCACAATACTTCTGCGGCTACTGGCGCCTTCTGCATCGATTGTCCCGGCACGCAGGTCACCGTCGATACTCATCTGCTTCCCGGGCATACCGTCCAGTGAAAAGCGGGCAGCCACTTCTGCCACACGCTCTGCGCCTTTGGTGATAACAAGAAACTGTACAATCGTCACGATGGTGAAGATAACAAAGCCAACGATCAGATTGCCGTCAATGACAAATTCGCCGAACGTATTGATGATGTCACCGGCATCGGCTTCGCTTAATATCAGCCTGGTAGTACTGACAGACAGCGCAAGCCTGAACATCGTCGTGATGAGCAACACTGACGGGAAAGATGAAAAACTTAATACTCTGTCAATATAGAAAGATGCCAGAAAAACCAATAGCGATAAAACAATATTGAAACCAATGAGAAAATCCACCAGAAAGGTCGGCAACGGAATTACCAGCATGAAAATGATGGTCACCACCAACACGAGAATAAACATCTCCGGGTGCCGTCCAAGTCGATTCAAGATATTGGTCATTTAAATAATCTTCCCAATCAGCATGTGGTTCAAATAGTCACGGCTGGAAGTGCTGCTTCGCACTGTAAGCCTCATCGGTACAGCGTCTGAATTCGTCATCCAGTATGTCCCGGTCATCGGCTTCGATAAAGAAACGCGGCGGAATCGTTTTAAACGCCCTATATATCAGCTGAAGCAACGTCAAATACTGGCGATTATCATTGAGAACCAGCCCTCCCCCTGAAATATCAGCCAGACAATCCTCAATCGAAAGAGGGTCCTGGATGATCGCTAGCATAAACATAAGCCACGCTGCTTCCTGATTATTAACTGAGTTAACCAGCTCACTTTTCATCAACGGGCCGAGGAAAGCACACTCAGCGCTTCGAAATAGTTTTATTTGCGTCATCCTGCTCAGCAGTTCGCCGAACTCAATACTGCTGCAGCTTGGGTCCAGAGCATTGATATCGGTAAAAAGCGCTTGTTCCATAAATTCAATGATAATGTTCCGGCTCTGCGCACCGTAAATTGTCACCCACTCTTGATAAGTGATAACTTCTGCACAATCGCTTTCTAAATATTGTCGGTAACTTTCACGCAATAACTGTGGTTTGATCGCCAGCGTTCGCGAAAAAATCCGTGCCTTGAGACCTACGTTAATCCCTGCTTTGAGCTTTTTGGGATTGGCCTTTTTTTCCACCTGGGCCAGAATTTTTTTGAGACGTTTGCGCTCAATTTCCTCAAGTTCTTTATTTTTGATCAGTTCTCGCAGTATTAATACCAGATCGCTGTCATCAGGAAATAGCGACCGGATCTGTTTAAGCAAAGCCTGGAAGTTGCGACCATAAGGACTTTTTACAATGCTGACGATCTCCTGTGCCTTCGGAGGGG
Source organism: unidentified bacterial endosymbiont (assembly GCF_918797525.1). Lineage (NCBI taxonomy): Bacteria > unidentified bacterial endosymbiont. Next base: position 2,452,056 of record NZ_OU963893.1, on the reverse strand, counting down.
CTTCATCATCCAGCACTCTGTCATAGTCACTCTCTTCGCTGGCGCCTGCTTTCTTTTCATTATTGCGTCTGTTGATAAGCTTGCTCATCGAGGAGGACATCTCTTCGGGCGACATCAGCATACGCTGCTGTCTGCCAGATTGGCCCTCGTTCTCGATCTCTGACTGATCGCTGGACTCAAGAGATTGTCTGCGGTTAGCCTTGTCAACGTTGTTTTCCTTCTCAGCTAACATTCTTTCACGCCGTTGAATATTTGCGTTCAGGGCAAAGGTATTCGCATTGACATTAATCATCGTCTGGTACTCTCCATGTAATTAGACATCCAGTTATGCAGATCCGGGTTAGATAAATCATTTCTTAATTCACCAGCCAGAGTGTGGGCGTCTTTATCCAGCGGGGATGTAATTTCCCGGGGCTGAATAAGAAATACGCGAACCATATTTGACTGTCGCTCTACTGAATACCGGAAAAGACCGCCTACCAATGGAATATCACCGAGCAAAGGCACCTTACCTTGTACCGTTGAGCTTTCATCTCGGGTATATCCCCCGATCAGCAAACTTTTGTTACGCGGCACACGGGCGATAGTGCTAATGTTGGTACGGCCTACCTCTGGCATGGAATCAACCTCGTGCCCCATCTGATTACCATCTTCAACGTTTAACATCATTTCGATTTCGCCCGCCTGGGTAAAACGAGGTAAAACGCTAATAGAGGTACCATAGGTCACATTCTGTAATTCAACGCTGCGCTCGCCAATCAGTCTGGTATAAAACGTTCGGTTATTATCGAAGACCGCAGGAATATTTTCCTGAGTAAGCACCATAGGACGTGAAACAACATTGGCTTTATTTTTGGAGCTCAATGCCATGACATCAGCCATAAAGCTGGCGCCATCAATCGTGCTGCTACCGCCGTTAAACGCGACACCAAAGCTGTCGCCTGTTGTCACATTCCCGGACCAGCGTACCCCTAACTGATCCAGCGCCTCTTTCTGCAGGTCGATAATATAAACTGACAGCTCAATATGTCGCTTCGAGACGTCCAGACCGCTGATGATGTTACGCACGTAGGAAACTTGTTCCGCACTGCCTCTTACCAGAACGCTGTTTGTGCCAGGGTCGGCAATGATAGAGAGCCCGGCATGAGTCGGGCGGCTTTTAACCGCGGTTTCCAGTGATACAACAGGTGCAGGCGAACGGTTCGGTAAAACGCCAGGGAAAGCGGGCATGGCAGGCGCTTCTGCTGCAGGCTCGGAGAGCGGTGAAATTTGTACATTCCCACCAAGGCCAGAACCGCCAAGCAGTTGCGATAACACGGTTGCCACGCCTGGGATCACGATGTTGTCATTACGAAATTTATAGTGGCGGTCTTCGACGAACGTATTATGCAGTGGAATAACCGCTACGTTTTCCCGGCCATCAAAACCATCACTTTTTTCATCCAGAAATTTCGCGCTGCTGGTAATGGTTTCTACATACGAAGGCGGTCCGGAGACATAGAAGGTGGTGTTACGGCTATCTGCACGAAGCGGAAAACGTTGATCGTATACCCCTGACTGTATCAGGAAATCCCGTACAACTGGGAATGAGGTATTACGCAGAGCAACGACCGCATTACGCAGTTCTGACGCGTCGTAGACATAGATTGCCTGACCGTTGTCATACCAAATCAGCCCGAGTTGGTCAGAGAGATCTTTGAGCGTATTCATCGGGTTCGTAAAATCGAAGTTGCCAGTGACCTTCTTTCGCTCTGCAGCCTTGCTCAGAATAACGGGTTTACGCATGGCAGAAGAGAGTGCGTCAAAAACGCCTTTTATGCCTTCCTGACTGGCACGGTAACCCGCCGTAGTGGGATTTGAGTAGGAACTCGTCGGATAAACGGCGCTGCTAAGTAAAACAGCACTCAGTGCGATTGCACTTAAACGTTTAGAAAATGTGAAGTATTTCATCTAATTACCTTTCGAGTAAGGTTCTTTTTCAGCTCCCTTGGCGATACACCAAATTCCGTTTTCACCTCGTTAGAAAAATGAGAGAGTGATGAATAACCATGCTTCATCGCAATTTCAGTAATGTTTTTTTTCTCGCCCATCAGCTCTACTATCGCTCTGGAGAGCCGCCAGTCTCGAAGTTCGACTTTGGTCGAATTACCCAGCGCAGTTCTGCAAAGACGTCTGAAATGTGACACAGAGACACCGTATCGCGCACTCATGTCACTCAGCTTTTCATTACTGTCCAGGTTAGACATTTCAAGGAGAAAATAAACTAACTGATACCACTCCGTATTTTTTAACACACTGGAAAAGCGCATGAAATCATTGTTTGATTCGACGCTCATCCTGATAAACCAGTATTCCAGCGCTTTACTGGTTATGTCGAAATCCTTATCTACAGGCAATGCTGCCCATGATATTCCAGGCGTAAAAATCTGCGCGCTACGCTTCGACGAATCAATAAATGCTTGTAGCTTAGCCAGACTCCTGAAATCTATTTTCTTATAATAAACATCCCCTGTAACTGCGCATGCCGTCCCTGACGATATTGCCACAACACTATATTGCTCTGGCAATAATTCAAGATATTCAATTTCACTTTTCTTTTGTAACGTTAACCCACCCTCCGGGATGTTAGTGGTTAACAGCCACAATTCAGTGTTTACCACATCAATGGTCGTTCCCGATGATGCGAGGCGGTAATCAATTAAGTCATTCATGTTTTAATTTATTCCCATTGATTCAACCTAACTTCATGATAGTTTTATAAGTTAAACGTATCATGATGGAATTATAACTAACCCTTCATTAATAATGATGTATTCTTATGATGCCCTTTCTCGGCCGACAGGCTATGAGCTATCCGGCGAGACGTTAAGCCACGTCTGGCCGGTCTTGCTGATAGATGCGCCAGACTTTATTCGCATACCGCATTCTTAAATGATGGCGATTCTTGGCGGTGCCAGCATTATATGCACCAACGGCCTCCCAGCTATAACCATAGATTTTCATCATATCCGCCAGTATTGATGCGCCCACCAGCACAGACGTACAGGGATCCTGTTTCAGCACATCGGCATCAATCCCCAGTTTACGTAGCGAAGGGAGATGGATACTGTTAATTTGCATCAATCCATAATCGTAAGTGCCATTTCTGTTTTTGCCGACGGCAACAGGATTCATTCCAGACTCAACCTGCGCTATGGCGTTAAGCAGCCGGGCTTCGATTCCAAAACTTCGTTCGGCATGATCCCAGCAGTCGGCCCATGCTGGCCGGGTTGCAAAAAATCCAAAAAATATTAAGACCCACACTTTCACTTGTGATACCTCCTGAACGAAAACGAATTTAACTTCGTGACATCGAAGGACCTGTTCCAGTTAGCTAACTGCAATTAGTCAACATCGCAGAGAAATAATCGTTTACTGCAAGATTTTGAACATGATGGAATTAGAATGGATAATCACATTTATGATTAATGTTCTGTTATGTTCCTTACAACCTGAAACAAACGTCGCGGGAGTGAAAAACCATGAAAATCACCGGAAGCTACGATTTTAATCACCCAAAGCTGCTCGTTATGGACGATGAAAACTTTGGCGCCGGGCATAAAACGTCCCACATAATGAGCAAGTGCACATCAGGTTGCGGCTTACTCGCCAAAATCAAAACGATATTTTCAAAACTGCTCGGCATCAGAAATGTGCCGTCCGCGATGGCATCGCCAAAGAAGAAAGTATCTTCTGCCTTTATTTGCGAACTAAAGGTTAATCCAAAATTCCGACTGGCAGCAGAGAATTCTGAACAACCGCCAGCAACGCAAACATTGTTTAAATTGTACCAGCTTCAACAGCTTATGGTTAAGTCGACCATTAACATTCTGCAGGAAAATCATAAGGGCTATGATGTAACGTTTCTGCAGAAACTATCAACGTCGTTACAGGCCCATCAATTCAGTGAAGATCGCCTGGCGAATCCTCAGGAAATAGCATCAACACACGGGCTTAAAAAGCAACTGCAACGCATCATCAAACAGGCGCTCATTCAGGACGGAATAAAAGGAAGGCAAGCCGACAGGCAATCCAAAGTTTTATATCACAATGGAATGAAAAATCTGCTTAATAATCAGCAGTGGAAAGTGCTCACAACGCAATTCGAGCATAAAGGCCATAAATATAAAAGTGTTCAGATACCCGCCGGGCAGATGAAACTTGGCAGCATGGACATCTTTGCCCACACTTATAATAACAAAGGGGTTTCCAGCAAATCCACTCAGGAAAAGGAGCATGCCGTTAATCTTTGGATATCCGAAACGTTTGCTTCCTCCAGGGAAGAAACGCTGCTTTTCAAAGGTATCAGGCATGGAATTCTGTCGCCATTTGGTCTTGATCAAAACAGCCCCGAGCGTAATGAAGGCGCTGAAAACCGTGCAAGGGAGGTGATTTGTGCAGCCCTGTACGCAAAACCAGAATTGCTGGCTAACGCGCTTAAGGGGGAAACCGTTCCATTACGCCTCGTGTCTACATCCCTGGTGACTGCCAGCATGTTCTTTGAAAAAAGAATGCTGGATGAGCAGATGAACGTCTGGCATAAACTCGCCAGTGAAAAGCCTTTAGTTCTGCAGATACGTGACGAGCACGCTACCTTGCGTAAGATCCAAATCGATTTGGATGTTGCAACGTTTAACTTCGGGGTCAATGAATTATCGCTAAAGCTGAAACTGGGTAATAGGTACGCCGACGGCTACAATGCCACCGCATTTAATCGGCTGCTTGGTCACGATATGTCTCCGGGGGCAGAGCCCGGCGGCTGGGTGGGGGAATATTTACAACAAAAACCGCACAACGCTGCGTTGGTCAGGCATCTTAGTGCGCAGCTTCAAACGATCTGGCGGAACCGTTCACATCATTCCGATAATAATGAGCCCTACAAGGCGGCAAAACGTGTTGCCTTGCTCACCCACGAGATCGGCATAACGCCGTGCTGGAATTGTAAAAGCGGTAAGGACAGAACGGGTGTCCTGGATATTGAACTAAAACATGGCGCGATTATCCATCATCAGCAACAGATGCTGGGCTCGCCAGGCAGTAAGCCAAGCCATGACGATAAACTGCTGCTGGAAAAATTATATCAGCATAGCGGCAACCTCAATGTTCAGGAATTTAACACGGGTGCCCCCGGTAATAAGGTTGCAAGAGAGATACCGATAATCGGTCTTTCCAACGCAGCGCGAATTGGTAACCGCGACACATGGCATGTCACACGGGGATTATCCTCGGTTGTTTGATTGTAAACAGTGGCCGCGTAATGTCATGGAAACCTATGAGCATTCAGTTTCGTAGTCAATTTTCAGAACAAGTCGTAATAAAGCGGCCACTGGCTCAAACAAGGTTTCAGGTATTGTCTCCCCACAGCCAACCTCGTTGTAGAGTTGGTGCGCAAGAGGTATGTTTTCTACAACGGGAACTGAAAACTGTGCCGCGAGGCAGACAATATGTGCAGCTCTCGCATTGCGGCCTTTCTCCACGACCTGCGGTACTGGCATTTCAGTTGGATGATAATTAAGACAAATCGCGATATGGGTAGGATTGCGCACGATAATCGTCGAGCGTTTCACGTTATGCGCCAGGCTCCCGCTTTGTATTTCACGATGAAGCTCGCGGCGCATATTTTTGATCTCAGGATTTCCTTCCCTGTCTTTGTTTTCTTTAATGACATCCTGCTTGCTCATACGCAGTTGCTTCATAATTTGATGATGCTGAAATGCATAATCCATGACGCTTAAAACGACATAAAAAGCAATAACTGCCAGCCATATCCAGTGCGTGAGCGCGAAAAAAACCGGTAGCGCGCAGTCTATGGTGCAATAGGGAAGCGACTGAAAAGTCGGGAAATAGTACAAAAACAGGCAGTAAAAAATAAACGCTAATAGCGTCAACTTCAGTACCGACTTAAGTAATTCCACCAGACTGTTAATGGATACTATCTGTTTCAGATTCTGTACAGGGCTAATCTTCGAGCCTTTGAACCCGACGGCTTTGGTTGCCAGCAGTAGCCCGACCTGCATCAGGATCGTGATAATGGTGGTGACCGCAAGCATCCCGCCAAGATACATAAGCACCCATCCAATCAGATCCCGGCAGGCTTGCATCACAATGACCAGTGAAAAGAGAAAGGGCTCATTTACCCTGTGCAGGGCGAGTTGCAGCACGTTGATCGTCTGATATACCACTTGCTGAGCAAAAGAATGAAAAAAGAGGAAAATGGTGATCAGCTGAATGCAAGAGGTCACCTCAGAGCTCTTGCAGACCTGGCCCTCCTTGCGGCTATCTTTGCGTTTCTTTTCCGTGGGTTTTTCAGTTTTATCACTCATGCTGCGCAATCCACTCCCCGAGTCGCTGATACATGGCCTTGATTTCCCGTTGGTGGTGATCGAGGGCCAGGGGCAGAGAAAGCAACAGTAACAGCAGCGCGAGCGCACTTTTTATCGGCATTGCCAGGAAAAACACGTTCAGTTGTTTAGCCGAGCGGTTCAGCAGCCCCATTGCCAGGTCGACCAGCACAAGGACCACGACCACCGGCAGGGAAAAACCGAGGCACAGACGGTAGAGCAATTGCCATTCTATCTGAATCAACTCAAATAGTGCCGGTCCAAACGTCAGGCCTTTGCCCGGCGGTAAAAGGCGGTAGGAGTCATAAATCACCGAAAGAAAGAGTGTGACGCCCTCGCTCAGGAAAAAAAAGGCGCACAGGAGCTGATTGAACAACATGCCAAAAATAGACGACTGAGCGGCCATTGTCGGATTAAAGACCGTGCTCATCGTCGCCCCGCGCAGGGTGTCTATCATAAAACCGGCCATATCAACCGCCCAGAAGGGGATGGCGACAATAAAACCCAGAATCAGCCCCAGCAGCAGCTCTTCAGGGATGAGCGCCATCCAGCGTTCGCCGTCCTGCAGCACCCGATCGTGCGCTAACGGCAGCACGGGGATGGCCAGTGCCATCAGCACGCCGTTACGAATAAATTGCGACCCGAGATTTCCAACCTGCAGTATCGGAAATAACAGCGAAACGCCTAAAGGTCTCATTAAGGCCAGGGTCAGCGTTGCAAGCAGTTCGTGAACTGCGCCGCTCATCAGCGTGCCCCCGTCTGCTGGAAAACCTGAGAGGCATAACCAATAAGCAGTCCGCCCATCCAGTGATAGGTCGCCATCAGCGTCAGCGCCACCGCCAGTAACTTGATGAGGAATTGCAAGGTTTGATCCTGAACCTGGGTAAGTGCCTGTATCAAACTTACCGCAATCCCGACCAGTGAGGCGATGACGACCACCGGGAGTGATGTGATCAAGACCAACCACAATAACTCGGTGACCAGATGCGCAAGTACAGCATTGTTCATGAGAAACTCTGCATGAGCTGGGAGAGAATCAGGTCCCATCCCCCGGCCATCAAAAAGATGAGAATTTTAAACGGTAAAGAGATGGTCATCGGGGATACCATCATCATGCCCATTGCCAGAAGAATGTTGGATACCAGTAAATCTATTGCCAGGAAGGGTAAATAGATGAGTAACCCAATACGAAATGCCTGGGACAACTGGCTGACAGTGAAGGCCGGAAGAAGAATGATAAGCGAATTCGGTCGGATATATCTCCGCGCTTCCGGTGGCCAGTTTTTGGCGATTACGCCGCGAAAATAGAGGATCTGATTTTCGTCGCTGTTTTTTTCCAGAAACTGACGGTAGGGTGTCAGAGCCTGGCTATCCCATCCAGCCGCCATCCAGGCGGGAGCACCCTCCTCGACTTTTGGCTGCCAACGCGCTTTGACCTCAAGTAGCGTGGGTCCCATGATAAAGATAGACAGAACCAAAGCCAGACCATTCAGCGCCAGATTGGGCGGCACTTGCTGAATGCCCAGCGCGTTTCGCAAAATAGAAAACACCACCGCCAACTTCAAAAATGATGTTCCCATCACCATAAACAGCGGCAACAGCGAGAGTAAAAACAGCAAAGCAATAAGTTGCCATGGAGAGTCGGGCAAAAGCATGAAAATTCCTGAACACCACAATGATGGCGCATCATAGCTATTGCTTCGGCTATCGTGCCATCGGGGCTAAACCGGATTTTATTCCGCCGTTATTGCCCGGTCGTAGCGGTCAATCGTGTAAAAAACCACACTAACGACAGATCTTAATGTTTAAAAAAAGAAAATAATCAACATCCAAATTTAACTTGTAAATGACGATATATCCCCTGATTTAGGTTCAATTTACCTGTGATGATTTGGTGAATTTTAAGGATAAAAATCCATGAAAGTGAGCGAAGAAACACTTCTGGAGTCCGGCTTCATTCTTTCTGATCTCCAGAGAATTAAAAGCAATGTAGAAAATTTCGGGGGATATTGATTGCAGAGTGGTCAATTTAAGCCTAACAGAAGAGGTTCTCACGAAAGCTTTGAACGAAAATCAACCCATCTCACAATCCATGCAACCGAGAATTGGTGAATTCTCTTTGCCTAATCGGGAAAAACCAGATTTTCTAGAGGTGCGAAATGTGCTGGAGGTAATCTCATTGACGCTCCCAGACAAGAACGAAACGCACACAATTCCGACCTCCAGGTACTTGAGGAATCGCCTCTCGTCTGGAGCGCTGGAGCAAGCGAAACACCACGGCTGCGAGTTTTTCTGTGGTAACAGCCGAGAAGATATGCTCAATCATTACAGACACCGTGGATTCGATCGAGCCATCAGCATTTCCAGTAATACCTCGACAATATTCGATTTGTTCACCAGCTCTTCGCGTGGTTTTTTACATCATTGACCGTCAATCCCCGACAAATACCATTTGGTCACTCTGACACAGTAGCTATCATTACAGACAACAAGCTCCCCGCTGCCAATGGTGCGTCCATTCAGCTTCAGGCGTATCTGTGACGGAAACCGTGGTTCTACGCAGAGAATGTCGCCTTCAGCCAGAGTGCGTATCGCGCCCAATGAAACCTCTACAGAGCCCACTTCCACCAGCACTGTCTGTGGGATCATATTGAGTTCCAGCGAACCTTCCGCCTCTGCATAAGGCTCACCCTGTTCCTGCATAAGCAACCCTTCAATATCCTCTACCAGCGTATTTAATTGCATTTCATTCTCCGTTAATACTATTCCGAACGTCGCTGTCGGAGAGAGACTCAAAAGAAATTCCCCTTCAGCGGGATCGCCTGGCGTGACGATTTTTATGCCGCAGCCCACCTGAACCTGTTCCAGGGCCGATAACGTAAGAACCGCCCCGCCGATATAAACCGGAAGTGTGAGCACGGGTAACGGGTTTTCCACACGGGGCGTGGCGGCAATTGCGCTTAATATTCTGGCATACCAGCTATCAGGCCAGCCAAACAAGAGCGCGCGAAAAGGCTGATGTTCATTGCTCCAGCAAAAAGTAAGCGTAACCTGTTGAGGTATCAGACTGCATGGGAGGATATTAACTGGTTTACTCAGCCGGGCCTCGCTTGCCAGTAGCAAGGGAGACAGCGCCCATTCGACAATACCTGCGCTCAACAACGGGTCTAACGCGTCAAGTTCCGCAACCCCTGCTAGCGCCTCGCAGCACGCTCGCCAGTCGGTCAGCGGCAGCCAGACAAAACAGTCGTGCCCATCGATCTCGACCGATAAACTGATTCCCTCCAGGCCGACACGCCACACTGTCCTGTCTACATGTAAGGCACCCATAGCGGCGCCCGAGGGCGCAAGAGATTGCACGAGCGCGAACTCTTCAGTGGTCACATGCAACATATTTCACCTCCAGCGCGACGTTATACCCGGCATCACGCAAATGCTCATGCAGCCATGCCGAAAGCCGGAAGAGCGTGGCGTAAGTGTCAGCCCGCTGCACCTCAATTTGAATATGCAGCTTTCCCTGCGCCTCTTCAATTTCACAGGTCAGCTCCCCTACCGTACCGCCTGACAGCCGGTATCGCCGACGCAACCCGACATACCCTGAGCGCAGCACAGGTTGCGGCAGGCTCACTCTGGTCATTAAACGAGAAAATCGCGTTTTCTGTGCGTAATCAGCCTGTGTTTCTTCTTCCTTTTGCGGGAGATGATGCCAGAGACAGCCTTCAATTTTCATATTCACCGCGCAACAAACTCCGTATTTTTTCCTTTTTTTTCAATAAAATAATCACGTTCTGCTGCAGCGTAGCCTGATGAGCCTGCACTTTTTTTATCTCATCGCTAAGCAGACGCTCCTGGGCAGCAAGTACATTTTCATGATGAAATAACTGGTTCATCTGGCCTTTTTTTTGCTGCAGGAGGCTGGCGGGCAATGTGCCGGACCACGCCAGCATCTGCCCCAGCGTATGGCGCAGCCCGGCCCTTATTTCCGCACAATTGGCCTTCGATACTTCAAGAGTTTGCTGAGTCTTTATAAGCTCCGTCAGTTGCCGTCGTAATTTATCCTCGGAATGCTCTTTAACTTTCAAAATACTTAGCAGGATCAATTGCCTGTCAGTTGTTGCATTCTGCGCAGCAATGCTTCGAGTTCGCATGGTTCGCACTCCCTCTGCTTGAGAAAATCACATATTGCCGGGTAATTCTTCACCGCAAGATCGGCGACAGGATCTTCTCCGGGTTTGAATTCACCGATCCTCACCAGAAGTTCAACGTCACGATACACAGACAGTAAGTTACGCACTTCTCCGGCCAGAACACGATGCCGTGTATCTACGACCAGGGGCATTAACCGGCTCAGACTCGCCAGCACGTCAATGGCCGGGAATGTCCCCCCTCGGAGAGCCGCCTTGATAAGACGATGTGCCCGTCCAGCAGCGATCTGACTTCATCTGCCAGCGGCTCGTTCATGTCATCGTTTTCAACAAGCACCGTATAAAACGCCGTAATACAGCCGCGCTCAGCTTTACCCGCTCGTTCCAGCAGGCGGGGTAAGGATGCAAATACGCTGGCGGGATAACCAATAGCGCCGATCGTTTCACCGCTCGCAAGCGCAATTTCTCTCGCTGCACGCGCATAGCGTGTCAATGAATCCGCCAGCAACATGACCCTGTGTCCCCTGTCACGAAAGGCTTCTGCAATGGTGGTCGCGACAAAGAGCGCACGCATGCGCTCCATCGCTGGCCTGTCTGACGTGGAGACCACAACAACTGTGCGCTGCCTGACCTCAGCGCTAAGATTTTTTTCCAGGAACTCCCGCACCTCGCGACCGCGCTCGCCAACTAAGGCGAGAACCGTTATCTCGCTGTCCGCGCTCTGACAGAGCATGGCCAGCAAAACGCTTTTTCCGACACCCGGCGCAGCGAAAATCCCCATCCGCTGGCCCTCTCCGCAGGTGGTGAGGGAATCAATTGCGCGAATGCCTGTCAGCATCGGGCGCTCTATCAGTTGGCGAGACAGAGGAGAAGGCGGTGGCGCGTCATAATCCCGCAAGGGGCCCTGCAATGGGGGACCACCATCCAGCGCCCTCCCCAGTCCATCCACCACCCGTCCCAGAAGGCCGGTACCGACCGGTACCCGGTGTCGGCGTCCGGTGGGAATCACGCGTTGTCCACAGTAATGACCTGACGTATCGCCAAAGGGAGAGAGCAACGCACTGGAACCTTCAACGCCAACCACTTCCGCCAGCGCGTTACCCGGCAGAATGCGGCACACTTCACCCATAAAAACATCCGGGAGGTGCGCTTTCATCAGCGTGGGCCCCACGGTGCGCAACCGGCCGGTTCTCAGATATCCCTTCGGCGGGTCGCTTTTCGCGGCGAGGATCTGCTCTAATCTTCGCTGCATCGCGTCAATATTGCTCATCACAACTCTCCTCTGGGTCAATATCAACACCACACACCACCCTCACCTGGCAATTTTCCCCCAGCTCCTGCCAGGACAGTACGGGCACATCAAACAGCGTGTCCTCCGTCATCTTGCGTAAGTAACGGCGGGCATCGATTGAGGTAACAATGCAGACATTCCCGTGCTCCATCACCGCATCGGTGATACGTTCGAGGATCTTTGCATTCTGCCCGGAACTGAGCGCGGTATAACTCCCCTGAACGGTTTGACGCGTAGATTCTCTGATAAGATTCTCTATAACCTCACCGATATGAATGACCTCAAGGATCCCGTCCGGAGGCATAATCTGGTGCAGAAGGTGACGTCGAAGCGCCACGCGGACATACTCAGTCAGCATCAGCACATCTTTTTCCCGTGGACCCCACTCAATGAGCGTACCGAAAATCAGGCGCAGATCGCGGATAGTGACCTTTTCCGCCACCAGCCGGCGCAAAACTTCCGTAATTCTGATGCTGGGAAGTTGTCGCTGAAGCTCTTTAACAAGCTCAGCATAATCTCTCTCCATGGAGTTCATCAGGTAGTAGGCTTCCTGCACGCCTATAAATTCTGCCATGTGGCGCAAAAACACCTTCTCCAGCAACACTGTTATCCGATCTGCCCCTTCTGCAACCGTTATCCCCATGGCACGTGCAGTCTGACCGACCTCAGTATTAAGCCAGGTTATGGTTCCAAGCCCTTCATTGAGCGTTTGCGTCTTTCCTTCGAAGCGTGCGTCCTTTCCTGTCAACAGATACGGGCACTCTTCCGGAACGATCACAGAGAGCACGGGGATCTGATAAACAAACATGGTCAACTTTCCAGCGTCGTCTCCGGGGGCGGGAAGAAGCGTCACTTCAGGCAGCGGAACACCATATTCTTCAAACAGTTTCCATCGCAAAGCGTCAATGCGCTTTTCGACAATGTATGGCTCCAGCGCAGCGCCAAAGCGTAGCATCATCGGCGTTACCCCAGGCGTCATCGTATCCGGTAGCGCCGTTTCCTTTCGCTCCGGCTCTCCTTGCGGAAAATAGCGTTGATGCCAGGTGAACAAAAGCGGCATCGCCAGAACAACAGCCAGAGGGAAAAAGATGAAAAAGGGAAAACCGGGCACGATAGCCAGGAGCAACATAACGACAGCCGTAAGGACAAGCGCCCGGGGTTGCCTGCCAATTTGCGCGGAGAGTTCCCGGGAGAGATTCTGTTTTTTCTCACCCGGAACCCGGGTAACGATGACCCCCGCGCTCAGAGAGATAAGCAGAGACGGGATCTGGCCACACAAGCCATCCCCGATGGATAGCACGCTGTATTTCTGAACTGCATCAGCTAGAGGCATGTTGTGTTGCACAACGCCAATGATCATCCCCCCGATGATGTTCACCAGAACCACGATAATCCCGGCTATGGCATCGCCCTTGACGAACTTCATCGCCCCGTCCATTGCACCCAGGAATCGGCTTTCCTGCTGAATCATCTGGCGCATTTGCCGCGCCTGACTGGCATCGATCGCACCGGCGCGCATGTCACCGTCAATGCTCATCTGCTTACCGGGCATGCCATCGAGTGAGAAACGCGCGCTGACTTCAGCCACTCGCTCAGTGCCTTTTGTAATGACGATGAACTGGACAATCGTAATGATACTGAAAATAACCAACCCGACAGTGAGGTTGCCACTGACGACAAAATGGCCAAATGCATCGACAATATTACCGGCATCATGCTGAAGCAGCACCAGACGCGTGGTACTGACGGTCAATGCCAGACGGAATATCGTTGTGATTAACAACAATGTTGGAAATACCGACAATTCAAGAGGCTCACCTATCGAAATTGCAATAAGTAACAGTATTAAAGAGGCTGTAATATTCACCGCAATCAATATATCGACAACGACCGTGGGAAGGGGCAGCAGAATCATCATTATAGCGATAAGAAATACGACCGGCAGAATGATATCCAGACCGCCTTCACCCGTTGAATACCAGCCTTTTATCTTTTCCATCACTATTACGTAGGGTGACATAAGTTTTCCAGAAATGCCTGTTGACGTTGATACAGCCGGAACCAGTGTTCGGCGGTACTGTCCGCAAGTGGAGTACAATTTACAACGAGTTTACGGTTGAGGATAAAAAAACGTTGGGGAATTCCGTAGAAGCGTGTCGGTTGCCATTGACGTAATGCTTCCATTAACATGCTATCGTCAGTTTCAGTGATTAAACACTGGCTAAGGTGGATACGTTTATTACGATAATTGAGCCATACTTCAAAATCAGATGTGCGCCAGTAAATATCTGACTGGATCTGCTGTAACTCCAGCCTGGTTAGCTGGATAAACTGTTGAATATTTCTTTGTGTCATTAAATCTGGCGCCATTTAACTCTCTCTTCGACGCAGCATCTTCCCGAATATCGTCGATGCCAGTAATCAGGCAATGGCCTGATTACCTTTCAGGCCGCGAACGACCGAGAGGATTTGCTCACGTTGCTCATCATCATTGAAGCAAGGGTCAGGCAACATTGAGAAAAGAACATCTAAATGCTGAAGCAGCAGATTCAGGCGCCCGCCCCGGCTTTTCCAGCCCAGCAACCGGGAAAGGAGCCATTCGTCGAATAACCAGCTCTGACTGACGATATCCATCATCAACGGGAGCAATGTATTTGCTGGAAGTTTGCACAGATTTTCAACCCGGCTGCTTTCCGCATCCAGCCCAAGAAACAGCAATAAACGCCTCAAACTCGACAGCGTCGCCGTTAGCCTCGCGGATAAGGACATTGATGTGCAGGCCGAGAGTTCAAATACCAGCATGCGTAACAGCGCCCGTACCCGAGGCCGTCGATCCGGTAAATCGGACAGTCGCATAAACCATTCACTTAAGGGAACTTTTTCCTCATCCATAGCCTGGCGGAATAGCCGATTAATTGAGGCGATGAGCGGCCGGCTTGCGCGTCCTAACTCCAGCATCCCGAAAAGCTCCGCCTCCCATCCCTTCACTTCCATTAACGCTTTAAGCTGGCGGCTCAAGGCGTTACTTTTTTTGTCACTCAAGCGGGTCTGCCCCATCGCGATGGCGACGGCTAAAATCTGACCGGCTGTGCCCGACGCCGGATTTTTTAACGCAAAAGCCTCCTGTAGGCCTCCTGCCTGTTCGGCGGCCTGACGGAGGATCGTCACCAGGGCTTTCTGCCTGAGCGCGTCACGATGTTCGCAGGAATTTTTGTGCTGATGGTCTCTCAAGCGTCCGGCAAGGGCCATCCCCATCTCTTCCAGCGTTTCCGTAAGCGCGCTGCCTTCTGAAGCTAAAAGTTCTGCCAGCGCAGCCTCCATGGGCGACCTTATTCCTTCCGGCTGACGCCAGCCTGAAGCGTGTTCGTTATTAACGTGCGCTGTCGCAGCCGTGTCGAATATCTTCATCACACTCTCCAGGGGTATCTAGCCAGTCGAGCAGCTTATAAAAATGGTCCTTCAGCGAAAACGAGACCGAGAGCTGAGCCGAGGCCAATGCCGCACGATCGGGCGTAAAACGCGGCTCTTCAACAAGGGTGAAACGTTCGCCAAATTCCGCCTGAACCCGGGCCTTTACGCTGGGATGAATATGCAGGCTTAACGCCCCTTCAACGGCCATCTTTTCAACGTTACGGGCGAGTCGTCGACACAGCACCTCATCCAGATCTTGTTGATCAAACCATGCGCTCAGCACATTTTGGATACCCCGCCTGATAGAAACCGCCACACGCCGAACCATTTCCTGCTGCAAAGCTTCATCCTGTCGTAGCTGTGTAATATGTTCTTCGCGCCACTTGCCTTCACAACGCGTCATGATCTCCTCCTGCAACGTGGCTTGCTGCAGGCGCATTTTTTCCTTTTCCTGATGACATTTTCGTCGCGTTTTATGCAACAAAACCGCCGCTCTCCTGCGCGCTTCGACAAGAATAGCGTCTGCCTGCTGCGCCGCCTGCAGTCTTGAGCGGTCCTGAAACAGATAGGCTTCAAATTCGCAGGCAGATATAACACTGCCTTCCGGTAGCATACCGCCAGTCCGGGTTACAGGAAGTTTTCGTTGGCACATAACACCTGCTCCAGTAAGTTAAACGTTCGCCTTGATACGCCCGGTCGCAACGCGCGTGCGCGGGGAGGGAGCGCGACTAAAGACGCATACAGCGCTGCATCCTTTTCCGCAATGCGGTAAAGCCCTGCCAGCCCAATTTCTGTGGCCTGTTGTTGCAGGGTTTGTGGCGTGAAAACAGCACGCTTAACGCCGGTACAGAGTCCGAACAATTGCCAGAGAATGACATCGTTTACGCGCTGGCTCAGCGTTTGCCGGTAAGCTGGTAGCAGAAAATAGTCTTTGCAATTCAGCATCAATAATCCCAGCGCCAGCGCAAGAGTTTCCAGATAGTTCGCCTCTCTGAAGCTTTCAGCCTTCGGTTGCCCAGCGCGTTCAGTCAGTCGCGGAGTGCCACGCCGTCTGCGCAACGCCTCATTCAAAATGCGGTCCATCACCGGGTACCGACCATACTGCCAACACAGCGGAGGATGAAAACCCATGCCAATAAACCAGTTTGGGTGAGCATAGCGAGCCGGCTGCCACAAACGGCGGTACAGGCGCAGGATCGGCGCGTCCGATGCGGTTATTTCTTGTATTTTATCCATTTAGCAATTTCTCTCCATGCAACCGCGATCGCCAGCACCATTGAGATAACCGCGATCCATATAACCCGATGCTGCGAGAGCCATGCAGGAAATATTTCTGACCGCCGTTCGGACCCCCTGTTGACGTGCATACGGTATTCGGCAGGCTGCATCAGAATACTTATTTTGCTGTAATCCACTCCGGGGATAGATTTATTCAGCAGGTTCTTTATCTGCGTACGGAACTCTTCGAAATTGACACGGGGTGAATATTTTATAAACACGGCTACAGAGGTCTCGCCGCTTTTCTCATCGTTGCGGGCGGAGGAAGCGATTGTCACATTTGTATCGACCACACCGTCCATCAGGCTCAGCATATTTTCGATGCGTTGCTCTTTAAGAAAGATGATTTTTTGCTGCTCCTCGGCGGGAGAAACAACCAGTTGATTAGGCGGAAACATCGTCTGGGCAGTGACATAAACACGGCGCGGAAAACCATTGAGCCGCAAGATATCTACGGCATTGATAAACTGCGATTTTTCAACTCGTAGCGTCACGCCCCCCGCGCGTTCTTCTTTATCCGCCTCAATATTATGCAGCATTAAAATGGCCAGCATCTGGTTGGCATCACCTTCAGGCAGCTCGTTATATAAATCAACCCGACAACCTGTAAGCAACAACACCAGTAATAGCAGGTAAAACCGGAATTTCATGACATAGACGCCAGTTTATTGACTGATTGCGAGACGGCTCCTGCAATTTTTGCACCTAACTCTACTTCCACTGTCGCACTCATGATTTCCGCCTGGCGGGTAAGCATTTGCACGGGATTATGATGACTGCCTGCAAGGAGCTTATTAAATAACACAGCGTGATCACTCGTAATCGGCGTGACCGGTGCCGTTTCGCTATAACCTGCAGCGTTGTGCATGGCGACGCTCTCAGTAATGTTCATGGCAGGGTTCCTTCATAATGAGCGCGCTGAGTCAGAATTTGTTTTAGCGACGGCGCATCCGAATGGTTGCACTGCTCCAAAAGTTGAATGGCTCTTTCTGTTTCCCCCAGCGCACTAAGTAAAAAAGCGGTACAAACCATTCGCGAATCTTCATCAGGCACCAGCAGCTGGAGCGCAGGTAAAAATTCAGAGACCTGTTTTTTTAGACCATGGTTGACCCCAGCAAAGGCTACCTCGAGTAATAGCACTCGCTCTTCCCTGGTTAAAATAGTCATATTTTTGCAATCACTCCACTCAACATATCTTTGATGGTTTTAATTATCGCGCTTTCATAGCTAATGAAGTTCGAATACTGTTGGACAGCGAACTGTGCCTTAACCATCGACTCAGGGTTATTCATATTCTGGCTGTTCAGTTGATCTGTAACAGCGTTTCCGGCGCTATGTGCCATTTGCGAAAGAGAATTTATGATCTGATCAACATTCATTACATTTCCCCAGGATTATAATCTGGCCAGTGTTTTTAACAGATCGCCATTTATCGCCATATACTGCTGACCCACTTCCATTGCTCTGCGCATTATTTCGCGGGCCTGGGTGATACTTTCTTCAAGCGTCTTCATATAGGATTGCGCCCCTTTGTCCTGCAACTCGCCAATGGCTCTTTCTTCTTCTGCCTGGCGGGTATAACCGGCGGCATACCTATTCGCGAATTGGCTCCCGATCCCGCCTGCTGCTGAACCTATTTGGGTCCCCGTAGCGACATCAAGCCCACATCTTCCTGTACCCCCTAAGCCAGCGCCCGCAATAGAGGTGACGCCGCTTAAAATCCCGCCTATTGCGCTTATTTGCGATGCGCGAAACGAATCATCAATAGCCTTCTTTTTTGTTTCCAGAGCATTAATTTCAAGCCCCCACTCAATAAATCGCCTGCGTTGCTCATGGCTCTGAATAACGTCGCGGGCGAGCATATTAAGTTTCGCCAGTTCCAGCCAGCTATTGACAATATCAAATGTATTCCCGGCATCCCACTGCATAGCGGTGCCCTCCCCAGGTTCGGTCGCTGTGGCTGGGACAGTGGATATAACAGGTTCAGCAATAGTCGATAAATAATCAGACATCATCGTTCTCCTCAGGCGAGTCCTCTTGCACTGTGTGCAAGAGTAACGCCACGATCGTTAATAAAATCAGATGTATATTTAGTCACATCAACCATATTTTGATAGGCTTCGTTGAGATTTTTCATATGCATTCTGGACATGGCATTGATATTTTCTTCCGTGGTATTGATGAAATTCTGGGCAAGAACAAGTTGATCTATCGATTTTTGTAACTCAGCCACTCGCAACTGAATAACACCCGATGATATTTTATTTGCAGCGGTGACGGTGCCCAGCGTTAGCTTAAGCCATTTGTTGGTACAATCGTTTATCGTTGTCCTGACAATACATTGCCATAGCTCCTGGTGAATACGCGCCTCGAGTTTTTGCAGTGTTTTAGCCCCCTCGGTGATACTTTTCTGAATCATTTTCGCCATGCCTTCCCGCGTAAAACTGGCGGTAAGATTTCCGCTCATCCCGCCTTTTGATGCGACTTTGTCGAGTATTTTTTCAGTCAATTGCGAAATTTCACTTTCCGCACCCTGTGCAATCTTCTCTAAAAGTGCATGACCTTCTGGCGAGTGCATCACCTCCTGGGCAGATTTTGTGATGGCGCGCGCAGCGCTAATACCGCGTGCAATTTGAAATATATCCAGCGCCACGGCGACGCCTTCACAAACAGACTGAGCGGTACCACATGTAGATATCATCCGGTCCAATGCCTGGCCATCTGCGCCAAGCAGTTTTGCCGTTTCGCCAAATGCTTTGAGCATGCCAAACACACCTGCACTGAAGTAGGCTACCGCATCCGCCACCGCCAGAGGATCCGCGGTGAAAATACCTTCAACCAGCTTCAGCGCCCCGACAACAGCTTCAACCGCGCCGATAATCCAGTCGAAGACTGCATTTATAATCTGTCCACGCTGCTGCTCGCTGCCCTGCTTAATCGCTTTGTTGATCTGCTCCTGATACTCTTTAACCTGTTTATCCCGCAGGAACGTCTGTACGTCACTGGCATTTTTAATCTGCCCCTGTATGGACGCAGCCGTACTGCCGTAGGTTTTCATAACGATCAAAAAAACCATCATTGCCACGTTCTGTGGACACTCCGGGGCATACAACTGCGCAAATTTTGCGGCTTCTGGGCACACTGTCTCGGTTTTTGCGCCAATATCTCCCGTGGCTAATAGCGAAGCGTATAAATCAGCTATTGGTTTCTTACAGGCTAGCGCACCTGCAGATATCGGCATATTTTCTTTTTGCAGCGGGCTATTCTGCGCAAGCAGCGCATTTAAATAATCAGCCTCCTGCACCGGTTCAATATTCATTTTAATCTGGCTCATAGGAATATCCTGCTGTTACACTGGCAATTTATAGCGGCCGACAAAATGTATATAGGCTTAGCCGCCCAGGTTAAAACATTTTTTGTGCAATCATGCTCAACAATTCACCAAGCTTACTGATCAAGCCTGTCATTTGCGTTACTACCGCATTAACTTCCTGATAAAGATTTTGAATAACGAGTTGCTCCTGTTGCATGAAATCAGCATCCCGGTGATAACTGGTATCCAGACTTGATTTGATAGCCGTAAGCGATCCTTTATCCAGTCCGCCTTCATCATGAGCTTTTATGTAATTATCAATAGTCTGCCCATCGACCGGAATGCCATTATCACGCATGTATTTTATCACCTCTTCCGGCACCGCCTCGCGGGTTTTGTCATCGCCTTTGGACGCTTTAGCAATAACTTCATCCATACGGTTGGCCATCTCCTGAGTATTGGTGGCACGCGTGGATTTATTTTTGATTGTAGCCAGTTCGGCATTCAACATACGTGCCAGATTGGCATAAATCATCCGGAATGCATTGTAACCGGCTAAAAAAGGGCCACCATCATCACTTATCATATTCTTATGCTGACAATTGTTCACCTCACCACGCTGGTATAGGTTAGCGTTGAGGGGGGCGTTAATTTGTAACGTCATTTTTCACCTCCGAACCTGCAGTTAACTGAATACGGGCAAGTACCTTTTTTAAAGAGAGGCGAAGCGAGTTAATTTCCTTTTTCATCTCTCTTTCAATTTCTTCAATTTCGACAGGAACAAGGGAGTTGAGATGTGTAAGCTGTTTCATAGCCACAGGATCGGAAGGTGCTCTTAGCGTCAAATCCTCGACCTTTACCTTAAACTGCATGAACTGGTTAAAAAAACCATCCAGTTTTTTAAACTCCCGGTCCATTATTTTTAATTGCGCTTCGAGATTATTTTCCATTTTTACACTCCTGTATAACCAGTCTTAATGTGTACTACGTTCATGTTTCATCTCCTGGCTATATACCGGTTGAACAAGCGGAGAATTATGATAGCGAAAATAAATAATCTTGATGATATCTTCAGCCTGAATGACCACATCCAGCAATACGGTTATTGCCTGATACCGTTCGGAGCCCACGGATTTTACTAATGATTGATGCAAACGGAAGCGTAATTCCTCCAGCATTGTTAGCCGTTCTAATGTCCAGGCTTCTGAATGACGAATATTTTCTTCTAATAGTGTTAACGCGGGCATAAAGCCTCCAGTCAAAGATTCAAAGGATAGTTTTTCAGGGTTTCACTCCCCCGAACCGCAATAGTTTTTTCATTTATGGCGACCACCCGGCTTTCATCCGGTAGCAGGCTTCCAACCTGCAAGCGCGTACCATTCTTTAAGAGCAGATAGATGCCTTTTTTCCCGTGGACAATGGCTGTCGCGGACGAAATCAAGGGATTCGTTCCTTCCCGTGAGAAAGGGATACTCTGGTAATTAAGCTTGATCTCAGGACATTGTTTGCGCACTTTCACCAGAATAGTATCCATGGTCTGCAACTGGTTGGCGCTGAGCACTCCGCTGATAACAAATTTCTTGCCCACAGCCGTCACGCTGACCAAATGCGCCATATCGCCGTCGATTAATGAATCAATCAAGGTTTGCGCCTGGATCCTGTGAGGGTTGTCTGTTTTCCAGCTCTTAAGCCCTGGAATATCTGCGAGCAGTGACTGAACGTTATCCCAGCGCTTACCGCTAGAGATATCACCCTGGATCAGGACCTCTCCGGGCTTTGGGCTGCTCACAATGGCGTCGACGTAGCCTTCCTGTACCAGCAGGTCATGAACCGTATTTTCCAGCTCCCCTGCACAAATCACGCTGTCCTGATACAAGACGTCCAGCTCATTAAGCTTCTGGCGTAAGGTCCGTACTGTCTCACACTCCTTAACATATCCCTCAATGTGCAAGGTTCCCTCCGGGCTCCAGATCGTATTGAGTTGCTCCAGCCCGGGCTGCTTAAACACGGTTTTAACACGCTCCTGAGTCGTCTCCTGCATATCTACACTGTTACCCAACGTTAAAAAGGCTACCGTCATGCCAATAGCCGCCACTGCTGCCCCAAGCCAGCGGCGCATTAAATGCATGCCGGACGGCGGACGATAACGTGAAAGCGAAGCATCCTGATTGCCAAACGCCAGGGCGATTCCCATACCCTGTATCACGCCCTCCTGAGGCAGCGGATTATTGGCACGATGTTTTCGTCCATTCACCTTTATACAAGGAGAAGTCGCGTCAATATATAAGCTGTCATCAATAACGCGAAAGACGATATGTCCTTCATTATCAAGGGGGAGACAGAGATCGCAATCTCGCTCACCTATTGTTAACTGGTTATCGGTAATCCATACCTCACGGCCATGTAATTCTCCTCCCAGAAAACGGATTTTCCATTTAACGCTCATGATGCATGCCACCGTTAGCAACGGTTGCCTTTATGAGAAACAGCCGTATTACGCTTTGCGTCTGGTTAATATCGTTTCGGAACAGGCGGCCGAGGCCGGGTATATCCCCTAACAGAGGGATCTTTTTCTCCGTTTGTAGCTGTTTATCTTGTTTAAAGCCGCCCAGTAACAGGCTTTGCCCGTTTACAAGGGTGGCCTGCGAGGCGATTTCGGAGCTTTGTATCATGGGTAAGGGTTCAGATTTATCAAGTGGCGGGTTTTGTTGCCCATCCTTAATATTGAGGCTCAGCATAATACGTTGCTCACCGTTCTCATTAAGAAGCCGGGGCGTAACGCGCAGAAGCGATCCAGTGATGATAGATTCAAGCTTCGCGACTTTATCCCCCTCAAGTTTGGTGTAAAAGGTAATATTACGATCCAGCACCGCCTGAATATTGTTCAGCGTCACAACCGATGGCTGCGATAAAATATAGGCGTGAGAGTTTTTCTCCAGCGCTGTCAGGCGTGCCATAAATCCGGATGTATTATCGATGATCGCCGAAAATCCACTGTCGGTGCCGCCTGAAGCATTAAATGATATTTTATTGCCACCTAAAGAAACAGCCGCGCTCCAGTCGATACCCAATTGACTGAGCACGCCTGCATCCACATCGATAATGCTCACTGAAATTTCAATCATCTGGGGCCGCACATCCAGTTCCTGAATCAGCTTGCGATAGCTGGCCATATTTGTTGTGCGATCGCGAACAATCACCGCATTCTGACGTGAATCTGCGGAAAAAAGAGGCAATCCTGTATCCTGGGTCACCGCAGCGGTACCTGCTGTAGTGACACTGGCGCGCCCCATCTCACGCAGCACACTAACGATTCCGGGCAACACCACGGTTTGATCGCGATACTGATAATTTTCATCCGTGGCTGTGGCATATTTGAGGGGATATACCGCTACGCTGACCGCTTCGCCCTGTCTGCGAGTCAGATCATTATCCAGCATGGAAGAGAGTTGGGTGATACGCGTGATACAGGCTGGTACGCCGTTGACATCAACCGCATTGACATCTGGTATCCGGCGAATATCACAGGCGTAAGGGCTAATTACCTTCCGATCTTTGAGATATTGTAAGAAAGATTTGACAGGCAGCGTTTTCAATGTAATTACCCGATGTATAAAGCAGGACTGCGGGTAAATAAACAACGTATTTCCGTCATACCAACTTATCAAATTATACTGTGCTGAAAGATTTTTCAAAATCGTTAATGGGTCATCAGGACATATCGCACCGCTAAATGTTCCATTAACAGACGGATCAATGTGCACGGGGGTATTGTAGTTTTCCGCAAGGTTTTCTAACAGATTCCTTAAGGGTAAATTGCGCGCCCGAACAGAAAAATCTTGTTCTTTCCAGGTTAATGTCTGACTTTCAGCCGACATGGCGGGCAGGAGAAACAATCCTAAAATACCAACGGTTAATGAACAGATTTTCATAGTTTATTTATTTTTTTTATCATCTTTCATACCAGTGACTAATCGGCTCAGACAACAGGTCAGCGCCAGATGATTCTGCATATCTTTCTCCATTTGTTTAACGGTTATATTTTTATCGTAACTGCGACACAACCAGGCCCCTTCTGGTGTGAGCATTAGTGAGTAATCATGCATGTTTGGCTGGCCTGAAATAAGTACCGTGATATACTTTGCTGCATCAACGGTAAAAAAATTTGGCACATCAATAAATATTGCCAAAACCATTGAAAGAGAACAGAAATATCCCCGGGCGGGCCGCTTGGCCAGATTCATTCTGGCTACCACATCGGTATGGGACACATAAAGATCATCCAGAAAGGAAATCCCTTTCAACTTATCAAACATCTTTCCCTATTCTCCTGAATCAACTTGCAGCGACATATTCAGAGAGAAATGCTTTTGCGTCTATCGGCAATTAACCTTACCCCTTTCAGATTTCATCAAAAATCCCCACAATTCACCTTATTACATAAGTTTAATTGTTTTTTATAACTTCCCGGAGATAACATTTCACACTCCTTTTTCATGTTCTTTCGTCAGGCTATGCTTGAGCGACAGCACGTTCTGTTCGGCGCTGACATTATGGTGAGCGGGAGCGGTCGGGAGCGGTAACGTAATCAGGAGCCAGCGGGCTTCTCAGCCAGAAGAACCAGACGATGATAACGACAGCCAGTCGTACTGCAGTGTAAGTAAACTCGCGGCGAAAGAGACATTTCGCCAACATTGCGCAAATTTTCCATGACAATAATACGCAGTGGCCCACACATTAAAAGGAATAAGGTTAACAGGCTAATCAATATAGTTGATTTCATTGGGGATTGTTATTTTTTGTTAATGCTAATGGTAAGAGGGTAAAAAAAGAGGAATAGCACCAGGCTCCAGACATAAAATATACATATATAGGGTGCCATTTAAGCCCTACCACGAGCATCAGGTTATAACCTTGCATTTCATTTAAGTACTATATTCTTCAAGACACTCGCTTAACGTTACCCCCCTTAGAGCCTTGAACCTTTTTACACACTCGTCAAAATATCAGTAAAAAACCCTATATTAAATTATATCACCTGATTGCGATGATGCCGGGCCTTGTTTAAGTCCCGGAGATCATGATGAAAATAAATGTATTGATGGCGTCTCTCTTGTTAGCCTATATCACGACCTGCAGCGCGAAAAGCGCAGAAAAATATCAGACCATTATGGACAGCGTAACGGCTGAAAAAGTCCGTCAAATTATCCGTTCGGATGTCATCCCTTCTTCCGGTGAGGATCGCGGGGAAATTATCAGCCGTGTATCAACGGCTTTCCTCGATACGCCCTATAAGGCAAATACCCTCATTGGGGGCCCTGACACTCCCGAAGCGCTTGTCGCTAATTTCAACGGCGTAGACTGCTTTACCGTGGCTGATTACGTTGAAGCCCTGTCCCGCAGCCATGATCAAAAATCATTTCTGCATAATCTGGCGCAGGTTCGCTATAGCGAAGGGAATGTTGACTATCTCAGCCGCCGCCACTTCTTTTCTGACTGGTTCGCCACTGCCCCGCAAAATGCCAGTGACATCACACCGGAGATCAGCCCAGACTATGCCGTGGCTAATAAACAGCTCAATCGTAAACCGGATGGCGGCGAATACGTTCCGGGTCTGGGCATTCATCACCGAAAGATAAATTACATTCCCGCAAACGCGATTAATCAGCAGGTGCTTGACCGTCTGGAAACCGGAGATTATGTCGGTGTCTATTCCACGCTTGATGGTCTGGACGTTTCACATGTAGGTATCGTGGTTCGCCATAATGGAGAGGTCTGGTTCAGAAATGCCTCCTCGCTGGCTGCAAACAGAAAAGTAGTGGATTCACCGTTCCTGGAATACATGCGCGCGAAACCGGGTATCGTCGTACTGCGGTCTAAGTGACGCGGACATTACCGGAGCCGATGAATGAAATTAAATCAGAAAGCTGAAAGTATTAAATCCCTTTGCCTGATTGTTCCCCTGCTGTTATCTGCATGCCACACCTCGCCACTCGAGCCAGCAATAAAGAACGTCACTACTGCCGACAGGGCGTCGGCAGCTTATATCGATCCGACCAAATCATTGTTCCCGCTGGGGAATTACCCGCAGTCTGTCGAAAAATGGATACCCTCCGGCCCGCATTTGCACATACCAGTGATGGATACTGAGACACAGTTACGCCATTTTTCTGAACTAAAATCCCGGTATTTTGGAATGGCCGCGCGCGATCTATCCCCCTGGAATCCGGTATATATTGCATCGGTTCTTCGCGAGGAAGTTGAAGATTCCCGTGATGCGGCAATAAGAAAGTTTCTTGATGAGAACAGTGTCTCCTGGGGTGAGAACTTCAGGATCCACCCGGAACGCTGGAAACGTGAGGTACGCGACAATGCAGGCACCGCCATTGACCGCGTTTATCACCCTTCGGCACGGGGGATTACGGTCAGAGAAACGCGGGTCAGGATACTTCCGACTGCAGATCCGGCTTTTGACGATCCGCGCAAGGCCGGACAAGGATATCCCTTTGACAATCTCCAGGATTCATCTCTTCGCCCCGGCACCCCTGTATATGTGTTGACCGACAGTCGTGACAAACGCTGGAAATACCTCTTATCCCCTACTGTCACCGGGTGGGTGCAAAGCGAAGATATTGCGTGGGCAGATAAACACTTTGTTAATGAATGGCTGACGCTGGCGGCAAACAACCTGGGGGCATTTATCAAAGAGCCAGTGTCAGTTCATGATCCACAACAGTTTTATTTCACAGCCCGTCCCGGCACTATTCTGCCCTTCAGGAAGCGTCAGGGTGAATTTTTTGACGTTTCTGTGCCACTGCGTAACAGTGACGGCGGCGCAGAGATCCGCCAGGTCATACTGAAAAAAGAGGCGTTTGTCGCCATGCCATGGAAAATGACGCCCGGTAATCTCGCTATAGTGATGGGCTCGATGCACGGCAGGCCCTATGGCTGGGGAAATTATAACTTCTATAATGACTGCTCGGCTGAAATCCTCAGTCTGATGATGCCCTTTGGTCTATTTTTCCCCAGAAATTCGGCGTCACAGATACAGGCCGCCAACCGAATTGTCGATCTCAGCCAGGAAACTATCATCGGCCGATTACGTTATCTGACTGAACACGGTAAGCCGTTTACCACACTGGTATACGTCCCGGGACATATCATGCTGTATATCGGTAATGCGACTATTAATGGCCAGAAGGTACCGATGACATACCAGAATATATGGGGGTTGCGCCCCGCGGATTCCAGTCGTCGAAGTATTATTGGCGGCGCTGTATTTTTACCTCTTCTCGCCTCTTACCCGGAGCAACCCGAGCTGACATCATTAGCAGATAAGTCACAATTTAAGCTGGGTTTTATCGAATAGTGAGTTCTGCAGCACCAGCCAAAAAAAATTTCCTGGAGCAAAGCTCCAGGAAATTTTAAAAAACAAGCAAGGGCTGAAAATCGTCATATGTACAGATTAAGGACGATCCCCCCTACGCCTTTGCTTTAGGGAAATACTTGTCAACTAATGCATAAAGAATTGCTGTGGTTTCAACATCAGCGATACCATCGTAATTCTTTTGTCTGAAGTGAAGCTGAAATGCGCGGATCAAATTAGTATACCCACGTTCTGTTACTGCACCTGATGTGTCATATCCATAGGTTTTTAACTTCGCAACAATATCGGCTTTAGCGGGTAAGGACCTACTGAACTCCGCCTGATAACGCGCCATGGTCGATTCTTCATACCAGGCACCTACCCCTGCGTCGTACAGATCTTTCCACGGGAAAGCCGCACCAGGGTCGCTTTTTCGTCCAGGGGCGATATCGCTATGCCCGACCACATTGGTCGGCGTGATATCGGGATACCTCTGAATGATGTTATAGGCGAGCTGCTCCAGGGCTAAAACTTGCTCTGGATGATAGGGTGGGAAATTGAAATTCCCATTGTTATCGGTAGCCAAATTAACGATTTCTATACCTATAGCCGTATCATTGAGATTACTGCGACCGGCCCATGAACTTACACCTGCATGCCAGGCACGGTCATTTTCATCAACGAGGTTGAAAATCCGCATATCCTTGAAACCCGCTTCAATATAGGTTTTTTCAGAAGGATCGGGAATGAGATAATGAGCACTGACCGAGGGCCCGGTCAGTGCGGCAACAGATGCCTTAAAGCCAGCTGCCGTGTAATGCATAACAAGAAAGCGAACACGGCGGTTAAAACTCTTAACTGAACGGAAACTATTATAATCAATTGGGTACATAACATCTCCTTTTCATAATGTGCGTACCATTAGTATCAGAGCTTATGTCAACACAACGTATACAAAATCAATGCCGGGAACATTATGAATGTTTTTGTGATGTCATTACAATTCTTCTGTAAGATTTTCTGTTGCGTGGGAGGTTGACTTCATTTTTTAAGCTAATTTACATTACTATTAATTTTATCTTTGATACGACTAAAACGTTACTAAAACTACTCTGTCCCCGTGGCACAACCTTACGCAAGATTTGAAATAATCCTTTTATGAAAGTTTCACGATAAAAAATTCTGTACTTTGAAAATGCAACATAAAGCTAATAATCATTCTCAACCATGATGAGGACTAGAGATGAAGATAAACAGTTCGATGAACACTTTCGCTGCATCACGAAACATGTCCGACAACGTAGCGCTCAAGGCTAAAGACAATAAAGAGTATATCGCAGTAACGAAATCCGGAAAAGTTAAGACGTACGGGCGTTTTAGCGTCTTCCTGCATCCAAAACAATCTTTACGGGCTAAAAACCTCTTTAAAAGAGAGGGGGTGACGTATAAGAAACAGATTTTCCATCGGGTAAAAAACGGGCCTTTAGCACATGAAAGGCTGAATTATATAATCAAAATGGAGAAATTGGTACCTGAACTCATGAAAAATAAAATTAACCTCATGAATAATAACAATAAATTCCACTCACTGAAATGACGATTACATACGGATAAGGCCGGTCATATTGACGGCCTTATCAAATAAGCTGAAATCCACTTACATCAACTTCAATTACAGAAGGTATGAAAATGCATGATTGTATTGAGTTTCACCACGCTGTAGAGCAATTATTAAACCATATTGATATTGATATTGATATTGAGGTTGCACCAGAAGATTTTCAGGATGTTGTCTCTTTGGAAATTAATGATGCACATACGATTCATTTTGGCTGTATAGATCCCCAGCGATTTTTCATGCTGGCAACCTTAGGATCAATCGAACATTATGATAGAAATGAATTAGTAGAATTATTAAAATTTAGCCATCTTAGTGACGCTTACTCACAGGCAGTAATGTCTTTAAACGATGAGGACGAAGTGTGTTGTTTTTATACTTTGCCTGCTGCCTCGAATATCCATATATTAATTGAGGCCTTTGAGGTGTTACTGGGTGCTATTGAAGTTTATGGAAAGGGGTGATCACATGAAAAACACAACCAGATTAGACATGACCACTCACCTGCCATTTCACTTAATGAGGTAAATTCTTTTAATGCAAGGTGTCTGCTGTGGTGACAATGATGCTAAACAACCTGCGCGAGGCCCTGAATGCTGGTCACATAAAAACTGACACAGCGAGCACTCACGTTGATGAAAAATGCCGACACTCGTTTAGAATATATACTCAAGCAATATAAGAGGTCACAACCGTCGCGGAGCAGATAATTTTTGTCTTTATACGTCATGACTAATCCAGCCGTCGACCTTCCTTAGCTGTGAACAGGGGCATCCCCTGCCCTATGATTTTACTTCACCTAAAAAATATTTTTCAAATATTACAATATAGGGTTCTTCATTACGTTTTTTTGACATTGCCGTTTTCAACGGATGCATCAGCTTAGATAAGTGTAATGAATTTGCATTTTAATAAAAATAATAGATGGTAATTCTTTTTCTTTGTAAGGGTTTCATTTCAATGAGCATTCGTTCAATATTTGTTCAATTATATTCATGCACGATGGCCCTCGCTCAACGTTGAACTATTAATAATGAGGTCGGCTATGACGTGTGGCAAAAATCGTGCCCGTAATAATATTTTCAGACATCAGGAATTGTTGGTTTGGGCGACCCTATTTTTCCAGGCGGCCTTTCCGCTTACCGTAGCCTTCACCCCGGCCATCGCTGCGGCCTCAGAAAAGGGCCGCTTCCTGCAGCAGGCTGATACCACACCCCTGCGAACCCGGGTCTATACCCTGGCGGCAGGCGAAACCGTGGCTACCGTGGCAGAAAAATACAACATGAGCCCGGCGGCACTGCACAGGCTCAATCAGTTCCGCACGTTTACCCGCAGCTTTGAAAACCTGCAGCCGGGAGATGAACTGGATGTCCCCCTGTCGCCGCTGCCTGCGGTGCAGTGGCAGGGGCAGGACAGCCCGCCCGCAGATACGTCACAGGCGCAAAAAATGGCGGGCGTGGCCACGCAGGCCGGGCACTTTTTCGCGGATAATCCGGGGCGGGATGCGGCAGCCTCCCTGGCCCGGGGCGTGGCCTCCGGGGCCGCAGAAAAGGAAATTCAGCAGTGGCTTGGCCAGGCCGGCACCGCCCGCGTGCAGCTTAACACCGACAGAAATCTCTCCCTCAAAAACGCGCAGCTTGACCTGCTTGTCCCTTTGTCCGAACAAAAGGACAGTCTGGTTTTCACCCAGAGCAGCCTTCACCGCACCGATGACCGGGGCCAGGCGAACCTGGGCCTCGGGTATCGCTGGTTTGCGGGAGACTGGATGGTGGGGGGCAACACCTTCCTCGACTATGACCTCTCACGTGACCACGCCCGGCTGGGACTGGGCCTGGAATACGGGCGTGACTTCCTGAAGCTCAGTGCTAACAGCTACCACCGCCTGACGAACTGGAAAGATGCGCCGGAACTTGAGGATTATCAGGCGCGTCCGGCCAGCGGCTGGGATATCCGGGCGCAGGGGTGGCTGCCGGCGCTGCCACAGTTTGGGGCAACGCTGACCTGGGAGCAGTACTACGGCAATGAGGTGGCCCTGTCCGGAACGAATAACCGCCAGCGTAACCCGTATGCCCTTACCGGCGGCGTGAATTACACTCCCTTCCCGCTGTTAACCTTCAGCGCAGAGCAGATGCAGGGGAAATCGGGTAGTAATGACACCCGGCTCGGGGCCGGGGTGAATTATCAGCCGGGCGTTCCGTGGCGCCAGCAGATTAACCCGGAGGCGGTGGCGGGTTTACGCTCGCTGGCAGGCAGCCGCTATGACCTGGTGGAGCGCAACAATAATATTGTGCTGGAATACCGTAAAAAGACCGTTATTCATCTGCGCAGCGCAGGGCAGGTAACCGGCTTCGCGGGTGAACAGAAATCGCTGGGGGTGTCGGTCACCACCAGGCATGGCCTGGAGCGCATTGACTGGTCTGCCGCCCCGCTGCTTGCGGCCGGGGGGAAAATCGTGGAGAACGGTACGGACTGGGCGGTAGAGCTGCCGGCGTGGAACACCGCGCCTGATGGGGTAAACAGCTATACGCTGACCGCGGTGGCGGTGGACACGCGGGGTAATGTCTCAAACCAGAGCACCACCCGGGTGACGCTGCAGGCGCCGGAAGTCAGCATGATAAACAGTGAATTTACGCCAGCGGCGAGCACGCTGCCGGCAGATGGCAGCAGCGTCAGTGTACTGACGCTGAGCATCAGGGACGGCCAGGGGAAAGCAATGGACGTCGCGCCCGGGGAGGTGGAGGTAACGGCCTCCGGCGTGAAAAGTGCGTCGGTATCATCCCCATCACGTCAGGGGCCGGGTGTCTTTGAGGTGACCGTCACCGCCGGAGAAGATGCGGAAACGGTGCACCTGACGCCTGTGGTGCGGGGCGAATCCCTGGCCCCGGCGACGGTAGTGATTAATGACGTGTCCCCGGTACCCGACCGGTCCTCGCTGGAGGTGGACCGCAGCCATTACGTGGCGGGCGAGGAGATGATGCTGACGGTGACCCTGAAGGATGCGCAGAATCACCCGGTGACCGGGCAGGCAGCCGCGCTGACTGAGGAGGCAGTAACGGCGCCCGGTGCGACCCTGAAAGCCGGCAGCAACTGGACTGATAACGGTGACGGCAGCTACACGGCAACCTACACGGCAATGACGACCAGCAGCGGAAACCGGGCCACGCTGACCCTGGCAGGCTGGAGTACGGGTTCGCAGTCCGGTGAGTATGCCATCACCGCCGACAGCCCGGCATCGGTAAACTCGGCCATCGGACTGGACAGCACGACCTATATTGCCGGTTCAGATATGACGGTGACGGTGACGCTGAAGGATGCGCAGGATAATCCTGTGAGCGGTCAGGCAGCCGCGCTGACCGCCGGGGCGGTAACGGTGCCCAACGCGACCCTGGAATCCGGCAGCAACTGGACTGATAACGGTGACGGCAGCTACACGGCAACCTACACGGCAATGACGACCAGCAGCGGGAACCGGGCCACGCTGTTGCTGGCAAGTTGGAGTTCGTCTATTCACTCTGATCAGTATAGTATCGAATCTAAAAGCATTAATATAACTGGGTCACAAAGACTTAATTTTTATCCAAGAAATATTTCCATATTATTTACGCCTGCCCCAGGATATACCTTCGATGCAAATTGCTTTAATGTCAAAGGTGTTGCAGGTATTAACACAAACCGAATAACTATCTCAACGTGGGGAAACACAGCAATGATTCAAAACGGCGCTGGCTTTTATGATTATAATCTTACTGTTTCGAACCAGTGTGGGTATAACGTAGTAGGCGCTGTATCTATTCAATTCTCACGACCCGGCGCTTCAGCTCCAACTATAACTGAATCGATAAATCTTGCACCGTATTAATGATTGGATCTCAGAATTTATTCATTGAACGCTTGAAGTTGAAATATATCATGTTAATACACATTTCCTGACAGTTCAGTGCGGTAAAGGCGTGCGGTACAACTCCTGCTTGAATAACGAGAAAACAGGCCAACCTGACATCTTAGAATAACCTACCACCACACTATTTGCGAGGGTTATTAAAAATTCTCATGAGCCTACATGAGATCTTCCACATACGAAGTAATAATTCAAAACAAGGTGAAAACACTATGCTACTCAAATTAAAAAAAATGTAGTGTAAGCGACATCCTTATCTGATTAGGTGAAATTTTATGAATATTTCAGTAGATGGTTGTTTTCAACTAAAAGTATATATTATAATAAAATAATTGTTACTTATATTCACTATAAATATCTTTGCAGGAGGACATGAAAGGGTTTGTTATTTTTACCGATTAGGCCGAATCATTATAATTCTGATGACCGTCATTGTTATCGGTCTTTGAAAATTGAAGCTGGATCCATTTGAGGGTTTTTCTAATGAAAATCAGAACGTTATGCTTAACGATGTTATTTATCTCACCTGTCAGTCTGGCATTATCTGTGGATGAAAACAATAAAAATGTTAATCTATCCCATGTCATTTCTGATTATCGGCTATCCCTTGCGTCACTCCCTCTGGATTATTCTTTCCTGGAAAATAAACAGCTTCCTGGCGTTATGCTAAAGAGGTATAACCTGAATTCACAGTCCTGGTCTCCACAGGGTGTCGTCTCTCCGGAACGCTGGCAGAACGGGGTGGATATCTATATTCCTGAGACATCCAGAGATAAAAATGCACTGGTCGTCATTAATAACGGCAGCAACAATAATGGCTCAGGCAGCCCTGAGGCACCCACAAACTTCAACGAGGAAGAACTTTCACGTATAGCGATTGCCACACGTACTGTTGTGATTTCTGTCAGTAACGTCCCTAATCAGAAACTTGATTATCAGGGAGTTGCTACCCCTCTTGGGGAAGATGACAGCGTGGCATATTCATGGAAACTGTTTATGGGAGATACTCAGAAATACCAGAACGCATCCCTCCATATTCCTATGGCAGCATCAGTATCGCAGGCGTTCAGGCTGGCGAAGAAAGAACTTACCCAACAGAACATCTCTAAATATATTGTCACCGGCGTTTCAAAACGTGGCTGGGCCGCCTGGCTGACAGCGCTGTCGGATCCGGATGTTGCGGCAGTTGTTCCTATCGCTATAGATCTTCTGGATACTCAAAAGTCACTTGAACACATGTATCAAACATACGGAAAAAACTGGCCGATAGCCTTTTATCCATATTATAAACAGAATGTTGATCAGCTGATTGGTACAGATGAATTTGCAAGCCTGATGACGCTGGAAGACCCGCTTACTTACCTCACTACCGATATGGCTGATCGCTTTAAAATTGATAAATATATTATTAATGCCAGCGGCGATGAGTTTTATGTTCCTGACAACAGTCGTTTTTATTATAGTCTGCTACCCGGTTCAAAATCCCTGCGGGTTGTACCCAACTCCACACATTATGGAGTTCTTTCCGTTACGGAGCAGTCGCTGGTTACCTTTGTTAATCGTTTTCAGGAAAAGCGAAAGCTTCCTGATATCACGGAAAAGGTACAGAGCAGCGAAAAGGGAAAAAATGCGCTGGCAGTCACTTTCTCAGAGAAACCTGCAGCAGTTTTACAGTGGACAGCCAGGAATCCGGCGGCAAGGGATTTTCGTTATGCATGCAATGTAAAATACAGCTCAGTTCCGCTGAGTCTGGCTACAGATAGTAATACCCTCAGAATTCCCTTAACAACCCCCGACGCCGGGTGGCAGGCCACTTACATAGAAGCGACCTTCAGTGACGGGTATGTAGCCACAACAGAGGTCTATATTACCCCTGACGACAAATTTCCGAATACCGCGCCACCGTCGGCAGGGACTGCCTGTAAAACGCTTTCGGGTCGGGGACTGAATACGCTATCCATAAAACAGTGAAGTTATAACCATAATTCGAATCCGAAAACCCGGCAGCTGCTGCCGGGTAACGTCTACTAAAGTCATTAGTTTATCAATGCAATTGAGGATTCCAAAATATTTTTCCGAACGCAATCCAATGAATCTCTGGCGCTAAGCTATTTTTTATCTGAGCTCAGAAATAGGTATAACACCCCATATCGGAGTGACCTAATTTATTGCGAGAATAATGGGCATTTATTAAAAAAGCCCGGAGCCAATAGTGAAAATAAATCCATTGATGGTATTACTCTTGCCGATATATTTAGTGATTGGTAGTGGGGAAAGCGCAGAAAAATATAACGACGTAAGTTATAGTATTACTTTGGAGAAAGTCAGCCAAATTTTTCGTTCGGCTGTTATCATCACCTCTGGCGAAGAATGCGGTCAAATTATCAATCGTGTGTCGTTGGGTGTTAATAAGGCTGATAATCTGATCGACACCCCTGAAGCTCTGGCCGCTACTTCCACCGTATGGACTGCTGTACCGTGGCTGATAACATGGCGGCACTGAAATAACCAGAATTCATTACTCTTAATTATTGCTAATGACGTGCATGACATTTTCATGGGAAATAGAGAGGCAGACCTATCGTTATTTTCAGAATGCAATTTTGCAGGGATACCTCTAAATTAAATGTAGTTGGATAAGCAATACTCTAATAAGGTTTACTGATGATAACCAGGACGTCATATATACCAATTGGGCCGATCTCACCTTCCGATCTGGCATTGTTCGCGGATGAAAACAATAAAAATGTTAATCTATCCCATGTCATTTCTGATTATCGGCTATCTCTTGCAACATTTCCTCTGGATTATTCTTTCCTGGAAAAAAAGCATCTTCGTGGCGTTATGCTAAAGAGGTATAACCTGAATTCACAGTCCTGGTCTCCACACGACATCGTCTCTCCGGAACGCTGGCAGAACGGGGTGGATATCTATATTCCTGATACATCCAGAGATAAAAATGCACTGGTCGTCATTAATAACGGCAGCAACAATAATGGCTCAGGCATCCCTGAGGCACCCACAAACTTCAACGAGGAAGAACTTTCACGTATAGCGATTGCCACACGTACGGTTGTGATTTCTGTCAGTAACGTCCCTAATCAGGAACTTACTTATCCGGGAGTCGCGCTCCCTCTGGGAGAAGATGACAGCGTGGCATATTCATGGAAACTGTTTATGGGAGATACTCAGAAATACCAGAACGCATCCCTCCATATTCCTATGGCTGCGTCAGTATCGCAGGCGTTCAGGCTGGCGAAGAAAGAACTTACCCAACAGAACATCTCTAAATTTATTGTTACCGGTGTCTCCAAACGTGGCTGGGCCGCCTGGCTGACAGCGCTGTCGGATCCGGATGTTGCTGCCGTTGTTCCATTCGCTATGGATCTGCTGAACACTAAACAAACGCTTGAACACATATATCAAACATACGGAAAAAACTGGCCGATAGCCTTTTATCCGTTTTATAAACAGAACGTTGACCAGCTGATTGGTACGGATGAATTTGCAAGCCTGATGACGCTGGAAGACCCGCTTACTTACCTCACTACCGATATGGCTGATCGCTTAAAAATTGATAAATATATTATTAATGCCAGCGGTGATGAGTTTTATGTTCCTGACAACAGTCGTTTTTATTATAGTCTGCTACCCGGTTCAAAATCCCTGCGGGTTGTACCCAACTCAACACATTATGGAATTCTTTCCGTTACGGAGCAGTCGCTGATTACCTTTGTTAATCGTTTTCAGGAAAAGCGAAAGCTTCCTGATATCACGGAAAAGGTACAGAGCAGCGAAAAGGGGAAAAATGCGCTGGCAGTCACTTTCTCAGAGAAACCTGCAGCTGTTTTACAGTGGACAGCCAGGAATCCGGCGGCAAGGGATTTTCGTTATGCATGCAATGTAAAATACAGCTCAGTTCCACTGAGTCTGGCTACAGATAGTAATACCCTCAGCATTCCCTTAACAACCCCCGACGGCGGGTGGCAGGCCACTTACATAGAAGCGACCTTCAGTGACGGGTATGTAGCCACAACAGAGGTCTATATTACCCCTGACGACAAATTTCCGAATACCGCGCCACCGTTACTGGGGACTGCCTGTAAACGCTTGTGGGTCGGGGACTGAATACGCTATCCGTAATACCGCAGGCCGCAATTCCATCTGCGACCCTTCTGCAAAATAATCAGTAACCCTGGCAGGCTTACACCTTAGCGCCATCAATTCTGGTGGCCTTTAGCTTATCAATGATATTATTTTCAACGCTTAAAATAATGAATTCCCAGCCATCAAAAAGGATCTTATCATTGGTTGCAGGCACTTTTTGTAACATATACATCATAAAACCCGACATCGTTTCATAAAGTTCAATTTCAGGCGTTTCACGAATATCTAGCGTGCGGATAACTTCATGAATAGAGGTTCTTCCTGACACAATCCACGCGTTATTATCAGATAGCATCATCGCTTTCTTCTTGTCTTCATGAACAAGATCGCCCATTACCGCCATCATGATATCTTTCAATGTAACAAGACCAACTACAAGGCCGTATTCGTTAATGATAACGGCAAAATCTTGTCTGTTTTTCTTGAACAGCCCCAGCAGCTCAAGCATCTTCAAAGTATCCGGGACGAGAATGACATCATTGATCTCAATATCTTTTGAAATCGAAATCTCAGCATTGTCCAAATATTTACTCAAAATGATCTTTGAATCAACATAACCGACCAGATTATCAATCGTACTGTTAGAAACTATGAATTTAGAATGCGGATTTTTGGCTATTCGTTCTTTAATATCAGTATAAGATTCGTGTAAGTCGAACCAAATAATATTTTCCCTTTGGGTCATCACGGATGTTATGGACTTTGATTCAAAATCAAAAACGTTCTGGATCAGCGCCTGTTCTTCTTTGCACAGTATACCAGCAGATGCACCAGACTTGATCATCTCACCGATATCTTCAATAGTTATTGTGTTTTTATTTTCCAGTGAAACACCAAACATTTTTAAGATAACCTTCGCCGCCCAATCAAAGAGTATCAGGAATGGCCTCAGCAAAGAAATGATTACTGACATCAGTTTTACAACATTAAGCAGCACGGTTTCAGGCTTCAACATACAAAAACGTTTTGGGAGCAAATCTGCAAACAAAATAAATGCCACTGTCACAAGCGCGAATGAAAGTACAAAGCTGATACGTTCCGCGGCAATAAGCCCTACATAATTAGCAAACAAGGCTGTTAATGAAGGTGATAAAAATTTATCGCCTACGATCCCCCCTAAAATTGCAACTGCATTCAGGCCTATCTGTACGACAGTAAAGTATAAGCCAGGATTTTTTTGGAACTCCAGCGCTTTGGTGGCTTTTGCGTTGCCGTTTTCAGATAAGATTTTTAGCTTGTTAGAACTTGATGCAGCTAAAGAAAGCTCAGAGAATGAGAAAAAGGCGCTGAACAGTATCAAAAGACAGATGATGAGTATCCCAGAAATCATAGTATTAAGGACTTTTGTCCTCTCCGTAGTTTATGCGGTATTTAATTTAATCAAAAAAACGTTCAATTATAGTAGAGAAATTTCGCAATTCTTTATCACTCCGATGATTATTCACTATATTCAAAAGTTTGAAAGTTTCAATGATTTTGCATCACCCTATCAAAAAATGATAAATCTTTACACTAAGCTGCTTTTTTACATAAAAAACAAGTAATTACGTTAATTCTTTGTATGCTAGTTTGTAGGTTTTTTTGTGCAGTGCTACCGCCTCAGTTTTGGAAAGAGTAACCATTGTGGAGGATGGCTGAATTTATCGTTCTACAGACCTCAGGAACGAAATTTTATTTAGACTGATTAGATTGTAGCAAAGAATAATAATGTCGCATTTATTTTAAATCAGGCTTTGGTCCTTCTGTTCTGTAAAGATTTTTTGTTTTATAATTAAAATCTTATGATAAGGACAAGGAATCATCACGTTGACATGCGTAAAGTGGCTAAAAAGAATCTTTTTTTCCCTGCTCCTCTTAGCGGTTGGGGCTATGGGGATCCGGCTTTATGACATTCAGCGTGGGCCCGAGCTGGAACGTTGGCATACGTACGTTCCTCATGAGATGAACGGCGAAGAGATAGACCTGGCCAACTGGAGCGATTATCTCAGGAGAGAGAACCAACTTTTCGTCGACGTCAGGCGTAACGTCACCGATAAGCTTGATGTTCAACAGCAAACAGAACTGAATCGTTACTATAGCGGTAGCCCTATTTATCCGGACAGCTTTCCGACAAACTGGAACCGGTCTTATATAATGATGCCGGATACCGAACCCAAAGGCGCTGTCGTTCTCTTGCACGGTTTAACGGACACGCCATACAGCCTCCGTCATATTGCCGAAAATTACCGTCAGCATGGGTTCATCGCGGTTGGTATCCGTTTACCGGGTCACGGTACTGTGCCTGCCGGGCTGACAGAGGCGAACTGGCAGGACTGGCTTGCCGCCACGCGACTGGCGGTGAGAGAAGCGAAAAGCCTGGCGGGTGATAATGTGCCGCTGCATATTGTCGGGTTCTCCAACGGCGGCGCGCTGGCAATGAAGTATGCCCTGGATACTCTGGATAACCCTGGTCTGGCAAAACCACAGCGCCTGATCTTGATCTCACCCATGATCGGCATTACGAGCTTCGCACGTTTTTCCGGCCTCGCGGGTTGGCCCGCTTTCCTTCCGGCGTTTTCGAAAGCCGCGTGGTTAAACATCATGCCGGAATTTAATCCGTTTAAATATAACTCATTCCCGACTAACGCTGCCCGACAGTCTTTCCTGCTGACTAAAGCGCTCCAGAGCCAGATTATTACTGACTCGAGGAATAAAAAAATTGAGCGTCTACCGCCGGTTCTGACATTTCAATCGGTAATGGATTCAACCGTCAGCACGCGTGCAATCGTCACGGCCTTGTATAACCATTTACCCAACAATAATAGCGAAATAGTTCTCTTTGATTTGAATCATGCGGTTCGGTTTAATAACCTGTTAAGGAGGACCTCATACACCGCGCTGTCACGGCTCCTCCCTCCCCCTCCCCGTCTGTATAAAACTACGATTGTTACTAACAGCGTTGCCAGCAGCACTGAAATGGAAGCCCGAACGACATTTGCCGGAAAAAAAGATCAGACCGTGGCAAAACTGGCGGGTCTGCGCTATCTGCCGGACGTTTACTCACTCTCTCATGTCGCGCTACCTTTCCCCTTGAGTGATTCTCTGTATGGCCGCTACCCCCATCCTCTTAATCAATATGGCATTAGCCTGGGTACTTTTGCCGCACGCGGCGAGCGTTCTGTGCTGGTTGTCGGGCTGGACTCGCTTATGCGCCAGTCTTCTAACCCGTTCTTCCCGTACATGATTGAACGAATCAATGAAGATATCGACACTGCTTCCGCCGGCAGGAATTGATTGCAGCAGGTAACGCAATGAAGAAAAAAGAGTTTGTGACTCAGGATCTACTGAGCAAAATTTATCAGCAGACGACGCCAGGCCCGCGTAAGTTGCCGCCGGAAAGGCAACTCGCCGAGGAATATGGCGTATCGCGTTCCACCATCCGCGAGGCGCTGGAAAAGCTGGTCAACATTGGGGTGGTACGGATTGTGCAGGGTTCCGGTACATGGATCAACGAGCAGACGCGCGGTAACCCACTGGTCTATAACTCAATAACTGAAAAACGCTTCGACCAGATCCGCTATCGCATGATTAGCCTGCATAAAAAGCGCCCGGACCGGTCAGCTCAAAAAATTTTTGGTATTGATGAAGAGCGTTTTATATGGCATTTCTGTCGCCTGCGTTATGTCGACAATACCCCTGTGCAACTGGAGATTTCCAGTATGCCCGTGGCGGATTTTCCGGATCTTAACCAGCAGGCCAATGAGCGTTCTATCCAGCAGTATGTGCTGGATAAAGGATTAACAATTTCCCATATGCTCACCACCTATCGCGCCGTGAGCGTGAGCCGGGAACAGGCCGCAATATTGGGCTGCAAAAAAGGTATCCCGGCAATGCACATCAATAATCGCGGCATTATGGACGGCGGCCGGGTGTTTGAGATCAGCGATATCATTGATATCAACTATAACTGCACCTACGTTATTCCCTACAACCGCGATAACTTAAACTGGCGCCAAAATCAGGGGGTATGAATCGCGCCGTCCGGCAGACGGCTTTGCGTCCATTCATGAGGGCGATACACAACCGGATGTGCGAGGGCTAGCGCCTCATTGAACCCTACCCCAATTCCCACCTCCTGCGGAGGATAGACGAATCCCTCCCGCACGTCCGGTGCACCCGGAAAAATTTGGTTCGTCATTTCTGAACGTGGAATGAACTCCTGAATAGCCGCGTTGTGCAAATGAATATTCAGATGCGTATTCACCGCGACGCCGACTGGCGTCATATCGCCAGGGCCGTGCCAGGCAAGACGAACACCAAAAGCCTGACAGAGATGGGCCAGCTTAAGGGCCGGCGTGATACCGCCAATTTGTGAAACGTGGCAGCGAATAAAGTCGATGCGGCGATTAACGATCAGGTCATGCCATTCGGCTGGGTTATTAAACAACTCCCCCATTGCCAGCGGGACACAGCTTTGCTGGCGCACCTGTTCCAGCCATGCGCTTTGCTGAGGCGCAAGGATATCTTCGATAAAATAAGGCTGATACGGTTCAAGCTGTTTGGCCAGCTGTACTGCCTGCTGCGGAAACAGACGTTCGTGAACGTCATGCAAAATATGTAGCCCGAAGCCGTATTTCTCGCGCAATGCGCGGAACATGTCGACGGTATTGCTCATGTATTCGTGTTGATCAAACCATGTCCCAGGCGTTGGATTGTCCGGTGCATGGAGCGCCGATGGGGTGCCGCCATAAAAGCCGAGCTGGCAGCGAATATGTCGATAACCCTGGGCGATGAGCTTATCCACTGAGGCGAAAAGGTGTTCCAGCGTTTCCCCACTGGCATGGCTGTATGCCGGGATCGCATCGCGGGATTTGCCGCCAAAGAGCTGATACAGCGGCATACTTGCCCGCTGGCTTTTGATATCCCACAGAGCCATATCCACACCTGAAATGGCGTTATTCATGATCGGGCCGTTACGCCAGTAAGCATTGACGTTCATCATCTGCCACAGGTCTTCAATGTTGTTCGCATCGCGACCGGTGAGCAGCGGCGATAAATATTCATCGACCAGTGTTTTAACCGCCAGCGGGCGCTGCTGGAACGTCGCACAGCCATGACCCGTCACGCCCTGTTCGGTTGTCACTCGCACCGTCACCAGATTATGCCTGTCCGGACGGGTAATAAAACATTCAATATTTTTGATAATCACAGGCGTCACGAAATAACTCCTCTGTTGCACTACGGTACCAGGATATAACGAATATCATCGCCTTAAAATTGTTAACGGGTAAACTCTTTTTTCTCGTTTTATTTTGGTCTGATATTTGATTAAAAAATCGTTAAAAAACATACCAATTATACTTTACCCCGGTTTGATTATGATAAAAGGTGTTAGATTGTGAGTCACATCAAAAATTATTGGTTTGTTTTGTTGTTTGGCTTTACTTATTCTTCATGGCAACATTAAAACGACAACAACATTCGCCGGGAGATTTATGGGGACGCAAGAAGCCATCAATAATATTATTCGCCTGGTCGGCGGCGAGGGGAATATCAATAAAGTCTGGCACTGCATGACGCGATTGCGCTTCGATTTAATTGATGATGATAAAGTTGACCAGAACGAGATAAAAAAATTGCCCGGCGTGCTCGGTGCGCAGCTCCAGAGCGACCAGTTTCAGGTCATTATCGGGCCGAAGGTGAACAGCTGGTATGCGCTAATGCTAACTGTTCTGGACAACAACGCTGCTCCTGAAACAGCGTCGGGCAAAGGCCGTAAGAGCCTGATCTCGTTATTTATGGATACGGTTTCTGGGGTGTTCGGCCCGATAGTGCCGGCGATTGCCGGTGCCGGAATGATCAAAGGGCTGCTCGCGGGTTTAATCGCCCTGAACGTGGTTTCTACAAAAAGCGATACGGTGGTGATTATTGATTTGATTGCCAGTGGCGTGTTCTATTTCCTGCCGTTTTTCCTCGCGGTATCGGCGGCGAAAATATTCAAAACCAATGAATACCTGGCGGCAGCTATTGCGGCTTGCCTGATGTACCCATCTCTGATTGATGCAGCCAGGGCCCTTGCGACGCATCAGGATGGCGCGGTCAGTACGCTCTGGCTGCTTAATGCGATCCCTGTTTCGGTTTTCAACTACGCCTCCAGCGTGATCCCGGTGATCTTCTCAATCCTGGCCCTGAGCTACATCCATCGCTGGGTGGACAGCATCATGCCCGATGTGCTGAGAACCGTGTTCACTCCAACGTTGACGCTGTTTATCGGGGCGCTGGCGGCCCTGGTGGTGATTGGACCTACAGGCATTTGGTTAGGCAGAGGGCTGGCGCTTTTTATTGAAGGGTTATTCAGCGTGTCGGCAGGCTTTGCCGGGTTAATTGTTGGGGCCATTCGCCCGGTGGCAATCCTGACCGGCATGCACCATGCAATGACGCCGATTGCGCTGCAAAACTTTAGCGATCGCGGTTACGACATGCTGATGCCTATGATGTTTATGGCGAATATGGCTATTGCAGGAGCGACCCTGGCTATCTGGCGTTTAAGCAAAGAACGTCAGGACACGTCGGTCATCCTGTCCGCCGCGATTTCCGCGCTGCTGGGCATTACCGAACCCGCGCTGTTTGGGGTACTTACCCGCTACAAAAAGGCCTTTATTGCCGCCACTGTTGCCAGCTCGCTGGCCTCGGCCTTTATCGCCTTCTTTGGCGTGCGCCTTTATGGTTATATTCTGTCGAGCATATTCAGTCTGCCCGCCTATATCGGCCCGTATTTCATTTTCGCCCTAACCGGGGTGATCGTGGCGCTGGTTTTATCTTTCGCTCTCACCACCCTGCTCGTCGGGAAAGAACAGGTTAAACAGGCGTAGTACTTCCCCCGCGCAGGAAACGCGGGGGAGGATCCTTACCCAGCTATAGCCTCGTTAATAGATCGCCATTGGGCGCTGATGTTCAGCGGTGCATAAACCTATTATTTGGACAAGACCGTAGCAACAGAAGCACAGTTGACGGGGAGAGCCAAATTTTTCACATTTACCCGGCAGACGCCTGAAGCGTCCTGTGTATAGGTGGCTGGCGCTTCAAATGTGTTGGTGGCTTTAATTTCCGCTTCAGAAGGTACTGCGCCCTTAATACCCGCCACCGCAAACTGCGATCCTACAACCCATGGCTGGGTAAAAATATTGCCGCTAACCGTAGCTGGCCCGTCAGTCGGGACACCGAGAATATAGATGCTGCTCCTGTTTGACGTACCGAAAGAGCCATAGTCGAAAATATTGTCGTGGGCAATAACGTATTTCCCGCCATGCCCTTCATTCCACCTGTGCATATCAAATTGATGGTATGCCCCACGCCCACCGCCGGGCAACACCAGATTATCATGCGCGTTATAACCTTCTCCATCATTACCACTGCCAGCTATAGCGTGCCGGTTGGCGTTAAACGTGTTACAGCTGACTTCCGTCTGGGCGTTACCGTTCTGCAC
Source organism: unidentified bacterial endosymbiont (assembly GCF_918797525.1). Lineage (NCBI taxonomy): Bacteria > unidentified bacterial endosymbiont. Next base: position 2,407,724 of record NZ_OU963893.1, on the reverse strand, counting down.
CACAACGCCATAACCCAGCTCAGAACGAATATTATCGTGAATGAAATTATGATGAACCTTGTTATTGACTGAGGCCTTAACGCTAACGCCAGCCCATGGCCAGTTAAAGATTTCATTATTGTCTACCTCAATATCTGACGAACCGGTAACAAACTGCAATCCGATAGTCTTATTGTTGGTCGTCGTTTCACCCGAAGGTCCCTGAATACGCAGACCTGTCATGCGAGCTTTGCTCTCCAGGTCGTAGACTTGATAATTGTTTTCGTCCTCATTGATATGAGGGGTTGTAAGCAGCGCGCCTGGGCTTCCATTTAGGCCACGGTCACTGAAAATCGTCTGACCCGACTTAACGCGCAATGACGACTGAGCATTAGGCACGGTAATCGTTGCTGTGCCGGGGATAAAAATAAACGGCTGACCGGCATCCACGTATTTCCTGAGTTCCTCATAGGTTGTTGCAGTAACGTAGCCTTCAGCATTCGCTGGCAGGAGAGCCGTCGTGTAGCCTGCTCCGCCCCCTATCACATCGCAACTCCCTGGTGCCGCCACGGCGGTGGAGGCCATGCTGGCCAATATCAGTTGAAAACAAAGGGATTTGATCATTAATTTTTTCATCTCATTTTCCAGCTTAATGGTCGGTGGTTGTCAGAATCATTCTAGGGCACAGGTTCATAATATGCACTATTGCCTGGTTTGTGATGAGGGAATCCGGGTTGGCGGTTTTCTGACCGCGCATCATGCGTTTCAAAACGCTCGGCACATATACAGATGAAGCGTTTTATCTTCAACAGAGAGGGAAGATATATCGCGGAGCAAATCTTTCAACTTCACTTCCCTACGCTCTTTAATCTTTATAATGCTTTTATTTGATTCGATGGCCAGTTGCGCGTAATTAATTTGCGAGTCATAATCGAAACTTATAGCGTAACCCTCGATAAACTCACCTTTTTTTATGCTTTGTAGCGTGTTGAATTTCCCATTCACTAAATCCTGTAAGTCATCGACATGACCATAAAGACTTTTTCCCTTTTCTGTGTAGAACGCTAACTCGATGTTAGCGGGTATTTGACTGGAAAGAGTAATGTCTCGTGCGGCATGGGCTGCGAGGTATATGTCGCGGGGCGTTTTTTTGGGAATGTAAAGGTCAAATTCTTTGAATCCTACTTTATTGAGTTGGTCGTTAATTTTATTTACTGAATAAATCCGGGTGTTGACCAGGTTATTTTTTTCATTATCAAATCGCATAAAGTGAGTTTCTTCTGTTAACCTGTCGGTGCCGATATATATATCAATATCTCTATTGTATTTTAACGTGTGCTGACCAAGATTATTTCCTATGTTTTTTATGCTACCATCTTGCGGTGAGTATATGCAGGATAAACGCATTTCATTGGGGGAGCCAATAAAAACAACCCGTCTGTCTTTACCCATAAACTCTACCGGGTAATGTTTGTTGTTCAACTTTATGTAAAGATGGCCATTATTTGCGACGTAAATATTTTTATAGCCAGCCATCGAATTGATACCCATTTCAGATATGTCTATATTTGCCAGATTTCTGGCATCAAACATGTCCGCAACCATCATATTATGCAATGTGAATTCGTTATTTTTAAAATCAATAAGTAGCTTTTTATCATTATTTTCTTTGATGAAAAATGACCCTTCACGTTTTTCAAGCTTAACAAATTGACCATTGATTTTTAGATATTTTGTGCCTCTGGGATCGATTCTTAACCCCATGTGATCAGGAGCCGATAGTGTTGTCATATCCATATGTTTAGAGTACATAGCAGGGGTAATCTGATTTCTCAGCGCTTCAGATACATGAACGGATGTTTGCCGCTCAAATAACCAGCGGTTACCGTCCCACTCAATCGGGTAACCTTCTTTATCAGGGAACTTACGGTCATAAACTTCGTACAGGACACCATGGCCCTGATGTTTGGTGTTTCTTACAGGAAGTAACTCGCCATTCATTTCAACATATCGTCCCCAGGCATAATGGCCATAATCACCAATTTTTTCCTGTACGTATATATTACCTTGTCCGTAGAGGTTTTTATTATTATTACCTCTTGGAATATAATAAAACCCCTTTTCTCTTTGTGCTTTTATTTCATTTATAAGCTTAGACTGCTTATCATTGAATGCGGGATGTTTATTATGCGTGCTGAGATGCCATGTTTTTGATAATGGTTCCATATAAACCGGAATAAATTTTTTAACACCTCCCCCTTCATTTACAATGATTTCATAGACACCGACAGCATTCTGCTCAAGTTGATAGTTTTCTCCACTTAGTGTTATCTGACGTTTTCCCTCGCTGATTTCCACATTAAGCCCCGTTGAGTCAAAGCTATCGGCATAACGCCATGAAAGATTACTTTCGTCAACAATAACCCTTCTTTCCAGCCATTCTGGTTTTGCGGCATCAGGATAATATGTAACAAATTCATTAATTTTTTCTGTTGGTTTGAGATAAACCTTGCGGCCATTATCATTTATTGCGCCTTGTCCGTGTTTCAGCTCCAGCAGTATTTCCTTTCTGATCCCCGTAAGTGGGTTCCGGGTGTAAAAGGCTGCTCTCTTCGGTTCCGGCAAAGCATGGAGAAGTTCTGTTGGCTTTACTTTTCCGATGCTTGCCCGGAATCTAAACTTCAGCCCATCCACATCAAGAGATGTTGCCAGCTCCGCAAAAAAAAGCCTTCTAAATCGTTCTGCACAGATTTCATCGCCCTGATTCTGATAATATTCCCGACGTTTGACATTGGCGATAAGCTTCCCGATTAAGGGGGCAATCCCCAGCGTAATAATCTCAGCCGATATTTTAAGGCCCTCAGCAACCCCACGTTCCTCCGGAGAAGGCCTGCTATCTGGGTTATTATCATAAATCATGCGGAACGGATTTTCGGCTCTCTGAGCCTGAAATAACAACACTTTCCCCTTGTTAACCTCCTGTGCATCCAGCACTTCCTCTTCAAATGCGCAGTATTTTTTTATATGCACTGCCGTTCGAGGGTCATTCTCCGCTGCCAGTGCCCGTTTCGGGCGACTCCCGACGGGGTATTCATTATCCAGGCGGGCAGCAACCATCGGCGTACCGGCGGCTTCTGACCACAACCTGAGTTCAATATCTTTACCTTCATTTACCGTTAGTTGCCCGTCATGCACCAGATACTGCACCAGGCTAGAAATCAATTCGTCCTTCTTCTGCTCATCAGTAATGATATAACTGCCGCTTTTCAAATCCCCAACGATGTCTGTCGCCATCGTTGATTCGGCTCCCGGTAGAGGCACAGGCGATGCATTGGCGACCGGAAATATCAGCGGGTCATGCCGGGCTATAAACTCAGCGGTTTCGAACAGTGCTGTTGTTAAAGGGCTCATTATGATACCGAGGCCATTGCTGTTAATGTCTGTATTTCGTAAAACTGGAGAGAGTGGGTTTCTCTCAACGGTCAATGCCCGTGAGGTGTGCGGAGCCGAAAGTGGGCTATCGGCAAGCCTGAACTGGCTCAGCAACATTAACAGCGGAATCGCTATGCCCTGGCGCGGCACTGTATTATTCCATCCCTCATCAGAATGGCAAGCCCTGTTAATGCGGCTTGCAAAATGACTTATTTCATCCGAAATAACAGGTTCATTCGAATTTACGCCATGAAGCTGTGTTGCTATCTTTCCCCTGATATTATCGCGTGGCGTGTTCTGATATAATCCGGTTAACATTCTATGCTGTGAGGATGATATGGGCATAATAATTCTCTGCATCCATGAAAAATAGCTTTATAGCATGCAGGTGTCCTTATATCTATTAACAACAATAGTTTTCCTCTTAATATAAAGCTGGCTACGCCTGCTTTTGTAAATAGCCAGGAAAGTCAATCGAACTTTTTTTTGATTTTGTTAAAAATGGTTATTTTATTAGTATATTCCCGGAACGTTAGTGCGGGTTTACCATCTGATACCGCAAAGAGTGTTAATTGAAAAACGATGAAGGGCTGTTAGACTTTTACGACTCACCCTGGAGATAGTATGAATACAATTATTGACCTGTTCAACGACCATAAAAGCGAGCGCAGTTTCACCGACCGCGCGATCGATGACGCCACGCTTGAGCGCATTATCAGCACCGCATACCGCGCTCCTACCTCCGTGCATTCTCAGCAGGTATCAGTGATAGTGACCCGCGATGTACGCAAACGCGCAGAAATATCAAAGCTGGCGGGTGGCCAGCCGTGGATAGCCAAAGCGCCGGTTTTTATCACCTTTGTGCTGGATATGCATAAAACGCAGGTCGGGATGACGCTTGCGGGTAAAGAGCAGGTAGCGCATAAAAGTATTGAAAGTATCGTCGCCGGCGCGACCGACGTGGGTATCGCACTGGGATCTGTGATGGCCGCCGCCCGCTCCGAAGGGCTTGGCATTGTACCGATCGGCGGAATCCGCCTGCATCCACAGGCAATGATTGACCTGCTTGGGTTACCGGAGCACACCTTCCCGGTCGCGGGCGTCGTGATTGGCCACGTGGATATTCCTTCTCATCATAAACCGCGTCTTCCACTTGAAACGTTCCGCCACGATGAAGTCTATAAAACTGAGGGTCTGGAGGAGAAAATTACCCGCTATAACCAGCAGATAACCGACCACTGGCAGGCCATTAGCCGTACCGACGGTGAAACATGGAGTGAAAGTGTCAGCGGGTATTACCAGCACGTGTATTTCCCGAACGTGCTTCCTGCCCTGCTGAAGCAGGGATTTGGCATCGATAAATAGTCTATTACGGGTGGCGATCCTCACACGACACTTCGGGAATATATAAATCATATTCCCGCCTGTCCTGCTCGCTGTAATACGCACTGCTAACGCATTCCATTTGTATATATATGTAAGGCCTGGCCCAGATCGGTAAGACGTGTTATGCGGACTCACCCGTTCAATTCCTCCCCCCCCCATACAAGCGCCTGGCGTATGGCCTCATCCGTTTCACCGTGCCCCCACTGCTGCAACAAACCCAGCATGTTGGGCTGGGCGTCACGTTGCAGTACCCTGCTGCACTTTTATAATGCAGCGTTGTGGCAAAGGGTTTACCAGACTTCGCGGGCGATCCGGGTGACCAGGCGCACTTTGTCCCACTGCTGGGCTTCGTTCAGGCTATTGCCCTCTTCCGTAGAGGCAAAGCCACACTGCGGGCTAAGGCAAATCTGCTCTCTGGCGACATATTTTGCCGCCTCCTGCAGCCGCGCCTTCACGCCTTCAGGGTTTTCCAGTTCGCCGTTTTTGGTGGTAATAAGGCCCAGAACTACCTGCTGCTTGCCGGGGCGAACAAAACGCAGTGGCGCAAAATCACCGCTACGATCGTTGTCGTACTCCAGGAAAAAGGCATCGACGTTGACCGTGCCAAACAGCACGTCAGCCACTGGCTCGTACCCGCCTTCGGAAATCCAGGTAGAACGGAAATTACCGCGACAAACGTGCAGACCAATGGTCATATCGTCGGGTTTGCCTTCCAGAGCTTTGTTTAACACGCGGGCATAAATACGTGCCAGCGCGTCTGCATCATCACCCCGTTCGCGGATCTGACGACGCTGATCGTCTGAACAGAGATACGCCCAGACGGTATCATCCAACTGCAGATAGCGGCAGCCCGCGTTGTAAAATGCCTGAATCGCATCGCGCCAGGTGGTCGCCAGATCGTCAAAATAGACATCCAGGTCCGGATAAACGGTAGCGTCAATATCCTTACGACCGCCGCGGAAGTGCAGCACGCTTGGGCTGGGTAGGGTCATCTTCGGCTCTGCATTGCCGCTGATGCTTTTCAGATAACGAAAATCGTCCAGCATCGGATGGTCGCCAAAGCCCAGCTTGCCGGTGACGCGTACGCCGTGGGCTTTGGTCTGTACACCGTTGAACTGGATCCCCTGTTGTGAGTCGTAACGCTCCACGCCCTGCAGGCCGTCGAAGAAATCGAAGTGCCACCATGCGCGACGGAACTCGCCGTCGGTAACCACCTGCAGCCCGCAGCCACACTGCTGCTCAACGACGTGGCGGATAGCCTCATCCTCCACCGTGCGAAGCTGGCTGGCATCAATCTCGCCGCTGGCAAACTTCAGGCGGGCCTGTTTGATGGCATCCGGGCGTAAAAAACTGCCGACTACATCGGCGCGGTACGGGGCGTGTTGTCGCTGCATGGTGATCTCCTTTATCAGTTAGCGATAATTGCCAACAGTGATAGTTCATCTCTTAAATTTACAGACTTCTGGATGTCTAAATGTCCAAAAAAGATGTCATATCTGCGCCATGACCTCAAACGAGAAAATTTCATCTACAGTGAAAAAAATTCATCTTCACCGCAAAGCCCGCACCGACGGGGGCGCAAACTCAAACTGCTCATCTTCCCAGCCGGTTATTCCCCCCAGCATCATTTTGACCGGCAAGCCCAGCCGGGCCAGCTTGAGTGCCGCCCGGTCTGCCCCGTTGCAGTGCGGCCCTGCGCAGTAAACCACAAACAGCGTATCGGCAGGCCATTGCGCCATGCGTTCGGCCGTGATCTCCCTCCAGGGCAAATGCAACGCACCGGGTAGATGCTGGCGGGCAAATTGCTCCGCCTTGCCGACCACATGCAGCAGCACAAAGTCCTGCTCCTGGTTCACCAGGGCATGATGCACGTCGGCGCAATCAGTCTCCAGGCTCAGGCGGCGCAGAAAATGGGCAACAGCTTCCTGCGGCTCTGCAGCCGGAAATTCAGTAACATAGCTCATGGTCCTTCCTCATCTTTGGCGTTTGTGTTAACACTACTCTATCCATAAATTCACCCAGTGAATGTGCCCACTTATGCCAGAAAACAGCAAAAAGATGACAAACTTAAGACAGGTTTACCGTCCGCTGGTCGTGGTGCTGGCGTATGACGGTCTATGCACCTTTGAATTTGGCGTGGCGGTTGAAATTTTTGGTCTGCCACGACCGGAACTGGGGGATGAGTGGTATCGCTTTGCCGTGGCGGGCGTAGAAAGCGGCGAGCTGCGCGCAACGGGCGGGATCCGCATCATGACCGATGGTGATTTGAGCCTGCTTGCATCTGCCGATGCGATCGTTGTGCCCGGCTGGCGAGGTCTGGATGAACCGGTTCCTGACGCGCTCTGTGAAGCGTTACATGACGCCCATGCACGCGGGTGCCGGTTGTTATCGATCTGTTCCGGGGTCTTTGTGCTGGCGGCATCCGGTCTGCTTAACGGGCGTAAAGCCACCACCCACTGGCGATATACGGATGCCCTTCAGCGCCGTTATCCGGCGATTAGCGTGATTGAGGATGTACTCTATCAGGATGAGGGCGATATCCTGACGTCCGCAGGCAGTGCGGCAGGTATCGACCTGTGTCTGCATCTGGTGCGCCGGGAATTTGGCGTGGAAACCGCTAACCACGTTGCGCGCCGTCTGGTTATTCCCGCGCATCGGGATGGCGCGCAACCGCAACAGCTCAACCGCCCGGTGGCACAATTGCGCGAAAGCCAGCGTCTGGGGCAGTTGTTTGATTTTCTGCATAACCATCTGGCCGTATCCCACAGCATTGACTCGCTGGCACGTCGGGTTGGCATGAGCCCGCGCACCTTTCTGCGCCGCTTTCAGGATGCAACGGGAACCACGCCCGCACGCTGGCTCATCAATGCCCGGCTGCTACGGGCAAAAGATTATCTCGAGAGCAGTCGTTTAAGCATTGACTGTATTGCTGAGCAAACCGGTTTCGTGCAGGCGGCAACCCTGCGCCATCACTTCCGCCAGCATTTCGCGCTCTCGCCTGCGCAATACCGCAAACAGTTTGCCCGTTACTGCCGGTAAACAGGCAAAAAAAACCGCCATTATCTGGCGGTAAATGCTTGCATGGATAGATTTGTATTTTGGTCTCTACGTCCCGACACGGCATGCCGGGCAGCGGATCGATGACTACCCTAACATTCATTAACTCAACAGAGGGTAAACAGGGCGTCAGCTCGTTTTGGTGTTAATTTGCAAATAATGCATCAAGCCCTGTTCGGCGCTCTGTTTCGCGTCTTCATTAATGGCTTCAAGATAGAAAGGCCGGGAAACCGCATACGGCGCCTGGTCGGCAGAATAGACCGCATACTGGAACATTTTTCCCTTCGCCTGATTGATACAGCCTAAATCCCAGCGTTGTTCGTTTATTCTGGTGCTGCTACAGACGACTTTGCCGTAATCACTGGTTAAATATGATCCTACCCGAGTTTCCGCAGACTGAATAAATTCCGGTTTATCATCCCAGTCATAGCTCGCTGATGCCGTTGCCCCCACGGCAACGACCAGAAGCCCAAGACCCAATAGCTTATTCATTGAAAAGACCTGTTCCATAGCCAGAAAGTCTTATTATATAGGACTTTTCTTTAATTTCTGCCTTCCCGGGACACCAGAATTGGTGGTTTTTTTTGGGTTTTTCTTAATTTTTCATCCAATTCCTAATTTAATTCCGGCTACGTTATTCGTGTATAAACATTATCCATCGCCCAAAAGTGACGCACTCTGCGCTAACTTTGATTGATGGATTTTTTTTGCTAATTAATTACCCTTGCGCTTTGGCAGGGTTTTCATTAGCTCTTCCGGGCTGACGGAAGCCACAATGCTGCCTGGCTGTGGCGTTTTGAATATGTGATTTTTCATCTTGCCGATTACGTGCATTTCACAAGGGCGGCAATCAAACTTAAGCGTCAGCACTTCATCGCCGTTTACCAACTGCATTGGCGTTGCTTTCCAGCTCTTAATGCTGCCTTTTGCCTGTTTCGGGCACAGGTTAAAGGCAAATCGCAGGCAATGTTTGGTGATCATGACCGGCACATCGCCCTTCTCTTCATGCGCTTCATACGCCGCATCTATCAATTGCACGCCGTGACGATGATAAAATTCACGCGCTTTATGGTTGTACACATTAGCGAGGAAAGACAAATGGCTGTCCGGGTAAACCGGCGCAGGAACGGTTTCAGCCTTGCGGCTGCCGCGCGGGTAGTTTGCCAGACGAGCGTTGTCGAGCAACTCCGCGGTTTCACGCCGGAACGAATTTAACAGGCTGTTCGGCACAAACAGCGCATCCGGCAAATTGACGGTGACAGTGCGCGCATAATAGAGGGTCTGCCCCAGTTTAGCCACGCCATCCTTCAGGCTGTTAAGCGCTTTCAGCGGATTATTTGCCACCTCGAACAGACCGTCAAGCGTATGTGTGACGCTGATACCATCCTCACAGGTCATGGTCAGGATCAGTTGCTCCTCCCAACCGTCCAGTTCGATATCCACCGCAATGCGGCGCTCGCTGGAGGTTTTCAGCAACGCCTGTTGCCAGTTGTGATCGAGATTACGGTTCAGGGCGGCGTTCGGACGGGCTTTACAGAGGTCGGCAGGCATCTCATTGGGCCATACGCGGTAGCGATTCTCTCCGGTCTTTTCCACCGTGTTAGCGCGAAAACCGACCACTTCACGCTTGATCATCACGTTCAGCCCATCGCCGTTTGCCAGCGGCTCCGTGACCGACACATCAAGGTGATCTTTCGCCACGTTCAGCACTTCACCCACCGGCAGGCCGATAAACTTCGGTGAATCAAACGCGCCGATATCGTCTTTACGGGCATTCACGAAATAGTCAGTGCTGCCGCGGTGAAAGGTTTTATCCGTCGATGGTATAAAGAAATGTTCAGTACGGCCCGCCGAGGCGCGCGCCAGGTCGCTCCGGTCTTCAATAATGGCATCAAGCATCTGACGATAGTGCGCGGTGATGTTCTTCACGTAACTCATATCTTTGTAACGTCCTTCAATCTTGAAGGAACGCACGCCCGCGTCAATCAACGCGCCAAGGTTGGCGGTCTGATCGTTATCTTTCATCGACAGCAGGTGTTTTTCGAACGCCACAACGCGGCCCTGGTCGTCTTTCAGAGTATACGGCAAACGGCAAGCCTGGGAGCAATCCCCACGGTTGGCGCTGCGTCCGGTCTGCGCGTGGGAGATATTGCACTGCCCGGAATAGGCCACGCACAACGCGCCGTGGATGAAGAACTCGATGGTCGCATCCGTCGCCTGGTGAATATCGCGGATCTGGTTCAGGTTCAGCTCGCGCGCGAGGACAATCTGAGAAAACCCGACGTCGGAAAGAAACTTCGCCTTCTCTACCGTGCGGATATCACACTGGGTGCTGGCGTGCAATTCAATGGGCGGAATATCCAGCGCCAGCACGCCCATGTCCTGAACGATCAGGGCATCCACTCCGGTCTGGTAAAGGTCGGTAATCAAACGCTGCGCAGGTTCCAGTTCATCATCATGCAGAATGGTGTTGAGGGTCACGAACACTTTCGCGCCAAAACGATGGGCGAACGGGATCAGCCCGGCAATATCGCTCAGGCTGTTGCTGGCGTTATGGCGAGCACCAAAGCCCGGGCCACCGATGTAGACCGCATCCGCGCCGTGAAGGATCGCTTCCCGGGCAATGGCGGCGTCACGGGCCGGGCTTAAAAGTTCAAGATGATGAGAGTGCAGGCGCATACGTCGTCGTTATCCGTTAGGGTCAAAATGGCGGCTATTGTAGTCAGAAGTTTGCGACAGTGAAACCGTTTTGCAAGGCTTTAATGGGGATAATGAATGAGAGAGTGAAAATGCACTGTCAGCGTGCTGCTGTTGCGGTAGGCATGCGGTTTATCCCCTGCAAAACGCACACCGGTATCGGCCTTAATCGTCCGCCACTCACCGTCGATTTGCATCTCCAGCTCACCGCTAACCACCACCACATGTTCAATCACCCCCGCCTCATGCGGCTTAGACTCGCTCATGGCTCCCGGCGCCAGGGTGATGGAGAAATGGTCGAATTTAAGCGCCTCATCCCAGGGGAATAGCGGTTTCACGACCATGGCCTGCTGCTGGGGATCAAAGACCGCCGGTCGGTCGGTCTCTGGGGTGATGAATGTTGAGAATGGCACGTTTAGCCCGGTGGCTATCTTCCACAGTGTAGAGACCGTTGGGCTGGACTCATTGCGCTCAATTTGCCCCAGCATCGCCTTCGACACACCGCTCTCTTCCGCCAGCTTCGACAGACTCCAGCCGCGCGCCTGACGCTGCTTTTTTAACGTGCTTGCCAGATGTTGTGTAATGTCCATTTTCCCTCCTGAAGGTATTAAGTATATCACTTGTACGCTATAGCGCACAGTGCTACCTTATATCGGACGCTAAAACGCACAACGGAGTTCGCATGCGCCCTTCACCCCATCTCATACCTGCCGCGCTCGCTGGTTTTGTCGCCGTCCTGGTGGGGTATGCCAGTTCGGCGGCCATCATCTGGCAGGCAGCCGCAGCGGCAGGCGCGAATGCCCAGCAGATAGCCGGCTGGATGACGGCGCTCGGAATCGGGATGGGTATCAGCACACTGGTCCTTTCCTGGTGGTATAAGGCGCCGGTGCTCACTGCCTGGTCAACCCCCGGCGCGGCGCTATTAGCCACCAGCCTTCAGGGCGTGACGCTTTCCGAAACCATCGGCGTGTTTATCTTTACCAATGCCCTTATTCTGCTGTGAGGCGTGACCGGCTTATTTTCCCGCCTGATGAAGATTATTCCGCATACGCTCGCCGCCGCCATGCTGGCAGGCGTGCTGTTGCGCTTTGGTCTGCAGGCATTTATCCAACTGGAGGGCCATTTTTTGCTTTGCGCCAGCATGCTGGCGGTATGGCTATTAACCAAAGCGCTTGCCCCCCGCTGCGCCATCCTCGCCACGCTGCTGGCCGGTGGCATTGTGGCCTGGCTGGGAGGTGACGTTGTCACTGAAAATCTTGCCATCTCCGTCGTGGCACCGCAATTTATCGCCCCGACGTTGACCTTCAAAAGTCTGGTGAGTATTGGTGTACCCTTCTTCCTCGTGACCATGGCTTCACAAAACGCCCCCGGCTTCGCCACGCTGAAAGCCTCGGGATATCCGCTGCCAGCGTCTGGGCTGATTATCTTCACCGGGGGGCTGGGGCTGCTGTTATCTCCCTTCGGCGTGTTTTCCATCTGCATCGCCGCTATCACCGCGGCGATTTGCCACAGCCCGGACGCGCATCCGGATCCCGACAAACGGTGGCACGCCGCCGTCGCCGCAGGGCTATTTTATCTACTGGCCGGTCTCTTCGGCGGCTCGATTACCGGTTTGATGGCCGCGCTGCCGCAGAGCGGGATCCAGATGCTGGCCGGTCTGGCGCTAGTGAGTACCCTTGGCGGGAGTTTGTTTCAGGCGCTGAATAGTGACGCGGAACGTGACGCCGCCATTGTCACTTTTCTGGTGACCGCCAGTGGGACAACGATCCTGGGGATGGGTTCTGCCTTCTGGGGACTGGCGCTGGGCGGGATATATTACGCCGTTCTCTTACGCTTACGTCCAGCGTAAAAAAGGCCTGCAGTGCGCAGGCCGTTTTCCATTATTTTGCCGTTTTATTCACATCAAACATGGTGGCATCGGTCGCCATATCATCAACAACCTGTTTCAGGGTGGCGAACGTTAAAGGCGTGCTCTCGTTATTGAGCTCTTTACCTTCGCCTTTACGAACCACTCTAACCACCGGCTTACCGGTGTTGGCATCAATCAGCTCACCTTCAAAGAACAGGTGCGTGTCCATGGTGCGGTGACCAGAGGCCATTTGCGTACCTGCAACCAGCAGCGCCACCGGCACCACTTCATAGAACTGCAATCCTTCGGCTTTGGAACTGACGCCGGTAATAGCGCCGCGGAAGATCAGGCTGCGCGGACCCGGCGTCGTCACGATTGGCATCCGCTGAGCAATGGCGGTTTTCATTTTGGTATTGGTGTAGTTCAGCAATTCATCCAGCGTTCTTTGACCAATTTGTGTGGAAGGTTTTGGCACCGGATAATAGGTAATCGAATTCCAGACAATATTATCATAGTGAGATTTATTGAACGACGGATCTACCCAACGCAGCACGGGTTTACCGGTTGCTGAGGTGGTTTCCTGCAAGCCTGAATAATCTTTTAAAAAGCCTGAAAATTGGTCGGGGGCGGCCACTTTCGAGGCACAACCCGCCAACGCCAACAGACCAGAAAGCACTGCGACTTTAACAAAAGTGTGAGTACGCATGATGGAATTCCATGTTATGTAAAGTATGCAGTTGAAGTTATAGCAAAAGCTGAGCGTCTTTGTTGTGGCAAAAAATGATGCAGGCAGCACAGTTTGCAAAAAGGCTGCCAGGACAGGTTCCGGGCTGTGAAAATTATGCCTTGCGGGGCTTATCCCGGGGCGCGCGTTAAGCGGGCTTGCGCGCCAGTAGGGTGGCAAAACGCAGCTTGATGCGTTGACCGTTGGCGTCGGTGCGGTGCAACTCACCGACCTCTTCGTTGTATTTGAGCAACTGCCAGCCGCTATAGTAGTTGCGTAGTTCGTCGGCTTTGAAGGCGAACGGGAAGCCGACGGTACAGGGATAATCTGCGGTATCCATGGCGGCAACAATCAGATTATAGCCGCCTGGGCTGGTGCAACGCTGCATATTGGCGATAAGACCAGGGATAGTTTTCGCTTCCAGGAACATCATCACCACGGTAGAGAGAATAAAATCGTACTCACCCTCAAAGCGCAGGCTGTTCAGATCCTTAAGGGCCGTTTGCAGATGGGTAATCCCCTCCGCCGCTTTGATGCGTTCGATAGTGTCGATGCTCATGGCATTTTTATCCCATGCCGTCACATCATAACCGTTGGCCGCAAGGTACAGGCTGTTACGCCCGTTGCCGCACCCGAGATCGAGGGTCTTCCCCGGTTTCACCTGCCCAACACTGTACAGCACCTCTGAGTGCGTACGGGTCAGGCCATATTTTTCACTGAAGTAATGGTCGTCTATTGTCATCATTTTGTTATTTATGTGTAATAATTTTAAATCTTAAAATGTATTTTAAATACCATTTTAGGGTATTTCCCCGACAGACGCCAGCGATTCGAAAAGGCGAAAGTTTGCTACGTTTAGTTATGAACTTTTTCAGGGAAAACTGTATGAAGAAATACCGGCTTAGCGATGATACTCGTCTCTGGCAATGGCACGTAGGTGAGCGTAAAAACGCCACAAGGCTGCGGCAAATTATCGCTACTGTAGATTTTAACGACGTGGTGAGTGGAACCAGGGGTGGCTGGGTTGAAGATGAGAATGCCCTCGCACAGAGCGGTCATTGCTGGATTTACGATGAAAACAGCGTTGTTTTTGCCGGTGCTCGCGTCTCGGGCAACGCGCGCCTTACCCAGCCGTGCGTCATTAGCCATGGCGCCTGTGTTTCAGGCAACTGCTGGCTGGATGGCGCGCAGGTCAGTCACGGGGCAAAAATAAGTGACAACGTCACGATACAGCGCTCCTCCGTGCGGGGCGAGTGCCATATCTATGGCGATGCTCGCATACTTCACAACAGCATCGTTATCGCCGCCAAAGGACTCACGCCTGATCCAACGCAAATGCTTAAAATCTATGACAGGGCCACGGTGAGCGAGTCGCGTATTATCCACCAGGCGCAAATTTACGGCGACGCGATGGTCAGTTACGCCTTCGTTGAACATCGTGCTGAAGTCTTCGACAAGGCGATCCTCAAAGGCAATGCACTTAACAACGTTTGGGTATGCGACTGCGCAAAAGTGTATGGCAACGCGTGTATGATTGCCGGCTATGACGACGATGCCATCCCTACCCTGCGCTACAATTCTCAGGTCGCAGAGAATGCGGTGGTTGAAGGTAACTGCGTCATAAAACATCATGTGCTGATCGGCGGGCAGGCCTGGCTGCGCGGTGGGCCGATTTTAATTGATGATAAAGTGGTCATTCAGGGACGCGCGCGGATAAGCGGCGATGTCCTTATCGAGCATCAGATAGCGATCACCGACGACGCCGTTATCGAGGGGCTTAACGGCGACAACATTCATCTTCGCGGGGTAAAGGTGATTAACGGTAATCAGCACATTACCCGCACGCCTCTGCTGGGCGCGTTATAGCGGAATAATTTTCGCGTAGGTATTCACATCATCAAAACGGCCGTTGAGGTATTCGGCTTCACGCAGGCACCCTTCCAGCGTAAAGCCGTTGCGTACGGCAACGCTGTTACTGTTACGGTTATCCACCCGGCATTTGATCACGAAACGGCGAATCTCGCCGCGCCCGGCGTAATAGCGCATAAAAGCCTGCAATGCCTGAGAGAGAATGCCTTGTCCCTGATGCCCTTCGTCCAGCCAGTAGCCGATGTAACCGGCTTTATTGGCGGGTTCAATCGCATTGAAAGACAGCACGCCCACCAGCTCCTCCGCCTGAAAAATCAGGTACATTTTGGCGTAACCGCGCTGGTGCAGCATCTGATTGCTTTGCACGTTACGACGGGTGTCCTCCTCGCTGCCGACGTGCTGCGCCCAGTCAAAGGCGGTTTGCAGCCAGGCTTTGTTTTTGATAACCAGAGAGTGGAGTTCTGCGGTATAGCCCTCGTCGACGGCGCGCAGTTCGATATCCCGTGAAACGGGGATGATTTCTGAAGACATAGTACCTCCTCAATGCCCGGTGGCGTAGCGCCACCGGGCAGAAGGGTTAACGCATAATGCGATCATCAACGTAGTGCCGTTTATCCGGCGCAGGCGGGAAATACTGATACAGCCAGGTTTCACCTATCGCCTCGCCCTGGGAGCGCAGGAACAGGCGCATCTCCACCGGATCCGTAGAGTCGGTTGTGGGGTACCAGTCGAACAAAATCCGGTAGCCGTCAAACGGCTCAACGTAGAGGATCTCAACCTGCCTCGCCTCTCCGCTTGAGAGGGTAATCACCGGTTCTATCCCTTTCGGCGCTGCGGCTTTCAGATCGCCACCGACAAAATCAATGGCAAAACGACGGGCCCACACTTTTGGATAATTTTCTCCCGGTGCCCAGCCTTCCGGGAACCCACCCATACCGGTACGGGTGGCCAGCACATTTGCCAGCGGAGAACGTACAGGCGGCTGCGCGCTCCAGTAAAGGCGGTATTTGAAGCCCAGTTCATCGCCCGCGTTCACCGGTTTTTCAGGTTGCCAGAAGCACACTATGTTATCCAGAGTTTCACCGGTAGTAGGGATTTCCATCAGGCCTACCGAGCCTTTCCCCCAGTTGTTGCGCGGTTCAACCCACAGGCTTGGGCGTTTGTTATACCAGCCCATAACGTCCTGATAATGCGAGAAATCACGGTCGAGCTGCAGCAAACCAAACCCTTTTGGGTTTTTGTCCATAAAGGCGTTGAACTGCAGTTTTTGCGGGTTATTCAGCGGACGGCAGATCCACTCGCCGTTGCCGCGCCACATTGACAGGCGGTCGGAGTCATGGATTTGGGGATGAATGGTGTCACACATGCGGCGTTCGTTATTGCCACAGCTGAACATGCTGGTCATCGGCGCAATACCGAGCTGTTTAATGTCCTTACGGGCATAGAGGTGGTTTTCCACCTCCATGATCACCTGACTCTTCTCGCAGTGGATAACGAACTTATAGGCACCGGTGATGCTTGGGCTGTCCAGCAGCGTATAAACGGTAAAAGTGGTATCGCCCGGTTTGACGGTTTCGAACCAGAACGCCGTGAAATCAGGGAACTCTTCCGGCGTATCGGTGAAGGTATCAATCGCCAGTCCTCGCGCGGAAAGGCCATACTGCCAGGTGTCATCAACCGCACGGAAATAGCTTGCGCCGAGGAAGGAGACGATATCGCGACGCGCCAGTTCCGGCGCTTTAAAGGCGCGGAAGCCCGCAAAACCGAGATCGCTCTGCCCGTCAAGCTGTTTTATATCGACCCCGGTATCGCCGTAGCTGAACAGTTCCGGACGAAAGTGAATTTCGCGTGCCTGAGAGGTAGCGTGATCCAGCGAGAACATCCGCACGCGACGACGGAACCCCATCCCCATGTGGAAGAACTGGATGTCAAGCTGACGGCCTTCAATGTTATTCCACAGGGACTGATTTTCATCGTAGCGAATGGCGTTGTAAGCCTGCGGCGTCATAGTCGCCAGCGTTTCCGGTAGCGGACGCGGCGCACCTCCCCACGGGGATTTTGCCAGACCATGCGCCATGGATTGCAGTACGGAGAAGTCAAAACGACGGCTCTGACCATCGGCAATGTCAGAGTCTGCAGCGTATGCCGCTTTAGAAAACAGTGAGGCAAGGCCAGAAGTACCGCTCAGGGCGGCCATTGCCAGCGAGCCTTTTAAAAAACGTCTGCGATTCATGCCCGTGAAAACGTCCTTATGGTCGTGTGAATGTATTTCGCCCGTGGCGAAACGACGGCAAGAAAGAACGCACAGCCTAAACAAAAAAGGTTAAGAATCCAATTGTTGGCTGGTGATTATTTGAACAAAGCGAGAAATATTTTCTGTCGACCAGAACGGGCTGAAAAAGGGGTAAAGTTATGTATAAAAATGCCCCGGCAGGCAATCACCGCCGGGGCTAACGAGGTGGTTATTTTTACGCTGACATCGATACCCGGGAAGTACTTATCAGCGAGTGTAGCGATCGTGCCGTCAGCACGGACTTTATCTATCGCGTCATTAAGCTGCGTTTCGGTGGCCTTATCCCCTTTACGCAAGCCAAAGCCAATACCACTGCCGAGGAGGGTGTCGTCCGCCAGCAGGTGACGTGGCACAGAAAATGGCCTGTCGGCATTTCGCAGTTGTTTGCTTAATCGAGGCTGACATGGTGTTTCATCACCCGCCTGAACAGACTCATGCGTGCACGCATAAAGCGGTTTTCGAGCCTGAAACCTGCATGTTTATTCACGCCAATGCGTAGCAGCACATCCCGTCCTTTGCGGCAGGCAGGCCAGTGGGTTGGGCCAGGTAACATCTCGCGCGCCTCTGCTTCACGCGCGAAGCTCACCCAGTAATCAGCCACCTGCGCAGCAAATCTGAGGTCGTTTTCATTTACGTAGTCCCGTGAAGGCGCTATCTGCCCGAGCGTGTCAAACACGTAAGGAATTTCATTGCCGTGCCAGGCTCCATTGACATAAGTCGCATGCTCCGCTTCGGCCACGTAGTCGAACCAGTAGCGCCAGCACGACGCGCCGACGCGTTGCTGCGCCTGCATGACCACATAACCCATCGTCGTAAACGCCATATCGCGACAAACCTGTCGGCCCAGCTCCGCATCCCCTTTTACGCCCGGATAAAGCAGCTTTATTAACCCCAGGCCAAAGCGGCGCGTACGGCGAAGTTTTTCTATTTCACCGGCCAGATCAATGCCAAATACCGCCATCACGCTGGCTTCATCACTGTTCGAACCAACCATAACCGGGACAGAGTGTTGATGAGCGGCAAAGAAGACATCCAGCATGGCCTCGGGCAGAACGCAATCTCCGGCAATGGGCGCAGGGGCCACGTTCAGCGGCGCTGCCAGCGGCCAGAACGCGTCAGCGGGAATGGCGCGCAGCTGCGCGGCGCTGGCATTTTCCAGCCCGAAATGGGCGGCCAGCGCCTCTCCTTTTTGCAGGGCTTTTACTCGTGGCGTATCCGGCAAGGTATAAGCGCTCTGCACAATCGCTTTGTGGAATATCCCCCCGGCAAGCGGCGAAGCCAGCAGCGACAGCACGCTCCGTGCGCCTGCCGATTCACCAAACAGGGTGATGTTGTTTGGATCCCCGCCAAAGGCGGCAATATTGTCACCTACCCATTTCAGGGCGGCAATCTGGTCAAGCAGGGCAAAATTATGGACTACCTGCTCCTCTTCTCCGTCAAGGGCCGGATGGGCAAAAAAGCCGAGGTGCCCGAGGCGATAATTGACGCTTACCACCACCACGTCTCGCCGTGCCAGCGCTTTACCGTTGTACGGCGGCAGCCCGCCCGCGCCAAGGGTGAAACCACCACCGTGCAACCACACCATCACCGGAAGCGGAGCCGAACGCTCCACGGGGGACCAGACGTTAAGATAGAGACAATCTTCCGAAAACTGGCCTGGGTCGCCCCCGCCCAGCTCCTGGCAATATTCACTGCTTTGCCAGCTTGACGGCGCAAACGCCGTCGCCGGACGAACGCCTTCCCAGGGTTTAGCAGGACGTGGAGAGCGCCAGCGCCAGTCGCCAACGGGCGGTTCGGCATAAGGGATCCCGCACCACACATGGATATTTTCATCAGTAAAACCAGTCAGAACGCCCTGGCGTGTTTCAACCACAGGGGCGGAGGGATTTTGCATAACCACCTTCTTTTTCCATCACACCCCTGAAGAGTAACGATTTTAAAGCAAACCGCAACGCTGTTTACTGCGCGCTTCAGCCTCCTGGTAGAGCGTGAACTCATCATAAACCTGGCAGCCCAGCGCCGCTTCGAACGCGTCGCGGCTGGCGTTTCCGTGGCTTCGCGCCTGGGTTTGATTCCCGAGATTGGACTGAAAAATCCCCGCGGCGCTGACTGGTAAAAAGTCTTCATAGGTGATGGGCTGAGCAACCACCCAGCCGCGCTCGATGAGCGGCTGCGGATCGTCTCCGGCCCGAAAAGCAGAACGGTGCGCCTCTCCGGCGGGCGTCAGGCGGTAGCGAAAATAGGCCAGCCCCTGGCGACGCATGAACATTTCGCTGTCGGGAAAGGCGCGAAATACCTCCTGTAAATGAAGCTGGTGCATCAGGTTATCTTTACCGGTCCCGGCCTGGCCGAGTAAACGGTCGTACAACGCCCGGCCCTTTGGCGTCAGCGCAATGCCGCGTTGTTCAATTTCGCCAAACCGGGCGGTGTGTGTTCCTGTATGTTCTCCGGCAAACAGCACCGGTTCTTCCAGCGCTTTAAAGCTGGTCTGGCGCAGAAGCACCGGCACGTCACGGCGCGGCGGCCCTTCTATGAGTATTTTCGGCTCAATGCCGTACTTCGGCATCAGCGCCTGCACCTGGTCGATATCCAGCGTGCGTGGCGTCAGGTGGTTAATGTGGCAACCGGGAAAACAGACCACGTCCGCAATTAGACGGTGCTCATGACTCAGCGCCAGATAGGTCTCGCGATCGACCGTCGCCTGCTGGTGCCAGCAAAACGTGCAGAGCGCTTGCTGGACGAACTCCCGCGCCTGCGCCTCGGTGAAAGCGCCTGCCGACTCATGCAGGTTGATAAGCTCCAGACAGCGCGGGGTAAAGATGGTGCGTTGCGAAAGAATAGCCGCCGCACGCTTACGCAGCGTCATGCTCTCTATCAATTCCAGGCGCAGCAGTGAGGTAAAAATGCGAAACGGGTTACGGCACAGCGCCGCATCCTCTGTCGGGCGAAACGCCGTCGAGTGCACCGGAACCCCAGCCTGAGAGAGATCGTAATAGCTGACCGGGTACATCCCCATAATGGCAAACATCCGACGCAGGGTAGAAAGCTCTTGCGCGGTACCAACGCGAATGGCGCCATGACGCTCAACGTTGAGGCGCGCCAGCTCATCAGCATTCGCCAGTTGTTCATGTAAAAGCGGGTTATTTTCCAGCACCGCCAGGTTTACGTCCGCGACCAGGTCGAGCAATGTGCCGTACTGCGGAACTTCCCGCTGGTACATCGCCGACATTGCCTGCGAAAAATGTTCCCGAATATCATCAGCCGTGATGGTGTTCGCCATGATGTCATGCCTCCAGTGAATACTCCCTGGAGTGTAGAAAAGCACGCTCCGTCCGGCGGGAAGAATTTACGTTCTGTGATCTTACGACGCCAGTGCTCAAACCCTACACGCTTTACCCCACTGCGGAGAGATCCCGATGCCAGTGCAGGCCACAGGCTAAATTAGGATTAATCTCTATCTATGTATTTCTAAATTTACATTGCGAGAATTATTAGCGCTAAGACAGGAGGTTAGCTTCATCTTGATAAATATATCAACGCCAAACGAAGCGTTAATTAATATGGAAGAACTGAAGCTATCACGCCCGCCGTTTGACTCATCATTAGTAGCGACTAAAGTTATTAATCGAACGACGACTGATACGGAAATAATTCTGTATCTTACTGACATAATCAATCAATGAGGTTTAATATGGCAGAGCATCGTGGTGGTTCCGGTAATTTCGCTGAAGATCGTGAAAAAGCATCTGACGCTGGCCGTAAAGGTGGTCAGCAGAGCGGGGGTAATTTCAAAAACGACCCGCAACGCGCATCTGAAGCAGGAAAAAAAGGCGGGCAGAACAGTCACGGCGGAGGCCGTAAATCTGATAACTCCTGATGTAAGCAAATAATCAGCGAGTTGACTGCGGGCCGAATGGCTCGCAGTCCCCTTCTTTAATTACTCTGGAGCACATAATATGAATATGAAATCACTTGAAGATGTATTTATCCACCTGTTATCGGATACCTACAGCGCAGAAAAGCAGCTGACCCGCGCATTAAGTAAACTCTCACGCGAAGCCTCCAGCGAACAGCTTAGCGCCGCGTTCAAAGCCCACCTGGACGAGACACACGGTCAGATCGAACGTATTGATCAGATCATCGAACAAGAACAGGGCCTTAAAATCAAACGGATGAAGTGCGTGGCAATGGAAGGTTTAATTGAAGAAGCCAATGAAGTGATCGAAAGCACTGAAAAAAATGAAATTCGTGATGCCGCTTTAATTGCCGCAGCGCAAAAAGTGGAGCATTACGAAATAGCCAGCTACGGTACCCTCGCAACCCTGGCCGAACAATTAGGATATAAAAAGGCGGTAAAACTTCTTGCCGAAACGCTGGAAGAGGAAAAAGAGACCGACCTTAAATTAACCGATCTTGCGGTTGGAAATATTAATACCAAAGCGCATAAATAATCACCCTTTATGACAACATCTTCAGCAAATGAATTACTCAAATCAACCAGGAGTTAATCATGAATCCCGTAGAACATTACCATGACTGGCTACGCGATGCCCATGCGATGGAAAAGCAGGCGGAATCTATGCTGGAATCGATGGCCAGCCGTATTGATAATTATCCTGATGTACGCGCCCGCATTGAGCAACATATTCATGAAACAAAACGGCAAATTACAGTGCTGGAGGAAATTCTCGACCGTAACGATATTTCGCGTTCGGTTTTAAAAGATTCCATGAGCAAGATGGCGGCACTTGGCCAGTCTATCGGGGGTATGTTCCCCTCCGATGAAATCGTGAAAGGCTCCATTAGCGGCTACGTCTTCGAACAGTTCGAAATCGCCTGTTATACCTCCCTGCTGGCCGCCGCCAGACAGGCGTGTGATACCGCCTCGGTGCCCGCCATTGAGACAATCCTTGCTGAAGAGCGCGAAATGGCCGACTGGCTGCTCCAGCATATTCCGCAAACGACGGAACAGTTCTTGCTGCGCTCTGACGCAGATGGCGTGGAAGCGAAAAAATAACCCTGAGGGAGAAGCTATGTTCCGACACGTTAAGCAATTACAGTATACGGTTCGCGTTGCTGAACCGAATCCGGGCCTGGCTAATCTTCTGCTTGAGCAATTTGGCGGTCCACAGGGTGAACTGGCCGCCGCCTGTCGCTATTTTACACAAGGGTTAAGCGACGACGATCCGGGGCGTAAAGATATGCTCATGGATATCGCCACGGAAGAGTTAAGTCACCTGGAAATTATTGGTACCCTCGTGGCGATGCTGAACAAAGGGGCAAAAGGCCAACTGGCGGAAGGCGTCGAAAATGAAGCAGAGCTTTATCGTTCCATGACTGAAAATGGCAACGACAGCCACATTACCTCTCTGCTTTACGGTGGCGGAACGCCGCTGACCAACTCTGCCGGCGTTCCCTGGACCGCCGCCTACGTGGACACCATTGGAGAACCTACGGCGGACCTGCGCTCAAACGTCGCGGCCGAAGCCCGAGCCAAAATTATCTATGAACGGCTCATCAATGTGACCGACGACCCGGGCGTGAAAGATACCCTGGCGTTTCTGATGACCCGTGAGGCGGCGCATCAGCTCTCTTTCGAGAAAGCGTTGCAGTCCATCCGCAATAATTTCCCGCCCGGTAAACTGCCGCCCATCGAGGAATACACCAACAAGTACTACAATATGTCTGAAGGCGAAGACGTTCGTGGTAGCTGGAACAGTGATAAACATTTTGAATACGTGGAATCACCTCAGCCTGCCGTGGACGGTGGTGAGGGTAGCGCCAGCGTAACCCTGACGACAGAGCAAGCCACGCTACTTAAGGCAATGGCTGCGCGGACCAAGTCCGACCCTAATGCCGACCCGCTAACAGGCGCTGAACTTGGCGCGGGTAAGAAAAAACCGTAATCGGCAGGGCCAGGTAGCCCGACGCCTGGCCCTTCCCGTTCGCCCTCCTTTCCCGAGGTACGGCCCATGTTCGAACTTGATGCATTTCATCTGGCCAGGATCCAATTCGCGTTTACCGTCTCTTTTCATATTCTTTTTCCGGCGATCACCATCGGTCTGGCCAGTTATCTGGTGGTACTCGAAGGGATGTGGCTTCGCACTAAAAACGACGTCTGGCGCTCGCTTTACCACTTTTGGCTCAAGATATTCGCCGTGAATTTCGGTATGGGCGTCGTCTCCGGGCTGGTCATGGCCTACCAGTTTGGTACCAACTGGAGCGGATTCTCTCAATTTGCGGGCAGTATTACCGGCCCGTTGCTGACCTATGAAGTACTCACCGCGTTCTTCCTCGAAGCCGGTTTTCTCGGCGTGATGCTGTTTGGCTGGAACAAGGTCGGGCCTGGGCTACACTTTTTTGCCACCTGCATGGTGGCGCTGGGTACGCTGATGTCGACGTTCTGGATCCTCGCGTCCAACAGCTGGATGCACACCCCGCAGGGCTTTAGCATCGAGAACGGCCAGGCGATCCCCGAGGACTGGCTGGCGATTATCTTTAACCCCTCCTTTCCTTATCGTCTTATCCATATGTCTATCGCCGCGTTCCTGTGCAGCGCGTTGTTTGTTGGCGCCTCCGGCGCCTGGCATCTGCTGCACGGCAACGATACGCCCGCAGTCAGAAAAATGTTCTCCATGGCGATGTGGATGGCGCTGCTGGTTGCCCCCGTTCAGGCCATCGTTGGCGATATGCATGGCCTGAATACGCTTGAGCACCAGCCCGCCAAAATTGCAGCCATTGAAGGACACTGGGAGAACCCGCCCGGGGAAGCAACACCGCTGCTGCTGTTTGGCCTACCGGATATGGCCGAAGAACGGACAAAATATGGGCTTGAGATCCCCGCGCTGGGAAGTCTGATCCTCACGCACAGTCTGGATAAACAGGTCCCGGCGCTGAAAGATTTCCCAAAAGAAGACCGCCCGAACTCGCCGATTGTTTTTTGGTCGTTCCGCATCATGGTGGCAATGGGGTTACTGATGATCGCCCTCGGCGCGCTTAGCCTCTGGCTACGTTACCGGCATCGGCTGTACCTTTCGCGGCCTTTCCACTGGTTTGCGCTCTGTATGGGTCCCGCCGGTCTGCTGGCGCTGCTGGCGGGTTGGGTCACGACGGAAGTGGGTCGCCAGCCGTGGGTGGTTTATGGCTACCTGCGCACCATAGACGCGGTATCCCTGCACAGCACCCTGCAGATGAGTATCAGCCTTGCGGCCTTCCTGGTGGTCTACTGCTCGGTGTTCGGCGTAGGCTATGTCTATCTCGCCCGTCTTATCAAAAAAGGGCCGCAGCCGGTGGATACGTTAACCTCTGATACCCTGGGCACCCCTGCCCGTCCCCTTTCTGCCGCGGAGTCAGTCCCGGAACAGGAGAAAAGCTGATGGGCATTGATATTCCGGTAATCTGGTTTGCTATCATCGTTTTCGCCACCCTGATGTACATCATCATGGATGGTTTCGACCTTGGGATAGGAATGCTGTTCAGCTTCGTGAATGATGCAAAAGAACGCGATGTGATGGTCAACAGCGTGGCGCCGGTCTGGGATGGAAACGAAACCTGGCTGGTCCTTGGCGGAGCGGGGTTATTCGGCGCCTTTCCGCTGGCCTATGCGGTGATTACCGACGCGCTCACCCTCCCCCTTACCGCCATGCTGATGGGGCTTATCTTTCGCGGTGTCGCCTTTGAATTCCGTTTTAAAGCCACGCCGTCGCACCGCAAGTTCTGGGACTACGCCTTTGCCGGAGGCTCATTTGTTGCCACCTTCAGCCAGGGAATAGTTGTCGGGGCGATGATCAACGGCTTCGACGTTGAAGGGCGACGCTTTGCGGGTTCATCTCTCGACTGGCTGACGCCGTTTAATCTGTTTTGTGGATTTGGGCTGATGGTGGCCTACACCCTGCTGGCGACCACCTGGCTTATCATGAAGAGCGAAGGGGCACTGCAAAACCACATGCGTGTATTAACCCGAAAAGTGCTGCTGGCGCTGATGGCCGTTATCGCGGTGGTGAGCGTCTGGACGCCGCTCGGCTGGCAGTATGTGGCCGAGCGCTGGTTTACCCTGCCTAACGTCTTTTGGTTCCTGCCGGTTCCTCTTCTGGTAGGCCTCTTTAGCCTGTTGATTTGGCGGCTAACGCGCAACCCCGCCAGCCACACGCGCCCTTTCCTGCTCACGCTCGGGCTGATCTTCCTTGGGTTTAGCGGGCTGGGCATCAGCCTGTGGCCTAACATCATTCCACCGCATATTACGCTGTGGGATGCTGCCGCCCCGCCTGCCAGCCAACTTTTTATGCTGGTCGGCACGCTGCTGATCGTGCCGGTGATTCTGGTTTACACCGCCTGGAGCTACTACGTCTTCCGGGGAAAAGTGTCGGATACCGAAGGTTATCATTAAGCAGCGGGCTCCTTACGCTTGTGCTGGGTCAGTTTTTGTACTATTTCCGCCAGGGCATGTTGCACCGCCTTTTCCACCACGTCCTGACACTCACCGGAAAACAGTACGGTACTGGTTTCAGTATGGCCTTGTAAGTTCCAGGCGAAGCAGACGGTGCCTGCTGCGGTGCCGTCTTCACCGCCTTCCGGCCCGGCATAGCCACTAATTGCGATACTGACGTCAGCCTGCGCCAGCTCACGAATACTCGCGGCCATTTCGGTGACGGTTTCTTCACTGACGGCAGTAAAGCGCGCCAGGGTTTCTGGCCGAACGCCGAGGATCCGCTCCTTCGCGGCGTCGCTGAAGACCACCAGCCCCACGTCATAAAACTCAGCCGTATTCTCTTCAGCGCAGAGCGCCACGGAGAGCTTCCCACCGGTGCAGGATTCTGCGGTGGTCAACCGTAAATCAAGACCGGTTAATTTACGTGCCAGCTTTTTGGTGAGTTCAGCAATGGTGGTATGGTTATCATGCGCAAGATTATTCATTAAGAGGCCTCATGTGATTCAAAAGGAATAATTGAGATATGGCCATTGCGTTCAAGAATGGCATATTTTATCTTCCCCAGCTCGGTTATCCCATTATTCTGCCGCGCCGAAACCAGGATATCATCACATGAAACATCGACTTTTTTCAGCTTATCCGTTAAGGGGACCCCATTCTCCACCAAAATGACCGGCGTGCCGTCAAGAATATTCTCAACGGAAGAAAAATATTTTTTCATTAAGCCAAATATAATATCCACCACCACCAGCGTGGTGATAGTTATCATCGCCCCGGTAACGGAAAAATCTTGCCCGAGCAGGGCCTGCTGGGTCGCTTCACTGATGATTAATAGCAAAATGAGATCGAAACTGGTCATCTGCAATAATGCGCGTCGTCCGGCTACTTTGAATACCACAACCAGAAAAAGATAGATCGCCAGAGCACGAAAGACCATATCCATGTTCGCCTCCTAGGGGTAAATGAACTGCCAGAAACGAACGTCTGGCTCGCGATTTACGCGGATTGTATATTCCCACTTGCCCGCCCTGGAGGGCGTCATAAATACTCTGAGGGTGAACGGGTCATGATTAGTGAGGTGGGTGTAGACGAAAAAAAGCGTATTTCCGTGGCTATACATGCGATCAGGCTGCGGCCAGACGCTGCCCGGTTCATAGACATCCGGCCCCTCGCTGGTCAAGCTAATCACGTACTCCTCCTGGGTGTTAACCGGAAACGCAATCTGCAGCGGAAACTCAGTCTCCCGACGACCAAAGCGCTCGTAGTTCACTACCAGCGTTTTTACCGAATTGGTTTTTACGCTGTCGCTTAACGCCCCGCTCGAAAAAAGACCGGCGAATCGCCGCGACAATAATAGCCAGCAGCAGGATAAAACCCACCTGGCGAAATGCATATTCAAACGTCAGCAAGCGATGTTTTTCATTTACACCAGGAACCTTGTCATCTTTACGATTCATGTTGACCATCACCGCTTCGCTTATTTTTCAGGATTTTTGATTTATAACGCTATTTTTTTAAGACTTATCACATTTGCCACCTAAAGGAATAGCAACAATACTTAAGAAGTCAAGACACTTGAAACAGAGGATATCAAATGAAATTAATAGTTATTTCCGCATTGTTGATATTTCTGGTTCCCGCCGCGTGGGCAGAAAATAACGGTGGGTTACAAAAAGGTGAAGCGCCCCCGCCTCCCCATGCCCTCGACAGCGGTTATCGCGGTACCGATGATGCCCGAATTATGACCATCGACCAGGCGAAAGAAATGCACGACGGCGCCTCAATTTCACTGCGCGGAAATCTCATTGATGGCAGCGGTGATAAATACATGTTCCAGGATAAAACAGGAAAAATCGACGTTATTATTCCAAAGGCCGTTTTTGATGACCGGACCGTGAAACCGGACCATATGATCAGTATTAGCGGTTCGCTGGATAAAAAATCATCCCCACCGGTGGTACGCGTCGACCATTTGCAAAAATAACAGCAGCGAAGCGCTACGCTGCCCCACTACATCGATTTTCCCCTCAGGCCATAAGGAGTCCGTAATGAGTGATACCCAACAATCCACAAACGCCTACCCGCAGCCCCCGTTTCCGGAACAGCCGCAAACGCCGCCCGGACTGGCCTCTGAAATGCAGCCCGTACCCGACCATGGTGAGCAAAGTTACCGGGGGCACGGTCGCCTGACGGGCAAGAAAGCGCTGATCACCGGCGGTGATTCCGGGATTGGCCGCGCAGTGGCGATTGCCTATGCCCGTGAAGGCGCGGATGTCGCCATCAACTATCTTCCGCAAGAAGAGCAAGATGCAGCCCAGGTTATTGCCCTGATCAAAGCGGAAGGACGTACAGCCGTCGCCCTGCCGGGGGATATTCGGGATGAGACCTTTTGCCAGACGCTGGTCGAGGATGCCGTCGCGAAATTGGGCGGGCTGGATATTCTGGTGAATAACGCCGGTCGTCAGCAGTACCGGGAGACGCTGGAAGAGCTGACGACGGAAGATTTTGACGCGACGTTCAAAACCAACGTCTACGCGCCATTCTGGATAACCAAAGCCGCCCTGCGCCACCTTAAGGCGTCCGCCGCCATCATCAATACCTCGTCGGTGCAGGCGGCAAAACCGAGCGCAATCCTGCTCGATTACGCCCAGACCAAAGCCTGCCTGGCGGTGTTCACTAAAGCTTTGGCTAAACAGCTCGGTCCACGCGGGATCCGCGTCAACGCCGTTGCGCCAGGCCCTTACTGGACGGTACTGCAGTCCAGCGGCGGGCAACCGCAGGAGAAAGTGAAAGAGTTCGGGGGCACGACGCCGCTGGGCCGTCCGGGGCAGCCCGTTGAGATCGCACCTTTGTATGTCACGCTGGCCTCCGACGAGTGCTCTTACACCTCAGGCCAGGTGTGGTGTTCGGATGGCGGCGACGGGGTACTGTAACCCTGTCCCCGCCCGGCCTGCAATTGTTCCCCTAAAGAACATGGATGTTCTTTAGCATGGCGACGGCGAAATTTGTTGTAACTCAAACCAATCAAATGTTAAAAATATTTTGCTACTAGGTTATCAAATTTAAACAACTTAACTTGTCAGCCGCGTCGCTCTGTTTTTAACATCGTCTATGGAAAAAAATGGTCTTTTCAGTCAGCGCATACGCTTGCGCCATTTGCATACATTTGTGGCCGTCGCTCAACAGGGAACGCTGGGGCGAGCGGCTGAAACCCTTAACCTTAGTCAACCGGCCCTGTCAAAAACCCTGAACGAACTGGAACAACTCACCGGAACCCGCCTCTTCGACCGGGGTCGCATGGGTGCGCAGTTGACCCTGGTCGGTGAACAGTTCCTCACCCATGCAGTGAACGTTCTGGATGCGCTCAACACCGCCGGTCAGGCGCTGCATCGTAAACAGGAACAGGCTCCGGAGATCGTGCGCGTCGGGGCGCTCCCTACGGCCGCGCTGGGTATTCTGCCTGCCGTTGTCGGCCATTTTCATAAACATCAGCCCCACACCACTCTCCAGGTCGCCACCATGAATAACACAATGCTGCTCGCGGGGTTAAAATCTGGCGAGCTGGACCTGGGTATTGGCAGAATGTCCGATCCGGAACTGATGACCGGTCTTAATTATGAACTGCTGTTCCTGGAATCGCTCAGGCTGGTGGTGCGCCCTCAGCACCCTCTGCTCAAGGATACAGTCACCCTGAGCCGGGTGATGGAGTGGCCCGTCGTGGTATCACCAAAAGGCACCGTCCCGCGGCAGAATGCCGAAACGTTATTGCAACTGCAAGGATGCACGATGCCGTCAGGCTGTATTGAAACGCTTTCGGCCTCACTGTCTCGCCAGCTGACCGTCGATTTCGACTACGTCTGGTTTGTCCCTTCCGGCGCGGTGAAAGAGGATCTGCGCCAGGGTATCCTCACTGCGCTGCCGGTGACCTCGCCAGGAGCCGGAGAACCTATCGGCATCCTGACCCGCGTTGACGTCCCTCTCTCCCCGGGGGCCAGGACGCTATTGAGTGCCATACGCAAATCCATGCCTGCCTGATCCCCCTTTCGCGCCCGTCAAGATGACGGGTTTCGCACCGTCATAGTCAAATAATGCGAAATTTTCCATTAACAATTGCGTAAAACAATTTAACAGTTTTATCATAGCCGCGAATTCACCAAATGGTTCGCACGCTATGTGTTTATCGTGGATTTCTGCGCAACTGAGCCGCTCAGTTGGGTATATATCAGCATCGCTTTCGTCTTTTGTTACCCATTTGGTACACACGCCGCACAGCGCGGATCCATAAAGACGGGAGTATTAAAGGAGATAGAAATGGCATTTGGTAGCGCGCCGCAAGGGATCCCCCGGATCCTGCAGTGGCTCCTTGCCGGACTGATGGCGCTCATCGGTCTGGCGGTTGGCGGCCTGGGCTTTAAGCTCGTCACAGTAGGCGGAAGTGGGTACTTCCTGATTATGGGCGTGGTGATGGTGATTGCAGCCATCCTGATTTTCCGCAACCGCACCAGTGGCATTGTGCTTTATAGCGTTGCGTTTATCGCCTCGCTGTTCTGGGCAGTCAGCGACGCCGGCTGGGATTTCTGGCCGCTGTTCTCGCGTTTATTTACCTTCGCCGTGCTGGCGTTCTTATGTGCCCTTGTCTGGCCATTCCTGCGCGCGGCAAACACGCACGCCCCGGTTAACAAGGCGCCGGCATTTGGCGTTGCCGCCGTGCTCGCCGTGGCGATGCTGGTCAGTCTGGGCTGGATGTTTAAGCCCCAGACGCTGGTTGCCGCCAATGAGGCTGTACCGGTCAAACCCGTCGCGCCCGGTGAGGAGCAAAAAAACTGGGAGCACTGGGGTAACACCACCCATGGCGATCGCTTCGCCGCGCTGGATCAGATCAACAAGCAGAACATTAACGAGCTGCAGGTCGCCTGGGTCGCGCACACGGGGGATATTCCACAGAGCAACGGTTCTGGCGCGGAAGATCAAAATACCCCGCTGCAGATCGGCGACACGCTGTATGTCTGTACCCCGTACAGCAAAGTGCTGGCGCTGGACGTTGACTCTGGTAAAGAGAAATGGCGTTACGATTCGAAAGCCACGGCACCAAACTGGCAGCGTTGCCGTGGTCTGGGCTACTTCGAAGATCACTCTAACGTGACAACGTCACAAATAGAGACGCAGTCTGCGGCCTGCCCGCGTCGTCTCTTCCTGCCGACTACCGATGCGCGCCTGATTGCAATTAATGCCGACACCGGTAAAGCCTGTGAAGACTTTGGCGATCGCGGTACGGTTGACCTGAGCGCTGGTATGGGTGAAATCAAACCAGGCTACTATCAACAAACCTCTACGCCGCTGGTGGCCGGGAATGTGGTGGTGGTCGGTGGTCGCGTAGCGGATAACTTCTCCACCGGCGAACCGCCAGGAGTGGTGCGTGCTTATGACGTGCATACCGGTAAACTGGCATGGGCATGGGATCCGGGTAATCCGAGCCTGACCGGCCTGCCGCCGGAAGGAGAGACGTATACACGCGGTACGCCTAACGTCTGGTCTGCGATGTCCTACGACGCCAAACTGAACCTGATTTATCTGCCAACCGGTAACGCTACCCCAGACTTCTGGGCGGGTGAACGTACTGCGCTTGATGATAAATACAGCTCTTCTATTGTGGCCGTTGATGCAACTAGCGGTCAGGTTCGCTGGCACTTCCAGACCACCCATCACGATCTCTGGGACTTTGACCTGCCTTCTCAGCCGCTGCTGTACGATCTGCCAGACGGCAAAGGTGGCACGACGCCGGTACTGGTGCAAACCAGCAAACAGGGCATGATTTTCATGCTCAACCGCGAAACCGGCAAACCGGTTGCGAAGGTTGAAGAGCGTCCTGTTCCGGCCGGGAATGTTGCAGGTGAACGTTATTCGCCTACTCAACCCTATTCTGTTGGCATGCCGATGATCGGCAACCAGACGCTGACCGAATCCGACATGTGGGGCGCAACCCCGGTTGACCTCCTGCTGTGCCGTATTCAGTTTAAAGAGATGCGTCATCAGGGCGTATTCACCCCCCCGGGTCTGGATCGTTCTCTGCAGTTCCCGGGATCGCTCGGCGGTATGAACTGGGGCAGCGTGTCGGTTGACCCAAATAACGGCCTGATGTTTGTTAACGATATGCGACTGGGGCTGGCGAACTACATGGTTCCTCGCGCCAATGTTGCCAAAGATGCCAGCGGTATCGAGATGGGTATTGTGCCGATGGATGGCACGCCGTTCGGTGCGATGCGTGAACGCTTTCTGTCTCCGCTGGGCATTCCTTGCCAGAAGCCGCCTTTTGGTACTCTGTCTGCGGTGGATCTTAAATCTGGCAAGCTGGTGTGGCAGGTTCCGGTCGGCACGGTAGAAGACACTGGCCCGCTGGGCATTCGCATGCATATGCCTATTCCAATCGGGATGCCAACGCTGGGCGCGTCCCTCTCCACGCAGTCTGGCCTGCTGTTCTTTGCCGGTACGCAGGACTTCTACCTGCGCGCGTTTGATACCGCGACCGGGAAAGAGATCTGGAAAGACCGTCTGCCAGTGGGCAGCCAGTCCGGCCCGATGACTTACGTTTCACCGAAAACGGGTAAACAGTACATCATCATTAACGCCGGTGGCGCGCGTCAGTCACCGGACCGTGGTGACTACGTTATTGCCTACGCGTTACCGGATAAGAAGTAACCTGACAGGGACCTGAGGGTCCCTTTTTTATCGAGAAACAGCCTGCAGATCAGAACGTCTCCCCGTTCTTCCCGGACACAGCAGCCGCTGGCCGTAACTGCGCGCGCTCTGGCGCAGAGGTGAACGTACGGCTCGCCGTGGTCCCATTCAGACGAAATGCCCCTACCGCCTCGGTCAGGCGCGCGCCCTGTTCTTCCAGCGACGACGCCGCCGCAGAAGCCTCTTCCACCAGCGAGGCGTTTTGCTGGGTCACTTTATCCATCTCAGAAATGGCCTGGCTCACCTGCACAATCCCGCGACTCTGCTCGTCGGACGCGGCAGCAATTTCCAGCATAATATCCGTAACGCGTTTAACCGCCTTTACGATTTCATTCATCGTATTCCCGGCGGCAACCACTTCACCGGAACCCTGATCAATCAAATTCACCGATTCGTTGATCAGGCTTTCAATCTCTTTGGCGGCATTCGCACTGCGGCTCGCCAGGGTACGGACTTCACTCGCCACGACCGCAAACCCACGGCCTTGCTCGCCCGCACGTGCCGCTTCTACCGCCGCATTAAGCGCCAGAATGTTAGTCTGGAAAGCAATGCTATTGATCACCGCGGTAATTTCGGAGATTTTCTTCGAACTGGTGGAAATATTACCCATGGTTTTTACCACCCCAGAGACCATCTGGCCGCCGCGGCTGGCTTTACCTGACGCATCTTCCGCCAGCTTGCAGGCATGGTGTGCGTTATCGGTGTTCTGTTTTACCGTCGCCGTGAGCTGTTCCATGCTTGCGGCTGTCTGTTCAATGGCGGCGGCCTGCTGTTCAGTACGCGAGGAGAGGTCGGTATTTCCGGCAGAAATCTCGCTGGTGCCGCGATAGATCTCCTCGGCTCCCTGACGCACACTGCCCACGGTAGTGACCAGCGAGTGCTGCATGGTTTGCAGATCACGCGTCAGTCGGCCAATTTCGCTGCGGCTCGTCGAATCGTCCGGTAGGGTTAAATCCCCTTTGGCAATCTTCTCAATGCGGGTGGCGGCGCGTTGTAGCGGGTTGATGACGGTGCGACGCAGGACGATAAAAGTCATCGCCGTCAGCCCCAGCGCCAGCACGAAGGCGCCAGGCATAATCATTAGCCCCAGTTGGGTGCGCGTATGCGCCTGCGCCGTTAACGCGTTGGCACGATCGGTACGGAGTTTAATCGCCTTAAGCAACATGCTGTTGTAGGCATCATCCAGCGGACGGGCGGATTCGTTTTCATGGTTGATAATGGCCTCGAACATGCCGTTTTTAGCATATTTCAGCATCGGCTGTAGACCGGCGATATAGTCCGCGTAGCGGGCGTTAAGTTCGGCATCCAGGGCTTCATCCGCCGGGGTCCGTACGCCACGCCCCATGTAAGCGGCAAAACCGGCCTGCGACTGTTTAATGCGCGCCTGTGCTTCATCAATGTTCTGCTTCATCGCCTCCATTTCCGCGATACGGCTTGCCGCGCCCGCATGGATCATATTGATACGCGCCGTTCGCAGATGGTTTGAGCTATTGGATAAACCGGTACGTACCTGAATTTCAGCCGTCAGATCCTGCTGATCGAGATCCGCCTGTAACAGGAAATACCCCGCCAGACCCACGCTTAAAGCAAACAGAATAATAATGCCACCGAGAATGGAGGAAAACAGCGGAACCAGCCTGATGTGATGCAAGAAGCCCAGCGAGTGCTGCGCCTGCATCGAAGTTGTGTTGTCCATGACCGTCGACTCTCTTATAAGTTTGATGCGTAAAACACGCCTGTAAAAGAGTCATCGGCAAAACATAAAATTTGATTACGCCTAAAAGCGCCAGACAGGTCACACTTTGGAGAAGATTATTCAAGAGAGGCCAGCGGCAAAAACCGCTGGCAGAATAATCAGTTGTCGCCGAAATGGATGACGGTACGGATGGATTTCCCTTCGTGCATCAGATCAAACGCTTCGTTAATTTGCGCCAGCGGCAGGCGATGGGTGATGAACGGATCGAGCTGAATGTTGCCGACCATCGCCTCTTCCACCATGCCAGGCAACTGACTACGACCCTTCACGCCACCGAACGCAGAGCCACGCCATACGCGACCGGTCACCAGCTGGAAAGGACGCGTTTTAATCTCCTGACCCGCGCCCGCCACGCCGATGATGATGCTTTCACCCCAGCCCTTGTGGCAGCACTCAAGCGCAGAACGCATCACGTTCACGTTACCAATACATTCAAAGCTGAAGTCCACGCCGCCGTCGGTCAGCTCAACGATGACGTCCTGAACCGGTTTTTCATGATCTTTCGGGTTAACGAAATCGGTCGCCCCCATTTCGCCTGCCAGTTTAAATTTCTCCGGGTTGGTATCTACCGCGATGATACGACCGGCTTTCGCCTGTACCGCGCCCTGGATAACCGCCAGGCCGATCCCGCCGAGACCAAACACCGCCACGGTGTCACCCTCTTTGACCTTCGCCGTGTTGTGCACCGCACCGATGCCGGTGGTCACGCCACAGCCCAGCAGGCAGACTTTGTCCAGCGGGGCCTGCGGGTTTACTTTTGCCAGCGAGATTTCCGCGCAAACGGTATATTCACTAAAAGTACTGGTGCCCATATAGTGATAGATTGGTTCACCGTTATAAGAGAAACGGGTTGTTCCGTCTGGCATCAGGCCTTTACCCTGCGTGGCACGTACCGCCTGACAAAGGTTGGTCTTACCGGATTTACAGAACTTGCACTCGCCACATTCTGCGGTGTACAACGGAATAACGTGATCACCCGGCTTCAGGCTGGTCACGCCCTCGCCCACCTCAACAACGATACCGCCCCCCTCATGGCCCAGCACAGCCGGGAATACGCCTTCCGGGTCGTCACCGGAGAGCGTAAACGCATCGGTATGGCAGACGCCCGTATGGGTAATTTTGACCAGCACTTCGCCTTTCTGCGGGGAGGCTACGTCGATTTCAACAATTTTAAGCGGCTGGCCTGGGCCGAACGCGACTGCTGCGCGAGATTTCATCATGTCTTTTCCCTTGTGGTGAGGTCTGTGAATTTATTTTAGATAAGAGCGCAGCAAATGGCCGACGTCCGCCATCCTGACCGCCCGCTGCGCCGGGGTTGTCTCCCCCGTCACCAGTTCATCTTTGAGGTGAATTTCTACCATTTCCCCCATCAGGCCATTGGCAGCCCCGCGCACGGCGGCAATTTGCTGCAGGATGGCCAGACAGGGTTCCCCCGCTTCCAGCGCACGTTCCAGAGCATCAACCTGGCCCCGAATGCGACGGACGCGGGTCAGAATGCGTTTTTTATCTGCGGGTGAATGGGGCATGCGCCCTCCTCTCAATACTATAGGGGGGTATAGTACCCTGAAAATTATTCGCGTGTATATATTAAGTTTGCCTTGACAATTAACGTCCTGCTCATCATCTGTAAATGTAACGTATAGACATAATATGAGACTTTACAACCCCAAAAACGAGTGCTGGTTAAATGCCAGGGAATGAGGCTACACTCCACCCGGTCCAAAACTGAAGAGGGGCAGTGCGTGATCAGGTGGTTGAAGAAAATGAACAGATCCAAAAACTATGTGCTGAAAAGGGCCAAACTACGGTTAAAACTTAAGCTCTTAAGTACATTGGCGGCGCAGGGCCGTCACCCTGGCGCAGGGGGTGAGATAGACACCAACCACATTATCATCCCCTTTATCGGCAAAGGGATCGGTGATGCGGTCGTCATCGGAGGGATGATTGATACGCTGGTGAAACATAATTTTCGCGTATCGGTGATCGCCGACAAAAGAACCTGGTTTCTGTTCAAAGCGTGGCGCAATCTGCAAGGGTTGTACTTCTACGATCCCGATAACAAAAAACCGCTCGTCACTGCGCTTAAAGGGCTTAACCCCTTTATCTTTGTCGACTCTCATGAGGTGACGCACTCAAACGTCGATTCATTTGATTTGATCAGGCGTGTTAAACCACACAGAACCCTTGGCTTCACCCGTCAATACCGCCTGTACGATGGCGTCATCAACATCAGTCAACCTCTTGCGCACATTAGCACCAGATACATTGACCTGTTAAATTACCTGGGGATCCCAGCGACAGCGTATGCTTACTCTGTGGTCATTCCCGATGAAGACGCCAGCGCGGCCAGGGAGTTCATCCAAAAAACCAGCGATAAAAAGATCATCGCATTTATTCCTTACGGTAGCGTTAGCGAGCGTTTTTTCTCTGATGCACAAATCGACGCTATTCTCTGTCACCTCGCGCACTATGAGAGCACCTTTCACGTGATCATCCTCGGGGAACAGCACAAAATTAATACTATTCCTGACACAGAAAATGTAACCAAAAACATCACCCCATCCTTCTTCTCGGCCGCACAAATCATTAAAGAAAGTGCACTGGTGATTTCCCCCGACACCTCATTCGTACACGTAGCCAGGGCATTTGATAAGAAATTAGTCTGCCTCTATCCCTACAAAATACTGGTCGCGCCAGCAGATAATGCTGACGTCTGGGGACCCAACTACGCCTGCGCCACACAGATTAGGTTAAAAGAGCGACGCGTTATGGATGCGGATATTCAGCCAATACTTCACGTGATTACCGAGCAGTTAGACGCCATCCTGCGCAAAAATTAGCGGTTGAGCGCAGGGCGTGCCGATGGAGATGTGTCCTAAAAATGCTTTTCTTTCGTCGATTTCAGTCTCAAACTTTACTGCCCCCAAAAGCTGGACAGAATAATCGAGGCTCCCGAGAAAGAGTCCATGGGTTCTGAGTTGGTACTCTTATCCCTTAGCACGTTAATGCTTAATTTAGGTAGAATGAGCGATCATTTAATGGAAAAACAATCAGATGATCTCTTATCTATGCCACCTACCGAATACGAAAACTAATATTATCAACGGCTCGGAAGTGTCCAGATTAT
The DNA here is from genome assembly GCF_918797525.1 of unidentified bacterial endosymbiont. Taxonomy (NCBI): domain Bacteria; species unidentified bacterial endosymbiont. The sequence continues at coordinate 2,370,392 of NZ_OU963893.1, read as the reverse complement.
CCTTGGCGATTCACTTCTCAACTTTGCCAACAGAGGCTATCCTTATAGTGTCTACATAAGGAGGAAGTCATGTCTGATTTTGACACTGATAAAAATGCTGAGTACGCGGGTGACAAAGCGAAAAATAAACTCGATGAACTTGCTGGCTCTGCCCAGCAGCAGTTTGGCGATTTTGTCGATTCACCTAAACATCAGGTTAAAGGCGCAGCAAAAAAATATGCAGCCCAGGCCAGTGACGCGGTTGCCGACGTAACTGAAGCCGTCCGTAATAACCCCCTGTCCGGTTTAATTGCCGCAGGTGCAGTGGGTATTGTTCTGGGTCTGCTCCTGGGACGTAAGTAACGCCAGGCCCTTCGGGGCCTGATCGCGTAGTAATCATCGCGTTACCCTGCCCCCAGCCTGGAGAATTAACTAAACATTCTTACCATACGATCTAACTCTTCTTCTTTTACCGCCTTCGAAAAATAATATCCCTGGAAACTTTTCACTCCCAGCGCGACCAGCTTATCGAATTTTTCCTGGCTATCCACGCCTTCGGCAACACAGTCGCTTCCTGTCATATCACTGTACATTTGTATTGCTTTAATAAGATTATAATCATTATCGTTGGCAACAAAGTGTTCAATAATATCCCGATCGAGCTTCAGGCCGTCAAAGCGAACCTGCCTGACCGGAAACATAACCTGATGATTCGAGAAACAATCGTCCAGAAATAATCTGCACCCCGTGTTGCGTAAACGCTGCATGGTTTCCGGAATCTCTTTGTTTCTCGTCACGTCTATGGTTTCTGCGAATTCGAACACCAGTTTGTCTGCCCACTCAGGTTTGAGTAGCATCTCAATGGCTTTTTTAGCCATTCCTGGTAACGCGTTGCCGGACGCCAGCTGCGGAGGAATATTAACCGAGAAATAATATTTACCGTTATATTTGTTGATGCCGGATACCGCAGCGTGAATCACTAACGCCGTGATCTTTAGCCAAACCTCAACATTTAAAACATCCGATAAAAATTGTACAGGTTTGACGATTTTACCGTTCTGGTTCCATCGCAAAAGAATTTCAAACCCAATAACGCGTTTGCTGGAGTTAGTGATAATTTGATAGACCGGAAAGATATCACGTTTAATTAACGCACTGAAAATTTCCATTTCGCGTTTAGACAGCGTTTCTTTTTCATTATTTCTTCCCCGGATTTTTTCCACTCGCGAGGCGTTAAAATCATTAATCCACGTATGAATCAACTGTAATTTTCGCAGTCCTTCTTTGCGATGAGTATAAATCGTTTTATTCGACAACTCCATTCTTTTACATTGTTCTTGTACGGTCATTCCTCTGAAGTGATTTAATAAAACTTCAAATTCTCTTTTTGTTAAATATTTCATTCCGCTCTTGTAAGCACAGTGAAATGACTCTTTAACCAACGATCTGGAATTATCCCGTAGGATATCCTTCGGGTTCCTGAAGCTATTTTCAATATCTGAAAGGCTGGCAATCTTGACCAGGGATAATTTACTTTTATGGCTAACAAGATTTTCCAGTGTAAAGTACAACCAACTGTCAGGTACTTTTCCATACAACAGTACCGGCCGTATTACCGGCAGCGCATTGAGCAGTCCTGCCAGTTTTTTTAATGTACCGAGCAGGCTCACCGCCTCTCTACCTAAAAACACTGAAATTTCAGCATTTTTATTTAAAATAATCTCATTAACATCCTCATGGGAAACGTCATCTCCTTCAAAGAAGATGCGGGAAGCATTAATCCCCTGCTCTTTAAGCAGCAGTTGATACCCCTGAAAAGTATACGCGCAGGAAGAGATGACATACTTCTGCTTGCCGCAAGCAGTCGCATTAATAGTGTAACTAAGGGCCATTTTCTACTCCTGGCTATGAAGATTTTTTCTGCATAAAAAAAACGGAAGAAAGACGAAAATCAACAATCTCGTTGCAACAACGTTTATTATAAATGTGTTACATACAATCATCTTACAGCACCCCATCAGGTTAATAAATGGTTATCATCAATTTGAGGGTGAACATTTTTGCGTCAATTTCCGCACTCATGCATTCGAGCTATAAATATATGTTTCTTTTCAAATAACGACGGTAAATGGTTGTTTTGCAGGGTATAATAACTTTGCCGAAAAGAAGACTGGATACTTCATTTCATCGGTTCGTTCAATAAAGAGAAAATGCTATGGATAATCACATTTCATCCAGAGCTTTGCTACATCGCAGAGATGTCATCAAAAACAACCCTCGATTTAGCCAGGCGATTAAAGAACATTACGCCATTAATGAAACTATCTATAAAAAACAACCGTTGTTCTACAAGACAATGCTGCAGGAATCGAGATTCAATATTATTCTTTCGATCTGCTGCTTTATCTTTGGCAATCAGGCCGAATCGGTTTCAGAGATAAAAAGCATGTGCGCGAAGTATAAAATTGCGAGTCCCAATAGTGTGATCGCAATCATTACCATACTTCGAACCACGGGACGCATCAAAACATGGCGATGCAGCGAAGACCGACGTAAAACTATCATTGCCCCAACCCAGAAAGGACTTGATGAACTCAAACGCTATATTTCCGGCGCGTTTTTGCCGGTGAGCATTCTGTACCCGGACTTTGACATTGATGTCAGTCTTCTTGACAACGATATTTTGCGCAATAATTTTTTCCGTCGCGCTGCTGAATATCTTTTTCGTGGGCTGACCCTAAAAAAAGTGTTGCCGGAAGTCGAGTTGTTTATTGATAAAGATGGGGGGCGCATGATCATGCTTTATCTTTATCTGCAGGCCAAACAAAATATGAATGCGCACGGGGCGACAATAGAGTATTCACCCGCTACGCTGGCAAAAGAATTTTTCGTTTCACGTATCCATGTCACCAGAATTATCAAAGCGGCACAAGAAGCAGGTTATCTAAAAGACAGAGGTGACGGACGGATGACGATATACCCTGCGTTCTTTGATCTGGTCGAAAATTATGCCGGGTTATATTTCGCCTATGTCACTCATTACATCAATGTTGTCCCTAAGGAACGACGTCCTGTTATCAGCATAACGTCGGTAGTGTAAATACTCTGGCGTTCGGTCTCCCGAACGCCATTTTTTTTATCTTTCCCGCAATGCCTCTTTCGCTTTGTTCAGCGGTTTCAGCAGATAATCAAGGATCGTTTTGCTTCCCGTTTTGATATCCACAGTGGCAATCATGCCCGGAAACACCGGAAACGCTTTACCTTGTTTATTCATAAGATGATTACTGGCGGTACGGATATAGACACGGTAATAATAGACATCTCTTTTGACTTCATCCTGAAGCGTATCGGGTGAAATCATGGTGACTTCCCCTTCCAGACCACCGTAAATGGAGTAGTCATAGGCGGTGATTTTCACCAGCGCTTTTTGCCCGGGATGGATAAAGGCCACGTCGCGCGGGGAGATTTTTGCTTCAATCAGCATTTGATCGTCAAGCGGGACCAGGCTCATCAGTTTGCCATTCGGAGGAATAACCCCCCCCACGGTGGTCACGTCAATATCTTTAACGATTCCGCGTACCGGCGCGTTGAACGTCAGGCGGGTCAGGGAATCTTCACGGCCTTTCATCACTGAACGTTGTGCCTCAATTTCCGCGTTGGCTTTGGCCAGCTCCTCACGGGCGCGGACATAGTACTGATTTTGCATTTCGGTGATTTTACTTTCGAGCTCATTTTTTTGTCGTTCAAGACGTAAAACCTCGACCTTGCTGGCCGCCCCCTGGGTGACCAGCGGGCGCGTTAATGCCAGTTCGCGCTGAACAAGTTCGGCGCCCTGGCGTAAACCGGCCAGCCCTTTGTCGAGGCTGTCCCGACGAGACTGAAAAAGCGCCGTTTCCTGTTTGACCAGCTCGACGTCATCGTCGAGTTCTTCCGGAAAAACCAGCTCCGTGTTGTTTACCTCGGCATTCAGACGCGCGGCAGTCGCCAGCGCCGCGTTCAACCGGGACTCACTCTCCAGCACGCTGGACTCGGTTTTGGTCCTGTCAAGCTGAGCAAGCTGCTGTCCGCGCTCGACGATATCGCCTTCGTGCACCAGCAGGCTGTGGATAATGCCCCCCTCCAGAGACTGGATCACCTGCTCATGAGAAGACGGGATCACCTTGCCACTGCCAGTGGTAACTTCATCTAAATGGAACAGGCTCGCCCAGAGAATAAAGGATGCCAGCACGGCAAACAGCGCCCAGGCTACACGCGTGGAACGCGGCAGTCGCGGCTCCTTCAGGCGGCTGTTAAAACGAGAAAAATCATTCATGCCATACCCTCCTCTGCCGCTGCAGCTGCTTTCATGGTAACAGTACGCTTTGCGGCTTTCTGCGGCGCCATGCCGTGCTTGTTCAGGATGGCGTCACGAGGCCCATCCATCACCACCTTGCCGTTTTCCAGCACGATAATTCGGTCTACCAGCTCAAGGATGGGCAGACGATGCGTAGCAACCACCAGCGTGCGCCGGGTGCCCAGCCACTGTTTAAGATGCTGAATGAACTGCTTTTCGCTCATCTCGTCCAGCCAGGCGGTTGGCTCGTCGAGCAGCAAAATATTCGGTGAAGTGATTAGCGCGCGTGCCAGCAATAATGCCTGACGCTGCCCGCCGGACAGCCCCGCGCCCCCCTCATTGATGATGTAGTTCAGCCCCATTTTCTGCTTGCGCACAAACTCCAGCGCGCCGCTGTTAACCAGCGCCTGGTGGATCTCTTCGTCGGTCGCGAGCGGGTTGCCCATCAGGATATTGTCGCGAACGGAGCCGAAGAACAGCCGCGCCTGCTGGCCGAGTAGCTGCATGTCGCGGCGCACGTCGGCGGTATCGAGATGGTTCAGCGCAATGTCATCCAGCAGGATGCTGCCCTGCTGCGGCTCCTGCATTCCCGCCAGCAGCTGTAGCAACGTGCTCTTACCTGAACCATTGCGGCCCAACACCGCAATGCGCTCTCCGGCGCGGATCTGAAGCTTGCTGATATTCAACACGGTGAGTTTTTCTTCTTCGTCGTACCAGAACCCCACGTCCTCGAGCAGATAGTCCCCGCGCAGATGAGCTTTATGGACCTTCTTGCCCTGCTGCGGATCGTCAATCGGCCGCTGCATCAAATCATCAAGCCCCTTACGCGCCACCTTTGCCGACTGCCAGCGGGACAGCACGCCTGAAATCTGCGACAGAGGCGCAATGGTACGGGAGGCCAGGATGGAGGTGCCCACCAGCGCACCGGTGGTCATGTCGCCGCCGATCACCAGGTAACAGCCCACCAGCAGGACCACCGCGTAAACAATCGACTGCACCTCCTGAGTCCAGGTCAACAGCAATCCGGTTAGCCAGCGCTGCTTCATGCCGACGTTGGCCGCGACGTCATTGGTGTTATTCCACTGATTCTGGAAACGCTGTTCGGCACGCATCAGCTTAATGTCTTCGATGCCCTGCACCGCTTCCACCAGCGTGGCGTTACGAATGGCGGATTCGCGCATCCCTTCGCTGGAGAGTTTCCCCAGCGGGCGCTGCACCAGAAGGCCTGGTATCAGCAGCAGCGGCACGGCGAGCAGTACCACCAGCACCAGCGGGCCGCCAATCATCCACAGGATGAATACAAACAGCAGGAAGAAGGGCAGATCGGAGATCGCCGCAATGGTGGTGGAGGTGATCAGCTCACGCACCGACTCCAGCTCGCGGATCTGCGCGATGAACGACCCCGTCGATTTCGACCGGGCCCCGTTTTTGATGCGTAGCGCGTGCGCAAACACCCGCTCTGAAATGCGCAGGTCGGCGCGTTTACCGACCACATCTGAAATATGTACGCGCAGCATGCGCATAATGAATTCGAAAACGATGGCGATCATCACGCCGCCAAACAGCACCCACAGCGTGGCTTCGGACTGTGATGGCACCACCCGGTCATACACCTGCATCGAAAACACCATTCCGGATAGCGCCAGTACGTTCGCCGCCATTGCGACCAGCATAATATCGCTGTACCGCCGCCAGTCTTTCAGGGCCAACTGCCAGAACCAGTTTTTCTCGTAAGGCTTAATGTAGTCGTCGACACGCGCATCCGGCGTGGATTCCAGCGGACGAAGAACGAAGACGGTTTTTAAACGCGTTCCCAGCGCCTCACGGGTTAGTGTCGTTTCCAGACCACCGTCACCGCTGAACTGTAGGCTGACATTTCCTTCGTTGTCCATGCGGTTAATGACCGCAATTTGCCCTTCGCTAAACTCGGCGAGCAGGGGAAGACGCCACGGATCGAGCGATACCGATTCAGCCGACACCGCCCGTAGACCCAGCCCAAGCTGACGCGCCATCTCCTCCAGCACCAGCTGACGCGCAGACTGGCTTTCATGGTTAATCGTGACGCGAACATGCTCGGCAGAGAAATCCAGCCGGTAGTGCTTTGCGATAACAAGCATGCCCTGTAGCCAGGGTTCGTACTGTGGATGTGTCTTCATAGTGCTACGTCCTGTCCAGTGCGGTAATTTCGCACTGAAATGATACCTTTACGGGATGATTAAAAACCGAACATTACCTAAACGAACCCGCAAAATAATCTTGTGAAATATAGGGTTATGACTCTTCATGTAAAGAAACGAAAACGACCGCGGGGATTGCTCCCCGCGGTACGCTTTTAGGCAATTAACAGTTGATGGTTAGCCAGCAGCGTAGCCAGATCCGTCTGCACGCCGTTCAGCGTCACCAGCGTGGTTGGCGAGAACTGGCCGCCCGAGCCGTCCAGGTCAACCTGGATTTCGGTATTGCTGCCGTTCTGCACCACGCGAATGTAATCGCTGATGTTGCCCGCGCCGCTGTCCAGGGTGGCGACACCGTTCACATAGCTCGCCGAGCCGGTGCCGGTATAACCGCTGCCGGAAAGCAGGTCGCGCAGGTCGATACGGTCAGTGTCCGCCGTGCCTTCCCAGGTCCCGATGGTAAAGCCGTTCACCTGGTCGCTGCCGTTTCCGCCGGTGGCATCCGAAGCGTTGATGAGCTTATAGAGCAACGTATCCTGACCACCGCTGCCAATGTTGAAGGTGTCGTTACCGCCGCGGCCTTCGAACTGGTTATCACCGCTGTTGCCGGTGATCACGTCATCGAAGTCCGAGCCGTTGATGCCCTCAATGTTAAGCAGGCGTGAGGTGCCAAAACCGGTGTCCTGAGCCGTCGACAGTCGCAAATCAACCGTGACGCCAGAGGTCGCATTTCGGTAGTCCACCACGTCCATGCCACCGGTATTACTCCAGGTGTCGTAGTCGGAATGGGTATTCCAGCCGCCGGAGCCGTTATAGGTATAGGTCCCATCCTCCGCGATAAAGGTGTCGTTATACCCGGTACCGGTAAGGGTACCGCTATGGCCGCCGGTTGCCGCTTCGGCGGTAAGGACATAGCCCTCTTTGCCGTTAGCCGCGTCCAGGCCGGTCCAGGTGACGTTATCCGACACGCCATTGGTGATTTTCACGATTTCGGCTGAGTAAGTCTCTTTTGGATCCAGGCCATAGAAACTCACCAACGCAGAGGAATCGTTGTAACCAATACCGGACTGGGCGTTGATGATCTGCGAGGCCACTAGCACGCCCGCGGCGTTATACAGATTGACCGTGTTGCCGTAGTAGGCATTGATGCCTTCACTATCGACAATGTGCAGATGCATTGCGGTGCCGTCAGCAATAGCGTTGCTGTTTTCCATCAGCACAACTTTGCCATTTTGCTGAGAAACCAGCAGATCCTGCGTACCGTCCCAGTTGTAGTCAACTGCGGCAACACCCGTAACGTTCGCAAGACCTGATGCCAGCAGGCTCGAGGTCCAGGTTGAACCGTAGCCATTATTGGTAAACAAGGTCGCCGTTTGCGAGCCGCCATAAGTGCTGAGCTTAACGATGTCCATCTGCCCGTCACCATTCCAGTCTACCGCCACCGACAGATAGCCCGCCGTGGCGTTAGAGGCCTCAACCGCGCTTTTGGTCGCGGTCAACTGGCCTGCACCGTTGTTGTAGTAAATCACCCCGCCGGTATTACCGTAGCTGCTACCCAGATACAGATCCATGTAGCCGTCACCGTTGAAGTCCGCCCACGTCATGGAGGCCGCAGTGGTAGTATTCGCGGCATTAACTACGAACACATTGGTCAGATTCTGACCGATGGAAAGCGTACCGTCGCCGTTGTTGTTCAGGACGGTAAGCGAGTACGCGTTGCCGCTGCGGTTGGTATGCTGAATAAGATCCACGGTGCCATCGTTATTGATGTCGACACTAGACACTTCGCGTCCGGTCACAAACTGTCCATTAAAGCCCCCCATCCCTGATACGCCATCCGCCGTCATGGTGCCATTGTTATTCACTAAATAAGCCGGACTGTCCCACCCTGCATCGCCATAAGCCAGATCAAGGTAACCATCACCCGTTTTGTCGTACGCAACCACGCCACCGTACCAGATCGGCGCACCAAAGAGCTGCTGACGACCAACGTAGGAGCTACCATCGTAGGTCCACATCACCTGGGTATTACCAGCATATCCCGTTTCCGTAGCGAATACGTCCTGAGTGCCGTTACGATCGAAATCGATCGCGGTTTGGCTCACCACGAAGTAACCTCGCGTATTGGTCAGCGCATTCGCGTTATAGGTCGAATCATCGCTACTCGAGTAAGATTGTCCGTTGGCTATGATATTCCACAGGCCGCTGCTGTTTGTCCCCACCGTCATGGTCGAGTTGTTGTTGTTCCCCGCCGTGGTCGCCCAGTCGGTATTCACCGAGGTGGTGTCGATCGTCAGGCTGCCGGTCGCCGTGCCGGTGGTATTGCCGTTGCCCGCGCTGCTTTTCACCTGCGCCGTCACATCGTAACTCGCCACGCCAAGCGCATCACTGTCTGGGATCTGTAAATACCAGGTGTTGTGGTTAGGATCGACCACCACCGCGCCACCTGTCTGCGAGGTGTAGGTTTTGCCATTCACAATCACCACCAGGTATTCCCCGTTTACCAGGTCCGCTGACACCGTACCGTTGATAATCGGCGTGGTATCCGAGGTGGTCTGGGCGGTAATCGCCGCCGTGGTGGTTGGAATGCTGGTATCCACATTTAATACGAAACCATCGGACTCGGTGTAGTTCCCGGCCTTATCTGTCACGCGCAGAATGTAGGTGTGATTCCCGTCAAGCAGGCCGTTATCCTGGAATGACCAACTGGCGCTGCCGTTCATCGTCACTTGCCCCAGCAGAAGCCCGTCGCGATAGAGCTGCACAATCTCACCCTCGTCCGGGGCGCGGTTAAGCGTACCGTTGATAAGAGGAGAGTCATCATCCGTGGCAACCGTGGAACCAAAGATCCCCTGACGCTCACCCTCGCCGTCGGTGTAACTGACAACGGTACCCACCGTAGAAGGCGCCGTGGTATCTACCGTCACCACCTGCGAGGATGTAGAACCGACGTTACCGGCCTGATCGATGATCCGCACCTGGTAGGTATAATCACCGTCAGCCAGCTCACGGGTGTCGACGTAGCTCCAGCGCAGGTTGTTTACGCTGGCATCAACCCAGCTATTGCCGCCGTCCAGACTGATCTGCACACGTTCGTCACTGGCCAGCGCGCTTCCGAGCGAGCCATTCACCGTTAGCGTGGTATCCATAGTGATGAAATCACTGCTGGATTGCCCGGTATCTTCGCTGATGCTGTCAATGGTGATGCCATACTGCGGTGCCTGAGTATCTACCGTCACCGCTTGTGACGTCGTTGCCCCAACGTTACCCGCCTGATCGATCACCCGCACCTGATAGTTGTAGCTACCATCGGTCAGTGTACGGGTATCGTTATAGCTCCACTGAGTACCGTTCACGGTGGCGTAAACCCAGGTCGTGCCACCGTCCATGCTGACCTGGACATATTCACCAGAGCCGAGTTCAGCACCCAGCGTACCGTTCAGCGTGTAGGACGTTGAGCTGGTCAGGAAGTCGTTATTGTCGAAGCCGGTATCCACGGCGATGTTATCCACCGTCACCGTAATAGCCGCATCTGGCGCAACGGTATCAACGGTCACCCGTTGCTGCGTGTTTGACCCCACATTGCCTGCGGCATCCACCACACGTACGTAATAGGTATAGCTACCGTTATCCAGCGTACGCCCATCAACGTAGAACCAGCTGTTGCCAGTGACGTTAACGTTTTGCCAGGTCACGCCGCCATCGACGCTGATTTGCGCATACTCATCGTCTGCCAGCGTCGCGCCCAGCGAGCCGTGGACCGTCAGCGACGTATCGTTGGTGATAAAGTCGCTGCTGCTCAGGCCGGTATCGTCGCTGATGCTGTCAATTGAGATAGTTTTGCTGGCGTCCGGCGCAACGGTATCAATGGTCACCACCTGGCTTGCGGTGGCGCTGATATTGCCCGCATCGTCAATCACCCGCAGCTGATAGTTGTAATCCCCATCGGCCAGGGGACGGCCATCGACATAGGTCCAGCTCAGGCCACTGACGCTCACGTTGGTCCAGGTTACACCGCCATCGAGGCTTATCTGTGCATGGTCGCCGTTATCCAACGCCGCGCCAAGCGTTCCTTTCAGGCTGATCTGGTTGTCGCTGGTGATAAAATCACCGTCTGACAGACCGGTATCCTGGGTCACGGAATCCACGGTAATGGTGGTGGATGCTGGAGCGGTGAGATCAATCACCACGTCCTGGCTGGCCGTTGCCCCCACGTTCCCGGCATTGTCGATAACGCGGACCTGGTACTGATAGGTCCCGTCGGTCAACGTGCGACCGTCGGTATAACGCCAGCTGGCGCCGGTGACGGTCAGGTCATTCCAGGTCGACCCGCCGTCAAGGCTGATCTGCGCTTTCTCGTTATTGCCGAGCTGCGCGGTCAGGGAACCATTCAACACCACCTGACCGTCCTGAGTAATGAAATCACTCGCGCTCAGGCCGGTGTCGTTTTGCAGAGAGTCAATGCTGATCCCCATGGCCGGCGGCGTCAGATCCACGTTGATTGTGCGATCGGCGCTGATGCCGTTGCCGATGGTGTTACTCACCTGCGCATTAATCACATATGCGCCGCCATCTGCCAGGGCCATCACGTCCGCGCTGCCGAGCGTCGTGCTCCAGGTACCGTCGTTCTGTACCGTAGTGGTGTAGGTTTTCCCGTTCAGCGTAAGGGTTACGGTCTGGCCCGCAGGCGCGTCGGTGGTGCCACTGACAACCAGCGGCGTGCCGTGCTCGGCCCCGTTCACAATGTCATCTTCAGCAAAGGTATTGATGGCGATCGTCGGAACATCACCGTTCAGGGTCACCTCATGCGTGGCACTACCCGGGTTACCCGCCTTATCGTTAACCGTTGCGGTAATGGTGTAATCGCCGTCGGTCAGACCGAGGAAATCGCGACCTGGTACAAACACGGACCAGGAACCGTCCTCCGCAACGCTCGCCTCATAGCGATGGCCGTTGAAGGAAACGGTGACCGTCTGCCCCTGTTCTGCCGTGGTCGTGCCCCTGATGGTCTGGCCCGCCAGTTGCTCCACGTTATTGACGATATCGTCATCGGCCACGGTGCTAATGGTGACGGTTGGCGCCAGGGTGTCCACCGTTAAGGTGTGAGTGGTACTGCCCGGGTTACCCGCTTTATCAGTAACGGAGGCTGTCACTGTCAGCGCGCCTTCGCTCAGCGAGGCGAGGTCCGCAGGCGGCACGTCCAGCGTCCAGGTGCCGTCATTCGACACCGTCGTGGTGTAGTTTTTACCGCCCAGGGTTACGGTGACGGTCTGGCCTGCTTCCGCGCTGGACGAGCCGTGTACGGTCAGCGGCTGCTGGGCTTCTGCCGCATTGAGTACATCGTCGCCGGAGAGCGTATTGACGCCGATCGTAGGCGCGGTGGTATCCACGCTGATGTCACGTGTGGCCGAAGCGCTGTTACCTGCGCTGTCCTGCGCAGAAACGGCGACCTGATAGCTCGCGCCATCGGCCAGTGCGCCCACGTCAGCCGCCGGAACGGTGGTGGTCCAGGAGCCGTCGCTCTGAACGGTTGCCGTATAGCTTTTGCCATTCAGGGTGACGGTGACCTGCGTGCCGCTGGCAAACTGCGCGCTCGACCCGCTAATCACCAGCGCGTTGCCCGCTTCTGCAGCGTTAATCACATCATCACCCCTCAGGGTATTTACGGACAGCGCTACAGAGGCGGTATTGACCAGCACGTCGTGCGTCGCGGTACTGCTGTTACCCGCGCTGTCGGTGAGGGTGGCGCTGACGGTGACCGTACCGTCCTGCAGCGCAGAGATCACGCTGGCCGGTACGCCCACGCTCCAGTTGCCGGAGGCGTCAACGGTGGTGGTGTACTGCTGGGATCCAATGGTCATCACCAGCTTGTCGCCAACGGCCGCGCCGGTCGCGGAGCCGCTGACGATCTGCGCCTGCGCGTGTTCCACGCTGTTGATGACGTTATCGCCCGCGACGGTGTTAAACGTAATCACCGGCGGCGTGGTGTCCAGGGCAATCGCTTTACTGCCGCTACCCGGGTTCCCGGCCGCATCGCTGACGCTGACCTGCACGCTGTAACCGTTATCGGCCAGCGCAGTGAGATCGGCGGCTGGCACATTAACGCTCCAGACGCCGCCCAACTGAACCTGGGCACTGTAGCTCTGGCCACCGAGGGTAACCGTTACCATCTGGCCGACTTCTGCCGTCGTGGTGCCGGAAACCGTTACGCCTGCCGCCGCTTCACTGCTGTTGATCACATTGTCGCCTGCCACCGTATCAATGGTGACGGACGGCGCGGTGGTATTCACGCTGTACTCACGGCCCGCCGACGCGCTGTTACCGTTCACGTTGGTCACGCTCGCCTGCACGCTGGCATCACCGTCTTTCAGGTTCGCCAGGTCTGCAGACGGCACGGTGGTGGTCCAGGTGCCGCTCTCATCCACGGTGGCGGTATACGTTTTGCCGCCGAAGATGACGGTAACGGTCTGGTTCGCTTCCACATTTGAAGTCGAGCCAGAGAGCACCAGATCCTGGCCCTTCTCCGCTGCGTTGATCACGTCGTCGCCAGAGATGGCGTTGATGCTGATTGCCACGTCCGCCAGATCGACGGTCACGTCATGGCTGATGGCAACCGGGTTGCCCGCCGTGCTGTTGCCCGTGACGCTGATGTTCACGGTGCCTTCTGGCCACGCGCTCACGTCTGCAGCCGGGATCGCCGCACTCCAGGTACCGCCCGCCAGTACCGTTGCCGCATAGTCTTTGCCGTTGACGGTCACGGTCAGCGTCGTGCCCGCACTGAGGCCCTCGCTGGAGCCGGTAATGATCAGGTTCTGTGCGTGCTCGATGCTGTTGATCACATCGTCGCCCGCCACGGTATCTACGCGCAGGCCCGGCAGGTTAGCGTCGATGGTTATCTCACGTTCGCCCGTACCGGTGTTGCCCACGCCGTTGGTGACAGAGGCTGACACGGTCAGGTCGCCATTACCCAGCGCGGTTAATACCGCCGCCGGGACGTTGACCGACCAGCTCAGGTCATCCTGCACCGTGGCGGTGTAGGTATTGCCGCCGATGGTCACGGTGACGGTGTTGCCCGCCTGCGCGTTCGTTACGCTACCGCTCAGGGTCTGGCCCGCCGCCGCTTCCGCCGCATTCACCACATCGTCGCCCGCGATGGCGTTGAGGGTCACCACCGGCAGCGCCGTATCGACCAGCAGGGTCGCGGTGTTGCTGATGCTGTTGCCCACGTTGTTGGTGGCCGTCGCGCTCAGGGTGTAGCTGGCTTCACCGAGGCCCGCCAGATCCGCTGCCGGCACCGTCAGGCTCCAGTTGCCGCCCGCCGAGGTGGTGGCGGTGTAGTTTTTACCGTTCAGGGTCACGGTCACCAGCGTGCCTTCAGACAGGTTGGCGCTGGTCCCGCTCACGCTCAGATCCTGGCCTTTCTCCACCGCGTTCAGCACGTTATCGCTGCTGATGGCATCGAAGCCCACGGATGGCAGACCGGTATCCACGGTCACGTCGTGCGTGCCGGTGCCGGTGTTGCCCGCCGCGTCGGTGATGCTGACGCTGACGGTTTCGGTTCCGTCCTGCAGCGCAGAGATCACGCTGGCCGGTACGCCCACGCTCCAGTTGCCGGAGGCGTCCAGCACGGTGGTAAACGACTGGCCGCCCACGGTGACGGTGACCTTATCCCCCGCTGCCGCGCCGGTCGCCGAACCGCTGACGATCTGCGCCTGGCCGTGTTCCGTCAGGTTAATCACGTCATCGCCCGCCACGGTGTTGATGGTCACCGACGGAACGGTAGTATCGACCACCAGATTGTGGTCAACCAAGGCCGGGTTGCCCGCTTTGTCGCTGACGGAGGCGGTCACGGTAACCGTGCCGTCGGTCAGGGCCGCCAGGTCTGCCGCCGGGACGTTCAGCGTCCAGGCACCGTCTGCGCTTACCGTCGCAGTGTAGTCTTTGCCGTTCAGCGTTACGGTAACCGTCTGCCCCGCCTCTGCGGTGCTGGTGCCGGTGACGGTCAGGTCAGACTGCGCCCCGGTGGCGTTGAGGATGTCGTCTGCCGCAAGGGTGTTAATGGTGACGGACGGCGCGGTCGCATCCACGTTGTACTCACGGCCCGCCGACGCGCTGTTACCGTTCACGTTGGTCACGCTCGCCTGCACGCTGGCATCACCGTCTTTCAGGTTCGCCAGGTCTGCAGACGGCACGGTGGTGGTCCAGGTGCCGCTCTCATCCACGGTGGCGGTATACGTTTTGCCGCCGAAGATGACGGTAACGGTCTGGTTCGCTTCCACATTTGAAGTCGAGCCAGAGAGCACCAGATCCTGGCCCTTCTCCGCTGCGTTGATCACGTCGTCGCCAGAGATGGCGTTGATGCTGATTGCCACGTCCGCCAGATCGACGGTCACGTCATGGCTGATGGCGACCGGGTTGCCCGCCGTGCTGTTGCCCGTGACGCTGATGTTCACGGTGCCTTCTGGCCACGCGCTCACGTCTGCAGCCGGGATCGCCGCACTCCAGGTACCGCCCGCCAGTACCGTTGCCGCATAGTCTTTGCCGTTGACGGTCACGGTCAGCGTCGTGCCCGCACTGAGGCCCTCGCTGGAGCCGGTAATGATCAGGTTCTGTGCGTGCTCGATGCTGTTGATCACATCGTCGCCCGCCACGGTATCTACGCGCAGGCCCGGCAGGTTAGCGTCGATGGTTATCTCACGTTCGCCCGTACCGGTGTTGCCCACGCCGTTGGTGACAGAGGCTGACACGGTCAGGTCGCCGTTACCCAGCGCGGTTAATACCGCCGCCGGGACGTTGACCGACCAGCTCAGGTCATCCTGCACCGTGGCGGTGTAGGTATTGCCGCCGATGGTCACGGTGACGGTGTTGCCCGCCTGCGCGTTCGTTACGCTACCGCTCAGGGTCTGGCCCGCCGCCGCTTCCGCCGCATTCACCACATCGTCGCCCGCGATGGCGTTGAGGGTCACGCCAGGCAGAACGGACTCTACGTTTACCCTGTGCGTGGCGCTGGTGCTGTTGCCGACGCTGTCGGTTGCTGACGCCGTAATGTCATACAGGGCTTCGCCAAGCGATCCAACCTGCTCAGCAGGTACCGTCGTCGTCCACTGCCCATTGTCACCCACCGTTGCGCTGTAGGCTTTGCCGTTCAGCATCACGGTGACAACCGCGCCAGCCGCAAGGCCGGTCGCTGTTCCGCTGATGGTCAGATCCTGCGTTTTCTCAATGTTGTTAATAACATCGTCGCCGGAAACGGTGTTGATGGTCAGCACCGGTGCCGTGAGGTTCACTTCCACGTTGTGGGTGGCGCTGTTGCTGTTACCTGCTTTATCGGTCAGTGCGGCAGTAAGAGTGTGTTCACCCGCGATCAGGCCGCTTACGTCCGCTGCCGGCACGCCCACGCGCCAGTTGCCGGAGGCGTCCAGCGTGGCGGTGTACTCTTTGCCGTTGAGGGTGACGGTGATGGCATCCCCCGCCGCGGCACCGGTGACAGAGCCGCTGACAATCAGTGCCTGGCCGTGCTCGGTGCTGTTGATCACGTCATCACCGGAGACGGTATCGATGGAGATTTGCGGTACGGTGATGTCGACCAGCACGTCGCGAGCCGTGGAGGCCGGGTTACCTGCTTTATCGCTGACGGAAGCCGTTACGCTAACCGTGCCGTCGGTCAGAGCGGCGAGATCGGCGGCCGGAACGTCCAGCGTCCAGTTGCCGTCTGCGCCCACGGTGGTGGTGTAATTCACCCCGTTCAGGGTCACCGTCACCACCTGTCCCGCTTCAGCATTGCTCGTTCCGTTAATGGTCAGATCCGCCTGCGCTTCTGCCGCATTAAGGATGTTGTCATCGCTGATGATGTCGATAACCAGGTTCGGCACGCTCGCATCCACGCTGTACTCACGGCCCGCCGACGCGCTGTTACCGTTCACGTTGGTCACGCTCGCCTGCACGCTGGCATCACCGTCTTTCAGGTTCGCCAGGTCTGCAGACGGCACGGTGGTGGTCCAGGTGCCGCTCTCATCCACGGTGGCGGTATACGTTTTGCCGCCGAAGATGACGGTAACGGTCTGGTTCGCTTCCACATTTGAAGTCGAGCCAGAGAGCACCAGATCCTGGCCCTTCTCCGCTGCGTTGATCACGTCGTCGCCAGAGATGGCGTTGATGCTGATTGCCACGTCCGCCAGATCGACGGTCACGTCATGGCTGATGGCGACCGGGTTGCCCGCCGTGCTGTTGCCCGTGACGCTGATGTTCACGGTGCCTTCTGGCCACGCGCTCACGTCTGCAGCCGGGATCGCCGCACTCCAGGTACCGCCCGCCAGTACCGTTGCCGCATAGTCTTTGCCGTTGACGGTGACGGTCAGCGTCGTGCCCGCACTGAGGCCCTCGCTGGAGCCAGTAATGATCAGGTTCTGTGCGTGCTCGATGCTGTTGATCACATCGTCGCCCGCCACGGTATCTACGCGCAGGCCCGGCAGGTTAGCGTCGATGGTTATCTCACGTTCGCCCGTACCGGTGTTGCCCACGCCGTTGGTGACAGAGGCTGACACGGTCAGGTCGCCGTTACCCAGCGCGGTTAATACCGCCGCCGGGACGTTGACCGACCAGCTCAGGTCATCCTGCACCGTGGCGGTGTAGGTATTGCCGCCGATGGTCACGGTGACGGTGTTGCCCGCCTGCGCGTTCGTTACGCTACCGCTCAGGGTCTGGCCCGCCGCCGCTTCCGCCGCATTCACCACATCGTCGCCCGCGATGGCGTTGAGGGTCACCACCGGCAGTGAGCTGTCGACCAGAATATCGTGGGTGGTGCTGCTGCTGTTGCCCACACTGTCGGTGACGCTGGCCGCCACGCTGTAGCGGGCCTCGCCCAGGACACTGACCGCCGAAGCGGGAACCGTCACGCTCCAGTTGCCGTCTGCGCCGGTAATGGCGGTGTAATTGATGCCGTTCAGGCTCACCGTCACGGTGGTGCCTTGCGGCTGGTTGCTGGTGCCGGAGAGCAGCAGATCTTCGCCTTTCTCGGTGGCGTTGATCACGTCGTCCACCGCCAGTGTGTTGATGGCAATCTGTGGATTCTGCGTATTAACAACCACGTCCAGTGTATTGCTGCCCGTATTGCCAGAGGCATCGGTCACGGAGACGCCAACGGTCCAGGTCCCGTCCGCCAGGCCCTGAATCACGGACGCAGGAAGGCCGAGGCTCCAGTTGCCCGCGGCGTCCACCACCGTGGTGTAGTCAACGTTATTGATGGTGATGGTCACCGCATCACCTGCTGCGGCACCGGTGACGGAACCGCTCAGGATCTGCGCCTGAGAATGGGCAATCTGGTTTACGGTGTTAGTGTCGGTGACAAAATCGTTAATGGTCACCTGCGGAACCGTGGCATCGACCAGCCCAATGCGCTCCGCGCTGCTGGTGTTACCTGCCACGTCGCTCACGGTTGCCGTCACCGTCACGGTGCCGTCTGCCAGTGCGCCAACGTCGGCTGCCGGTACGCTCAACTGCCAGCGACCGTCCGCCATGACGGTGGTCTGGTACGTTTTGCCGTTCAGGGTGACGGAGACGGTCTGTCCCGCTTCGGCATTGCTGCTGCCGCTTATCAGCAGGTCCTGCTGGGCTTCGGCCGCATTGATGATGTTGTCGTCGGACAGGTTATCGAGCGTGATGGTCGGCGCTTGCGTATCCACGATGACCACGCGCGACGCATCGGCGCTGTTACCGTTGACGTTAGTGACGCTGACGCTCACCTGCGCGCGTCCGTCAATCAGGGTTTCCATGGCGCTGGCCGGAACGCTCAGGCTCCAGGCGCCGTCCTGCTGTACCTGGGCGGTAAAGGTCTGGTCGGCAAATTTCACCACCACGGTCTGGCCTGCTTCCACTCCCTGGGTCTGGCCCGACAGCGTGACATCCGCCCCTTTTTCCGCCGCGTTCAGCATGTCGTCGCTGCTGACGGTATCGATGGTGACGGCTACCGTATTAACATCCAGCTCAATCGGATGCTCAGCGGCAACGGCATTGCCCCACGCATCTTGCGCGCCTACGTGAACGGTGATCTCACCCGCCGTCCAGGCCTTCAGGTCGGACGCAGGCACACCGATTTGCCAGGTGCCGTTGGCGTTAACCACGGCGGCATAATCGACATTGTTGATAGTGACGGTAACCTGAGTGCCTTCGGCCAGATGGGTGCTGAAGCCGGTTACGGTCAGATCCTGCTGCTGTTCGATGGCGTTGATGACGTCATCGCCAGAGACAGTGTTTACGCGCAGTCCAGGAAGCTCGGCGTTAATATTGATGTCACGCTCACCGGTCCCGGTATTGCCGTGCACATTGGTAACAGAAGCCGTGAAGGTTAAATCGCCATCGCCAAACGCACGCAGATCCACAGTCGGGATCGTTACGCTCCAGGTCAGATCGCTGCCTACGGTTGCCGTGTAGCTCTTGCCGCCTACCAGAACAGATACGGTGTCACCCGCTGCCGCGCCGGTCACCCGTCCGCTGAGGGTTTGATCAACGGCCACTTCTGCATTGTTCACCAGGTTGTCCCCGGCAAAGGTGTTGATAATCACCTGCGGCAGCACGGTATCAACCAGCAGGCTGGCGTTGGCAGAGCCGCTATTGCCCACGCTGTCCGTGCCGCTCACGCTGATGGTGTACAGCGTATTCGCCAGATTCAGAACGTCCGAAACCGGCACCAGGACAGACCAGGTGCCGTTAGCGACGGTGGCGTGATAGCTGACATTATTCAGCGTCACGGTGACTGCGCTGCCGTCCGGCAGATTGCTGGTCCCGGTGAGGCTCAGGGGTTGCATCGCCTCTTGGGCATTCAGCACGTTATCCTGGCTAATGGCATCAATCGTAAATTCCGGCGGGCGGCCGCTTACGGTAATGTCGTGCGTCGCGTTCCCGGTATTGCCTGCGGCATCGGTAACGGAAACAGAAATGCTGTGATTACCCTCGCCCAGCGCGCTGACCACAGACGCAGGCACGCCAACGCTCCAGTTGCCGTCCGCCTGGACAACGCTGGTGTAAGTCTGGCCACCAACGCTAACCGTTACCACATCTCCGGGCGCTGCGCCCTTCGCCTGGCCGGAAATAATCTGCGCCTGGTTTTGCTCGCTGGTGTTGAGGATGTTATCCCCCGCCACGGTATTGATCGATACCACTGGCGCGGCGGTATCAACGGTGAAATCGGCGGTGGCTGAAGAACCATTTCCCGCTTTGTCGCTGACGTTCACCGTCAGGGTATGATTACCGTTAGCCAGCGCCTGCACGTCACTGGCAGGCAGGGTCACGGACCATTTGCCATCGCTTGCGACCGTGGCAGTATGATTTTTACCGTTCAGGGTCACGGTAACAATCTGGCCTGCTTGCGCATCAGTTTTGCCGCTGAGGGTTAAGCTCTGATTGTGCTCTGCGGCATTGATGATGTTGTCCTGGGCAAGGGTATCGACAGAAATTGTCGGTGCCGTGGTGTCAACACCGAGCGTCTGGCTGGCGCTCACGGTATTGCCCGCAGCGTCTTTACCGCTCACGTTAACCGTCCAGGTACCGTCAGCCAGCGCCTTTGCGTCGGACGCCGGGACTTTTACGCTCCAGGCGCCGTTTGCCCCCGCTTCTGCGCGATAGGATTTGCCGTTCAGCGTGACGGTCAGCTCAGTGCCCTGCGCCAGATTTTTACTGGCGCCGGAGAGCGTAAAGCCTGCAGCTTGTTCGCTGGCGTTGACAACGTTATCGCCTGCGGTGGTGGCGAGCGTAACGGTAGCGTCAGCGGTGGAAACGGTCACGGTGATGCTGCCTGCGGCAGTGGTTTTACTGCCGTCGATTTGCACCACGGACCAGGTATGCTCCCCGTCCTTCTGGGTCGGCAATTTCACCGTCCATGCGCCATCCTTGCCGACCATGGTGCTGGCAATGGTGCTGCCGCTGCTGTCCTTAACCTGAATGGTCGCGCCCGGCTGCCCCGTACCGCTAAATGTTGGGGTGTTGTCATCCGTGATCTCTTTCGCACTCAGCAGCCCCTGCTTGTCACCTGCGTTGTCCGTGACCATAAAGGTCGGCTTCGCGCTCTCAACCTCTTTGGTGTTATCAATCACCTGGGTTTTGGTTTCGCCATCATTGCCGTTTGCCAGCAGCGCGCCAATGGCGCCGCCGCCTAATGCCGCCCCCGCAATCCATCCCCATGGCGCATCGTCTAAAATGCTGCCCTGCTCCATGAACGGTTCAATACTGCTGATCGGTGTGACCTGCGCGGTTAATTCGCTACCCGCAACGCCGGAGGCTTCCCCGGCATCGGCGAATGAAACATGAGTCAGTTCCTGATTATCGTTAAACACCAGTTCAGACTGGTTATGCGTTTCAGTATCTTCTACGAAATAATTATTGCAGCGAATAACGCTGCCATCTTTCATATAGATGAGAAGATCTTTACCCTGGCGCACATAACGCACCACATCCTGAGCAGAACCCTGGATTTCAATCACACTCGGCGATGAAATAGAGACCGACAAATTACCCTCGCCGGTTAATTTCGTTTTCTCCGCCGTTTTGCGAACGATGACATCAACAACTTTTGCATTACTCATATTCTACTCCTTGCAGGTGCACGAATTCCTGTGGATATATCCAGCAGATGGATATAGCTATCCCTGGGAAAGAATCACCCATTATTGTCAGACTTATTTCGCGCAGAAAGGCGCGTCTTTTTTTAACTCAAATCAGGCAATTTGGCGGCCGCGTTTTTCTCTATGCCAATAAGCGGCATCAAATTATCTACCGCTGAGGCGTAATTAATTGCCGAACTCCAGCCATCATATTCAGCCATTATTTTCGCCGATGTGGCCTGCCATACATCCTGTTCAACGCTGAGCAAATCGTTAATGCTCCGCTTGCTCAGGGTATATTCATTCTTATAGACATCGCGGGCTCGCAGGGCATTTTCCAGCTGCACCTTGCCCGCTTCCATTCTGCCGTGCGCGCCGGTCCAGTCGGCTTGCGCCACGGAGGCCTTTTGCAGGACATCGAATCGCGCCTGATCAACCTGTGACGATGCCATCGCCCTCGCCTCTTCGGCCTGGCGCACACGTGCTGAAACGGCGCCTCCCTGATAAAGCGGGGCGTCAACATTGAGCTGGATCTGATCGTCCCAGTACGAGCGGTTGTCCGACTCATAACGGGTGCGACCGCCTTTCAGGCTTAACGTCGGCCAGTGCTGAGAGCGAGCGGTTTCCACGCCATACTGGGCTGAGCGTTCCATATTCTGCGCCGCCATGACCGCCGGGATCAGCGAATAATCAATACGATTCAGCGAGTCAGCTTCAACGGCAAGCTTCGCCGGAACAGGTGAATACGTTTGTGCCTGCATGCCGGTCAACACCGCAAGCCGCGCGCGGGCGCTGTTTAACGACGCGTTATATTGCTCCACCATCGCCTGCATGCCCGCGATACGCGTACGGGTTTGCAGTTCGTCGGATGTCGAACTCACGCCAGCATCAGCGCGCAACTTTGCCAGTTGCTCCACATTTTTAAGCGCCTTAACATTCTCTTTTGCCGCCTGCAGCAAGTCGCTATAGCGCTTAACCTCTACGTAGCTCAGGGCCGTTTTTTCCGCCACGTCCGATAACGTGCCCATCAGCTTATAGCGGTAGCTGTCACGTTGCGCCGATGACTGGCTAATGCTGTTATTGGTTTTGCCAAAATCGTAAAGGCGCTGTGTCAGGCTCAATCCCCACGCCGCAGAATTTCTTAACGATCCGCTGGAATCGGTTGTTTGGCTGTGCCCGGTGCTACCGTTTAATGATATTTGCGGCATCCAACCGCTGCGTGCTTCGTCTATTTGCGCCTGACCAATGCCTAATTGCGCTGCCTGCTGGCTAACTGACGGGTCACGATCGATGGCAAACAGAATACTCTCTTTTAAGGTGGTCGCTGCAACCGGGGAAATACCAACCTGGCTGCTATTAGCGTGCGCCCGAGGGAAGGCCATCGCTATTAATATCACTACCGTTGAAAATCTGAATAACATGTCATTACGCAATGTAGTCAATTTCTACCCCCCAGATTCTGAGCTTTACGGAAATACCGATCCAAAAGAGGTATAAAAATTAGAAAATTATCCTTCACTCTCTCCCTCAATTTGGAGGAAAAGTTCCCCATACCCATTTCCGCGGAGATGGAGTCGCCCTAAGGCCTATAAAAAATTAAGAATTTACTTATTCCTAAAACTGAATTGCAGTCTACCAAAATGAGTTATACGCAACTACACCTTCAATGTTAACGAGGTGTTACGTATAAGAAAAATCCTTAGATTTCTGGACAAATGCTTAAAAAACACCTTTCGAATGAAGCTCTAAAAACCCTTGTTATTTAAGTAAAATTTTCAAATAACACGCCGCACATTTTTGCGTTAATTTACTCACGCATCAGACACAAAGATTTTCAAAGTACTGTCAGCTTACGTAATTAGTGACGGCAAAGCGATATTTTACTCTTAAGATAAACATTTATTTAGATTTTAATGCCAGAGAAAAATAAATTAGCGGGATTATAGATGGTTTATTGTCAACTTTTCGGCCATATAACCTGAAATGTTAAATGAAATGATAAAAGTATACTGCTGTTAACATTTCTGAGAGATTTCTTATAACTGACTAATAATATTTCAATTATTACGCCATGTAACCGTAACATTTCTCGCCCTGAATGTTGTACTCCATCCTGCTTAAACCTGAGTGCAACAGATTCACATTTCGACAATTTGCTGTAATATGCAGTTTATTGCGATATTTTGCAGGGTTAAAGTCACGATGCACAAAACCGCCCGCCAGAGACATCTTCTGGAGATCATCAGCGAACAGGGTCAAGCCAGCATCAGCGAGCTTGCGCGAAAACTGCAGGTTTCTGCTGATACTATCCGCCGCGATTTGACCGATCTGGAAACCCGTGGGCTGGCGCAGAAAAACCACGGCGGCGCCATTGCGCTTGATCTTTCGGCCATGAACCGCCAGGGCAGAAATTCACTGCTGCCTGAAACCAAACAGCGCCTCGGGAAACGGGTCGCGCAGAGCGTTCCGGCAGGTTCAACGCTGTTTCTGGATGCGGGTAGCACGGTTCTGGCCGTCGCCGCCTTTCTGAAAGGCCCGCTGACCGTCATTACCCCCTCGCTGGATATTGCCCAACTTTTCAGCGAGCGGACGGACATTGAACTGGTTCTGCTCGGCGGGAAATGGGACATACAGCAGCGCCTGTTCGCTGGCAGCGCGACCCTCGCTCTTCTCTCACGCTATCGGGCGGATATTGCCATTCTCGGCGCCTGCGCGATCCATGCTGAGCTTGGCTTAAGCGCCAGCCAGGAAGCGGATGCCGAGGTGAAACGGGCCATGCTGGCGGCGAGCCGCCAGCACTGGATTGTTACCGACCACCTCAAACTGAACCGCTGCGAACCCTGGCTGGTTTGCGGGTTAACCGATATTCATCAACTGTTTTTAGACCGTCCCTGGGCTGAAGCCGGGGATACTGGCGCATTGCAGGTCACGATTTGCGCGAACTAACGTGGAGCTCGTTATGAATAACAGTAAGACCATTAACATTGCGCTGATTGGGTATGGCTTTGTCGGCAAAACGTTTCATGCCCCGCTTATCCAGTCTGTCGAAGGGCTTAGGCTAACGGTGGTCTCTTCCGGCGATGAAGAGAAAGTGAAGCGCGATCTGCCGGATGTTCAGGTTGTCTCTACCCCGGAGGAAGCGATTCATCATCCGGATATCGACCTGGTGGTCATCGCCTCGCCGAATGCCACCCACGCGCCGCTGGCGGCGCTGGCCCTGAACGCCGGTAAACATGTGGTGGTTGATAAGCCCTTCACCCTTGATATGCAGGAAGCCCGGGAGCTGATTGCCCTGGCGCAGGAAAAGCAACGCCTGCTCTCCGTGTTTCATAACCGCCGCTGGGACAGCGACTTTCTCGGCATTAAGCAGGTTATCGGGCAAGGCCGTATTGGAAAGGTAAAGCTCCTGGAATCGCATATTGACCGCTTCCGCCCGGAAGTTCGCGTGCGCTGGCGAGAGCAAAACGTCCCGGGGAGCGGATTATGGTTTGACCTCGGGCCGCATTTGATTGACCAGACGCTGCAGCTCTTTGGCCTGCCTCAGTCGGTACAGGGAAACATCGCCACCCTGCGTGACGGCGCGGAAATTAACGACTGGGCGCACGTCGTTCTGAACTACCCGAAGCATAAGGTCATTTTGCATTGCAGCATGCTGGTTGCAGGTGGAACATCACGCTTTACCGTGCATGGCGATAAAGCCAGCGTGGTGAAGGGGCGTATTGATCAGCAGGAAGTTCAGCTTCTGGCAGGCGTAACCCCGGGCAGCGAAAGCTGGGGAGAAGACAGCGATGATATGGTGCTGTTTGACGCTAATGGCGACGCGCAGGCGCTGAAAACGCCGAAAGGCGATCAGCGCCAGTATTACCTCCACGTACGCGATGCGCTGACGGGTAAAATCGATAACCCGGTGCATCCCGTCGAGGCTCTGGCGGTCATGGCGGTGCTGGAAGCGGCGGTGAAATCCTCAGAGACCGGATCCACCCAGACGCTGGCGCTGACGGCGGAAGAACGCGCTCATCTGCAATAATGACGCGTGAAGGATGCCCTGCAGAACGCGGCAGGGCATCGCTACAGCGTTACTGCCGTTTATTCGGCATCATGCGCAGGAGGGTGTTATCTTTCCAGTAATAGTGATGCATCAACGCCGCAAGGGCGTGCAGACCAATAACAAAATAGCCCAGTTTTGCCAGCGTCACGTGCCACTCCTTGAGCACATCCACCACATCAAAATTCGATTGCGCCGCATGCGGCATCACCATGCCAAAGGCCAACCAGTCATGTCCACGGTTGTACATCATCACAATGCCAATCAGCGGCAGGGCAATAAACAACAGGTAGACGATTAAGTGTCCCAGATGCGACATGCCGATAATCATCGCCTTCGGTTTTGGTTGAATGGGCGGCGCACGGAATTTAAGGCGCACCAGCAGACGCGCGACCATTAATACCAGGATGGCGATACCGCACGAGACGTGGGTCATGTTAACGAGCGGGCGCGCGGTGCGGGGGAAATAGCCTCTTAACTCCATCGCACAGTAGGCGATGATGACCAGTAAAAACACCAACCAGTGAATACCAATTTGCAGGCCTGTATATCGAGTGCGCATGAGATTTCCTGAAAAAACGGTTACCGCGCCAACATAATCCGCTTTAGCTAAAAATTCATTATTTTTATGAATTGTTTTTCAGCGATGTCTCCTCACGAAACCGTCTCCCCCGCCGCATGCAGAGGGGGAGACGCAGATCAGGACTGAAGATAGACAACCTGCGTTTGCAGATATTCATTCAACCCGTGTTTACCATCTGCCCCGCCAATCCCTGATTTACGCCAGCCCGCATGGAAGCCCTGCATCGCTTCAAAGTTTTCGCGGTTGATATAGGTCTCACCAAACTTCAGGCCGTTAATGGCCTTCATGGCGACGTTCAGATCCTGCGTATAAACAGAGGAGGTTAACCCGTAGTCGCTGTCATTAGCCATCGTCAGCGCCTCTTCCAGCGTGGTGAACATCACCACCGGCAACACCGGGCCGAAGGTCTCTTCATGCATGATGGCCATATCCTGTCGCACATCCAGCAGCAGCGTTGGCGGATAGTAATACCCTTTTCCGGCAACCGCCTTGCCGCCGAGAACCACCTTCGCCCCTTCCTCTACCGCCCGGGCGACCTTTTGCGCCACGCGCTCACGCGCGGCGGCGTTAATCAGCGGCCCCATTGCGATGTCGGTACGCTCGGCGGGATTACCAAACTGGACGGCTTTCATTGCCTCACCAAGGCGATTGACAAAGCGGTCGTAAATGCCTTTTTGCACATAGACCCGCTCGACACAATTACACACCTGCCCGGAATTGATCACCCTGGAATCGACAATCGCTTTTACCGCCAGCTCCAGGTTGGCATCGTCCATCACAATAGCCGGTGCTTTGCCTCCCAGCTCCAGCCCCACTCTGGTAATGTTTTTCGCCGCCGCAGCCATGATTTTTTCCCCGGCGCCAACGCTTCCGGTCATGCTCACCATCGCCACGTTCGGGTTCCCCGCCAGCTCCTGTCCCACGGTTTCGCCGCGCCCTAATACCAGGTTAAAAACCCCTTTGGGCAGGCCGATTTCGTCGACAATTTTAGCGAAGGCGATAGCATTATTGGGCGTAAATTCGCTCGGCTTAATCACTATGGTATTGCCGGTCAGCAGCGCGGGCGCGAGCTTGCGGGCAATAAGGAAGAAGGGAAAGTTCCACGGCAGGATCCCGGTGGTAACCCCCAGCGCGCGCTTAAATACCAGAATATTCTCCCCGGGACGGTCGCTCTGGATAATTTCGCCCTCATAGCGGCGCGCCCACTCGGCCATATAATCGATATAGTCTGCGGTAAAGTTAACTTCCACTTCCGCCAGTTGCTGGATTTTGCCGCCTTCGGCCACGATTAGCGCGCTGATGTCACTGGCACGCTCGCGGATCCCGGCTGCAATTTTACGCAGCCAGCGGGCGCGTTCGATGGCGGGCTGCGCCTCCCACTGTGCCTGCGCGCGCTGAGCGGCGTCGATCGCTTTGCGCGCATCTTCAGCCCCCCCATCGGGAATACGGGAGATGACCTCTTCGGTTGCCGGGTTGATCACATCAATCCAGGCATCACCCTGCCAGGGAACAAACCGTCCATCAATATACATCGGGTGTTGTACGGATACTGTCATGACCTGCTCCTGTAATTACACTGTTTTTAACAAGTAAACTTATTGTTAAAAGCTACTATCACAGGATCACTTGCCTACTCTATCGCGCTGTTTTTGTGAGATATCTCATAAAAGAAACCGATCACTACAATGAAGATGTTACATATTTGAAACAGCAAATGCCCGTTTGCGGCAAAGGTTGCGCAAACGGGCAATGATGTGCCGCGAAAACGTGCGATAATCATATTCACTTGAATTATGATTTGTGTCAGACGTAGAATCATTAGCCCGCTCACTATTCAACTTTTCCAAAGGTAAAGCCGTTATGCGCCTGCCCCAACGCGACCCCTATGCTCCTCGCGAGTGGCAGCCTCATGAAAAACCTGCCCTGCTGGGTTCGCCCTCGACGCCGGTTCACCGTACACCAAAGCGAGTTGCCTATGGCATCGTTGGCCTGCTGGTGTGTCTGACGGGCGCTCTGGGCAACGCGGTGGTCGCCGCCAATCTGCAAAACCTGCAGGGAACGTTCAGTGCCTGGTCGACAGAAATTGCCTGGCTGCCTGCCGTCTACGTTATGACCAACGTCTCGATCAACCTGCTGCTGGTAAAATTTCGCCAGCAGTACGGTCTGCGCGCCTTCACCGAAGGATTTTTGGTGCTGTATGTGCTGGTCACCTTCTTCCACCTGTTTGTAAACGACTTAAGCTCCGCGCTGATGGTCCGCGCCGCACACGGAATGGTCGCCGCCGCGCTCAGTTCGCTGGGCATTTACTATCAGATCCAGGCCTGGCCTGCAAAGCACCGTCTTAAGGCGCTGACGATCGGTATCACCGGCTCCTCGCTGGCTATTCCCCTTGCCCGGCTATTCTCTACCGAACTGCTTCAGCTTGATGAGTGGCGCGGGCTCTATTTCTTCGAGCTGGGGCTGGCTCTGGTTTCATTGGCCTGCGTGATGGTGCTCAAGCTGCCGCCGGGCGATCGGCGTAAGGTGTTCGAGAAAAAAGACTTTGTCACCTTCTTTCTGTTGGCCCCGGGCATGGCGTTGCTGTGCGCGGTGCTTTCTCTGGGCCGTCTCGTCTGGTGGTTTGAAGCCCCGTGGATCGGCTGGTCACTGGCGTTATCGCTGGTATTGATCGTTGCGGCTATCACCTTCGAACACGGCCGCACCAACCCGTTGCTTAATACCCGCTGGCTGTCGAGCGGCAGCATCCTGCGACTAGGGTTAATCATGCTGTTAATTCGCATCGTGCTGGCGGAACAGAACACCGGGGTCATTGGCTGGTTACAGTATGTTGGCCTGCAAAACGAACAGATGACGCATCTGGCGTGGGCGATATTTGCCGGTATTGCCTGCGGTATCGTTGCCAGTTGTCTGACGATCAAACCGACAAAGCTGGCCTGGCCGATCGTCACCTCGCTGGCGCTGATGATTGTGGCCTCGCTGCTGGACAGCCAGTCTAACAACCTGACGCGCCCGGACCAGCTGGTGCTGAGCCAGTTCCTGTTAGGTTTCGGCAGCGCCTTTTTCCTGGCCCCGGCTATGCTGGCCGCGATAGGTGGGGTAATCGCCGAGCCGCGAAACCTGGTCAGCTTTTCGGTGATGTTTGGTATGAGCCAGAACCTGGGCGGTTTGCTTGGGTCCGCCATTCTCGGCACCTTCCAGACCTGGCGCGAGAAGTATCACTCCAGCCTGCTGGCCGACCAGCTCACCACCCTTAACCCGCTGGTTAGTGAACGTATTCAGGCCTATACCCGCCTGTACCAAAGCCTGATCGGCGACAGCTCGCTGCTCGGGACGCAGGCTATCACCCAGCTACAGACGGTGACCGCGCTCGAGGCAAACATTCTGGCTTACAACGATACTTATTTACTGACGGCCTGTATTGCCGCCGCCACCCTGGTGTGGATTCTCTGGCGCTTGCTGCGCCTGCGCATCACCGCCCGCATGGCGCTCAGGAAAGCGACCGGCAATCATTAATGGATTTAACACTATGATGTTTCAGGAGAAGTTATGAGTCAGCAGGATGCCGCTAAAGAGCAGGCCAACACCCGCAAAAATGTCCGCGTGGTATCGGTTTTCACCGCCACGGCGATCGCGATTGTCGGCGTACTGGTGATCCTCTATGCCTGGCAATTGCCGCCGTTCACCCGTCATGCGCAGTTTACCGATAATGCCTACGTGCGCGGCCAGACCACGTTTATCAGCCCACAGGTGAATGGATATATCACTGAAGTGAATGTTCAGGATTTCGTGCAGGTCAAAAAAGGCGATCTGCTGTTACAGATTGATGACCGTATCTATCGCCAGCGCGTCCATCAGGCCCAGGCCCAGCTGGCAATGAAAATAGCCGCGCTGAGTAATAACCTGCAGCAGCGTAAAAGCGCCGAGGCGGTGATCGTTAAAAACGAGGCCGCCCTGAAAAACGCCCGCGCGCAAAGTCTGAAGTACCAGGCCGACCTGAAACGCGTGAAGGCCTTAACCGCAGACGGTTCACTCTCCATCCGCGAGCGCGATGCGGCGCTGGCCAGCGCCGCCCAGAGCCGCGCGGATATTGACCAGGCCGGGGCCACGCTTGAGATGTCGCGGCAGGATCTGCAGTCAGTTATCGTCAATGATGATGCGCTCAGGGCGGACGTGGACAATGCCAAGGCCGCGCTGGAGCTGGCGCAAATCGACCTGCAAAACACCCGCATTGTCGCCCCGCGTGACGGTCAGCTTGGTCAAATTGCGGTCCGTCTGGGGGCATATGTGAGCGCCGGGACGCACCTCACCACGCTGGTTCCCCCTCAGCACTGGGTGATTGCCAATATCAAAGAAACCCAGCTGGCCACTATACGCGTCGGGCAGCCGGTGACGTTCACCGTCGACGCGTTAAACAATAAAGCCTGGCAGGGCCGGGTGGAGAGTATCTCTCCGGCCACCGGCGGTGAGTTCAGCGCCATTTCGCCGGATAACGCCACGGGTAACTTTGTCAAAATTGCCCAGCGCATTCCGGTGCGCATCGAAGTATTGGGCAGCGCTGAGGATTCAGCGCAACTGCGTCCGGGCATGTCGGTGCAGGTCACTATCGATACGCGGGAGGCGAAGCCATGACCCTGCGCCCGATAGCGGGCCTGCTGTTTGCCATCACGGTGACCGGCTGTCAGTCGGTCGACGTCACACCTGCGCAACCGTCACTGACCCTTCCCGCCCAGTGGCGTGCCGATGCTGGCCCCGCCAGTCCGGCACAACGGCTCTGGTGGCGTAATTTTCATGATAACGACCTGAACCGTTACGTGGATCAGGCGCTTGAACACAATAATGACGTGCTGATTGCCCGCGAGCGTATCAATGAATATCTGGCGCGAGTCTATGCCGCCGACGGCAGCCTTTTCCCGACGCTTGATGCAGGCGTCAACGGCACACGGGCGCGCTCACAGTCTGTGGCAACCGGCCTGCCGGTTTACGGTACGCTGTATAAAGGCAGCCTCACCGCCAGTTACGATGTCGATATCTGGGGCGTGAACCGCAGCACCGCTAACGCTGCCGATGCGTCGCTGGACGCGCAGAAAGCGGCGGCAGCGGCGGCGGATTTGACCGTGGCCTCGTCGGTAGCCTCTGGCTACGTCACGCTGTTGTCGCTCGATGAACAACTGCGCGTGACCGACTCTACGCTCAGCGCGCGCGAAGCGGCATTCAACCTTGCCAGACGGCAGTTTGACACCGGCTACAGCTCGCGTCTGGAATGGATGCAATCTGACTCCGAGCTACGCGCCACCCGGGCGCAGGTGCCGGTGCTGCAGCACCAGATTGCTCAGCAGGAGAACGCCCTCAGCCTGCTACTTGGCAGTAACCCTGGTGAGGTGGCGCGCGGTGGAGATTTTGACTCTCTGACGCCGCTACCGCTCCCGTCGCAACTGCCTTCGACGCTGCTTAACCGCCGTCCGGATATCGTGCAGGCTGAACGGCAGCTTATCGCCGCCGATGCCACATTAGCGGCGTCCCGGGCCAGCCTGCTGCCGTCTGTCAACCTGACAGCCAGCGGTTCGGTGCAGGATCGCACCCTTGCGGGGTTACTGGATAACCCACTCCAGCTCTGGAGCGTGGGCGGCAGCATTCTGGCTCCACTCCTGAATCGCCAGGCGCTGAATGCGCAGGTGGATATTTCCCAGTCCCAGCGTAACCAGGCGCTGTACAGCTACGAGAAAATTGTGCGTAACGCCTTTGTCGAGGTGAACGATTGCCTTGATGCCATAACGCGTTTTGGGCAACAACTGACGGAACTTGAGGGACAGCAGGAGGTTGCCCGGGAGACGCTGCGTATTGCGCAAAACCGTTACAACAACGGCTATTCCTCTTATCTGGATGTGCTGGACGCGCAGCGAACGCTGTACGCGGTGCAGATTAACGTGGTGCAGATCAAAAATAACCTGCTGCTGGCGCAAATTGATTTGTACAAAGCCCTCGGCGGCGGATGGGCGATGAGCTAATGACAGGCCCGGTCGCGCTTCGCTTACCGGGCCTGTGTTGACGCGCTTTCTTATACCGGGATCTGCTCCATCGCCTGCACGATACGCTTGTCTGAAATCGGATACGGCGTCCCCAGTTGTTGAGCGAAGAAGCTGACGCGCAGCTCTTCAATCATCCAGCGGATCGCCTTAACGTCTTCATCTTCACGGCGGGCGGGCGGCAGTTTGTTCAGCCACTGCTGCCACGCCTGCTGCACGCTTTCCACTTTCAGCATCTGCGCGCGGTCGCGGTGCGGATCGGTGGCCATTTTCTCCAGCCGCTTTTCAATCGCCTGCAGATAGCGCAGCGTGTCGCCCAGGCGATTAAAGCCGTTGCCGGTGACAAAACCGCGGTACACCAGCCCGGCCATCTGCACTTTGACATCCGACAGCCCCAGGGCCATGGTCATATCGACGCGCCCTTTCAGACGCTTGTTGATGTTGAAGACGGCTGTCAGGATCTGCTCGACCTGTTTGGCAATCTCCACCACGGTGTCGTTCAGCTCTGCGCGCACTTTATCATGCAGCTTCGCAAACCCCTCTTCCGTCCATACCGGACCACCCGCTTCATGGATCAGCTTGTCCACGCCGCAGGAGATGCAGTCGTCGATCAGATCCAGCACTTTACCGTACGGGTTGAAGTAGAGACCGAGCTTGGCTTTGTTCGGCAGTTTCTCGTGCAGATACTTTATCGGCGACGGGATATTGAGCAGCAGCAAGCGACGCAGGCCGCGCCACATCATCTGCTGCTGTTCCAGTGGGTTATCAAACAGCCTGATGGAAACGCTGTCCCGATCGTCGACCAGCGCAGGCCAGGCTTTCACCCTGTAGTTGCCGCGTTTCTGTTCGTAGCTTTCCGGCAGTTGACCAAAGCTCCAGATATGCAGCCCGCTCTGCTCGATGCCGTCATCGGCTACGGCGGAAAGAGTTTCCTGGACCTTACCCTTCAGCGCCTCTTTTAGCGCGGTCAGGCTGCGGCCTTCCTGCAGCTTTTTGTTTTTATCGTCTACCAACCGGAAGCTGACTTTCAGGTGATCGGGCACCTGATCCCAGTTCCACGCCTCACGCTCAATGGTGGTGCCCGCCATGCGTCTGAATTCACGTTCGAGGGCATCCAGCAGCGGCATTTCCAGCGGCGTTACGCGGCCTAAAAAGGCATCGGCATAGTTAGGCGCGGGAACAAAGTTGCGGCGTACCGGTTTCGGCAACGATTTAATCAGGGCAATCACCAGCTCACGGCGCAGGCCGGGAATTTGCCACTCAAACCCGCTCTCTTCCACCTGGTTTAACAGCGCAAGCGGAATATGGACGGTGACGCCATCGGCATCGGTCCCCGGTTCAAACTGGTAGGTTAAGCGCAGCTTGAGGTTGCCCTGATGCCAGAAGTTCGGGTAATCAAGCTTGCTGACCGACTCCGCCCCTTCTTTAATCAGCATGCTCTTTTCAAAGTTAAGCAGGTCTGGCGTCGCTTTACTGGCTTTCTTCCACCAGCTATCGAAGTGACGGGCGGACATCACCTCGTGGCTGATGCGCTGGTCGTAAAACTCGAACAGCGCGTCGTCATCCACCAGAATGTCGCGGCGACGGGATTTGTGCTCCAGTTCTTCTACTTCAGCGCGCAGCCTGAGGTTTTCCCGGAAGAACGCATGGCGCGTCTGCCAGTCTCCTTCCACCAGCGCATGACGGATAAACAGCTCGCGGCACAGCGCCGGGTCAATCTGGCTGTAGTTGACCTTACGCGCCGCCACCACCGGCAGGCCGTACACGGTGACTTTCTCCGTCGCCATTACCGCGCCCTGCGCCCGCTCCCAGTGCGGTTCACTGTACGCGCGTTTCAGCAGATGTTGGGCCAGCGGTTCAACCCATTCTAGATCGATACGCGCGGCAATGCGTCCCCACAGGCGGCTGGTTTCCACCAGTTCGGCCACCATGGTCCATTTCGGCGGTTTTTTGAATAAGCCCGACCCCGGGAAGAGGGAGAAACGGGCGTTGCGCGCGCCGGTATATTCCTGTTTATCAGCATCTTTCATGCCGATATGTGAAAGCAGGCCGGTCAGCAGCGCGAGATGGATCTCGCGATATTCTGCCGGTTCACTGTTGACCGGAATACCCAGCTCCTTCACCACCTGGCGCAGTTGGGTGTAGATATCCTGCCATTCGCGCACGCGTAGATAGTTGAGGAACTCGACGCGACACTGGCGGCGGAATTGATTCGACGACAGGGCTTTTTGCTGTTCACCGAGGTAGTTCCACAGGTTCACAAAGGCGAGGAAATCGGACTCTTTATCGTGGAAGCGACGGTGTTTTTCGTCGGAGGCCTGCTGTTTCTCCATGGGACGCTCGCGCGGGTCCTGAATGGAGAGCGCCGAGGTGATAATCATCGCCTCGCGCACGCAGCCGTGTTTTTGCGCTTCCAGCACCATCCGCGCCAGACGCGGGTCAACCGGCAACTGGCTAAGCTGGCGGCCCAGCGGCGTCAGTTTATAGGCGGTCGCCTGCGCATCGGTGGCGATCGCGCCCAGCTCTTCCAGCAGACGCACGCCGTCCTGAATATTGAGCTTGTCGGGCGCTTCAACAAACGGGAACGCGGCGATATCGCCCAGCCCCAGCGCGGTCATCTGCAGAATAACGGACGCGAGGTTGGTACGCAGAATCTCCGGGTCGGTAAATTCCGGACGCGACAGGAAATCGTCTTCCGAATAGAGACGAATACAGATCCCTTCCGACACGCGGCCACAGCGACCTTTACGCTGGTTAGCCGAGGCCTGCGATACCGGTTCAATGGGCAGGCGCTGGACTTTGGTGCGGTAGCTGTAGCGGCTGATGCGCGCCGTACCCGGGTCTATCACATATTTGATGCCCGGCACGGTCAGCGAGGTTTCCGCCACGTTGGTCGCCAGCACAATGCGGCGCCCGTTGTGCGCCAGGAACACGCGGTTTTGCTCGCTGTTCGATAAGCGTGCGTAGAGCGGCAGGATCTCGGTATGACGCAGGTCGCGCTTGTTCAGCGCCTCGGCGGTATCACGAATTTCACGCTCGCCGCTCATAAAGATTAAGATATCGCCCGCACTCTCATTACCCAGTTCATCAACGGCGTCGAAGATGGCCTGCAGTTGATCGCGCTCGGTGTCGTCTGCTTCTTCAACTATCGGGCGATAGCGCACCTCTACCGGATACGTCCGGCCAGAGACCTCGATAATCGGCGCATTGTTGAAATGCGTTGAGAAACGCTCCGGGTCAATGGTGGCGGAGGTAATGATGATTTTCAGATCCGGACGGCGCGGTAACAGCTCTTTCAGATAGCCGAGCAGGAAGTCAATATTCAGGCTGCGCTCGTGTGCTTCATCGATGATGATGGTGTCGTACTGCATGAGCAGACGATCCTGCTGGATCTCCGCCAGCAGAATACCGTCGGTCATCAGCTTGACCTGGGTGTTATCGCTCACATGGTCGCTGAAGCGGACTTTGTACCCAATACAGCCACCCGGTTCTGTTTGCAACTCTTCGGCAATACGGTTGGCAACGGTACGCGCCGCCAGTCGACGCGGCTGGGTGTGACCGATCAGCCCTTTGACTCCGCGACCCAGTTCCAGACAAATTTTCGGCAACTGGGTGGTTTTGCCCGACCCGGTTTCCCCGGCGACAATCACCACCTGGTTATCCCGCACCGCGTTAAGGATGTCCTGCTTTTTCTGACTAACGGGCAGGTTTTCCGGGTAGGTTATCTGCGGACGTGCGGCTTGGCGCAGCACAACCTTCCCTGCGGCCTGTTCAATCTCTTTCGCCATCTCCTGGTAAATGGCCTGTTGTGCATCAGGATTTTTAACCTTCTTGACTCCGTGCAGACGGTGGGCAAAGCGCTGTTTGTCGCGCAGCATCAATGAATTAAGCTGTTGCAGGAGCATCGGCAAGGTTAATTTTTGGTGTTCTGTCATAGCGTTAACGGGCAGTGCTCTGCCGGATAAATTCTGTTTTCAATGATAGGTATAGCGTATCACATCGACGCCTCCAGCGCCTTATTCAAAAATTTCGAACATGGGCTTCGATATATTGCACTATCCCTGCGACAGGATTGTGAATAAAGTGTCAACAAGCAACGGGGCAACCCCCTTCAATCAAATGCAAAACAGGAATGACCCATGAGCAAAGTTCTCGTATTGAAATCCAGTATTCTGGCAGGGTACTCACAGTCTGGTCAGTTGTCTGACTACTTCGTTGAACAGTGGCGTGAACAGCATTCCGCAGACGAAATCACCGTCCGTGACCTGGCTGCAAACCCGATCCCGGTGCTGGATGGCGAACTGGTTGGGGCGCTGCGCCCGAGCGATGCGCCGCTGACGCCGCGTCAGCAGGAAGCCCTGGCGCTCTCTGACGAGCTGGTCGCTGAGCTGCAGGCGCACGACGTTATCGTGATCAACGCCCCAATGTATAACTTCAATATTCCTACTCAACTGAAAAACTACTTCGACCTGGTGGCGCGTGCAGGCGTAACCTTCCGTTACACCGAGAACGGCCCTGAAGGCCTGGTAAAAGGCAAACGCGCGTTTGTTCTGACCAGCCGTGGAGGTATTCACAAAGATACCGCAACTGACCTGGTGACCCCGTACCTGACCGTGTTCCTGGGCTTTATCGGCATCACCGACGTCAACTTCGTGTTCGCGGAAGGCATTGCTTACGGTCCGGAAGTGGCGACCAAAGCGCAGTCTGACGCTAAAGCTGCCATCGACGGTTTCGTCGCAGCCTAGGATGTCCTCCTCCTGCCTCCGGCGGGAGGGTTGTTCTTTTTCCCGCTATTTCGTTATCATCCGCTCCCACTTTCCAGCCGGGCAGCCCGATGTCTGTTATTGTCGATACCTTTATTGCCCCACCCTGTCGCGATGAGATTGATATTCTCTGGCAGGACGAGCATCTGTTGCTTATCAACAAACCTTCCGGGCTGTTGAGCCTGTCAGGCAAGAACCCGCAAAACCGTGATTCCGTTCATCATCGTCTGGTCCAGACGTATCCAGACTGCACGCTGGTGCACCGTCTTGATTTCGGCACCTCTGGGCTGATGGTGATCGCCCGCAATAAAGCGATCAATGCCGCCCTGTGCCGTCAGTTTAGCCAACGCACAGTGAGCAAGACCTACAGCGCGCTATTGTGCGGACATCTCGCGGACGACGAAGGGACGGTTGATGCGCCGATAGCCAACGATCCGGCGCTGTTTCCGTTGATGTCGATTTGCCCTGACCATGGCAAACCGGCCCGCTCCCGCTATCGGGCGATCGCGCGTTTTTATCAGGGCGCGGAGCTGCCGTTGACGCGGGTCGAATTGTTTCCTGAAACCGGGCGAACCCATCAACTGCGCATTCACTGCCAGCAGTTGGGCCACCCTATTTTAGGCTGCGATCTTTACGGGGGTCTTGAGATGCCGGGCGCGAAGAGCGCCCGAAGGCTGATGCTTCACGCCAGCGGGCTGGACTTTGTTCACCCGGTGAGCGCAGAGGTGATTAACGCCCGTCATGCCGCACCGTTTTGATAACGGTTTACCACATCAAATCATCAGGAATTTTGAAATCTGCATACGGATCGTCTTCGTCCTGCTCTTCCTGACTCAGGGCGCTGTTTAAAACAATGCTCCGGGCATCACGCTGGGCAATTTTATCGGCCACTACGGCCGGGATAATCGCGTAGTCGCAGTCGCCATTGGCGTTTATCACCAGGCGCGCAATGGCCAGACGGCCATTAATGAGCTGGGCCTGCGTCTGCTTATCGACGTCTATCCGCTTGATGAGAGTGCCATCGGTGAAGTTAAAGGTGATATTACCTTTCGCCACGGTGATGCGGTTCATTTCAATTAACTGCTTCACCTGCGCCTTGAACTCTTTCGCCATCACGGTCTGCTTTTGCTGTTCGCTTAGCTGCTTATCACGCTCGCTTTGCGCTTTTTTGTTCTCTTCCACAGCCTCTCTGGCCTCACGCGCCTGCACGCGGGATTTCTTCGCCGTGCGCTGAACCTTGGCCATCTTCTTGCTGGACACCAGTCCCGCTTTTAGCATCTGCTCTTGTAAGGTGAGTTTTGTCATGTTCGCTTCTAAACCGAGTGGAAATTTTAATGATTATACCGGCAATTGAGGAGCCTGTACCAGACAGGCAGTGAAGGATCACCGCTTGTACCGTTTTACCCCGAGAGAGGCACACTGCCCGACATTGAAACGTATATATTGCGGAGTAATTCAACTGAAAATTTCAATGGCGATGTAAGGTAAAGCAATGATAGAGAAGGCCTGTTTGATGACATTCCTGTGGGTTATTAACTTTGCATTAACCCGAAAATACGCTCCGCCACCGTCGCCTCTGCGCAGGCGTACATGACGATTACTCATGTTACAGTGAAATTAAGTCACTTCCCCTGCGCCACTCGCTCAGGCATAAATTACGCATTGATAACTTCCTGGCAACATGAACGTAGGATGTATAACACAATGAGTAACGCTTTTACATTCACCCTTAAGCGCAGTTGCTTCGATGAGAACTATAACCCTTCAGAAAATACGCGTACCACCACCAATTTTGCCAATCTGGCCCGTGGTGAAAGACGACAGGAAAACCTGCGCAATACGCTGGTGATGATCAATAACCGTTTTAATGCATTAGCGCGTTGGGATAATCCAAAAGCCGATCGTTACGCGGTAGCGCTTGACATTATTTCCGTAGACATGAATATGGGCGATGGCAATAGCTTCCCGGCTATAGAAATATTACAAACCACCATCGTTGATAAAAAAACACATCAGCGTATCGAGGGTATCGTCGGCAATAATTTTTCATCCTATGTCCGCGACTATGACTTTAGCGTGTTACTGCTCGAACATAATAAAGATCAGCCCCGCTTTACGCTTCCGGAGAACTTTGGCGATTTGCACGGTAACATCTTCAGGCATTTCACCCGGTCAGCGCAATACAGAGAGCACTTTAAAAAGCCACCGGTCATTTGCCTGAGCGTTTCCAGTAAGGAGATCTATCACCGCACCGGTAACAGCCATCCCGTGCTGGGTATTGAGTACCAGCCTGAAGGAACCTCCTTGACAGAACAGTATTTTGGCAAAATGGGCCTGAAGGTGCGCTATTTCATGCCTGAAAACAGCGCCGCGCCTTTTGCCTTTTATCATTCCGGCGATTTACTGGCGGATTACAGTAATCTCGAACTGATCGCTACCATCAGCACGATGGAGACCTTTCAGAAAATTTATCGTCCTGAGATTTATAATGCGAACTCGACGGCAGGACAATGTTATCAGCCAGATCTTAATCATGACGATCATTCAGTAACAAAAATTGTTTACGATCGTGAAGAGCGCAGCCGCCTGGCGATTGAACAAGGCAAATTTACCCAGGCGCAATTTATTACGCCGTACCAACAACGTCTTGAGCAGTGGTCTCATAATTTCACACGTTAAATAATCAATAATAAGGTCTTCTATAATGAAAACATTGCTCCCGACATCAACGGCTGGAAGTTTACCTAAACCCAGCTGGCTTGCTCAACCCGAAACCCTGTGGTCGCCGTGGAAATTGCAGGACCAGGAATTACTGGCAGGCAAACAGGATGCCCTGCGCCTCTCTCTCGACGACCAGCTCCGCGCCGGAATTGATATCGTTAGTGATGGCGAGCAAACACGCCAACACTTCGTGACCACGTTTATTGAACACCTGAGTGGCGTTGATTTTGCCAACCGTCAGACGGTGCGCATCCGCAACCGCTATGATGCGAGCGTCCCCACCGTTGTCGATGCCGTGGCGCGTCAAAAACCGGTATTCGTCGACGATGCCAGGTATCTGCGGCAATTGACGGATAAACCGATCAAATGGGCGCTACCCGGGCCGATGACCATGATCGATACCCTGTATGATGCCCACTATAAAAGCCGTGAAAAGCTGGCCTGGGAATTTGCCAAAATCCTTAACCAGGAGGCCAGAGAGCTGGAGGCGGCCGGGGTCGATATCATCCAGTTTGATGAGCCTGCCTTTAACGTCTTTTTTGATGAGGTGAACGACTGGGGTATTGCCGCGTTAGAACGCGCCATCGACGGGCTGAAATGCGAAACCGCCGTCCATATCTGCTATGGATACGGCATCAAAGCCAATACCGACTGGAAAAAGACGCTGGGCGCAGAGTGGCGTCAGTATGAAGAGGCGTTCCCTAAACTGCAGACGTCCAATATCGATATCATCTCTCTGGAGTGCCATAACGCGCGGGTACCGATGGATCTGCTAGAACTGATCCGCGGTAAGAAGGTGATGGTGGGCGCAATCGATGTGGCAACCAACAGTGTCGAAACGCCGGACGAAGTCGCCGATACGCTGCGTAAGGCGCTGCAGTTCGTCGACGCGGACAAGCTTTACCCGTCGACTAACTGTGGGATGGCCCCCCTCTCCCGCCAGGTGGCCAACGGCAAGCTGAATGCGTTAAGCGCGGGGGCAGAGATTATCCGTCGTGAGCTTAGCCGTTAACTCAGTAACGCTATTTTTGCCAGTATAGCGGCGTGCCGAACTGCTCGATGTAGTGATCGATTACCGCCCTGACGTTGAGGGGCGGATGCCGGGTATCAGGATAGAGTGCCGCAAGGGTTTGTGGCTCGGTATGGATGGAACATTCCCGCTCAGGCATAAGCGTCACCAGCTCGCCGCTTTTCAGTCTTTCACTCACCAGCCAGTCCGGAAAGAGCACAATCCCCATCCCCTCCAGGGCGGCAATCAGCAGCGTTTCGGCATTGTTGGAGGTTATCAGCGGCGCAATGGGATAGTGGATCCACGCCTTCCCGGGCTGACGGACCAGCCAGCGGTTTGGCCCGGAAGATCCGCGATAGACAAGACAGTGATGGCGACTGAGGTCATCCGGCACTTCAGGCGAACCCTGTTTGCGTAAATAGGCTGGCGAGGCGGCAAGGTGATAAAATTGCTGTCCGAAAACCCGTGCGCGAAAGGAGGAGTCCGTCAGCGCGCCAATGCGGAAGATAAGATCCGCGGCATCCCGGTGCGGGTCGATAAAATCATCGGTCAGCGTCAATTCGATGGTGAGCCGGGGGTAACGCGCCGACAGCGTAGCAAGCCCCGGCGCCAGGTGCCTCTGGCCGAAGTTGACCGGGCCATTAATACGAATGGTGCCCGAAGGCTCGCTCGCACGTTCATCCAGTTCACGTCGCGCCTCCTCAAGGCTTCCCGCCATCGCCCGGGCATAACGCACGAAAA
Organism: unidentified bacterial endosymbiont; assembly: GCF_918797525.1. Lineage (NCBI taxonomy): Bacteria > unidentified bacterial endosymbiont. Next base: position 2,329,427 of record NZ_OU963893.1, on the reverse strand, counting down.
GGTGCCCACTCTCCGTGGGCATAATCGCCCGCGTATTACGGTAAAAAAGCTGTTGACCAAGCGCATCTTCAAGCTGGTGTATAACGCGTGATACCTGCGAAGCCGACACCCCTTCCCGCCGCGCAACCACGGAAAAATTTTGCGTCTCATAGACGTCAATGAAGATAAGCATGGTGCGAATGCTGATGTTTCTCACATCGTACATTTATGCATTTCCTGCAAAGGTGTTTATTACATTATGGCATTTTTCACATCGGTCTTCAGCGGTAGTCTTCGTCGTCTTAAGAACTCGAGAGTGGATGCTATGCAATTTGTTTTGATTTTACTGGTTATTGCGGCCGGAATGGGGCTGTCCGTCGAGGCAGGCTTACTTGGCCCTCTGGGGGGGAAAGTCGGTGATTTATGGGCGACGTTCAGCATATTTGGGGTGGGAAGTGCCCTGACGTTTTTGCTGATGCTATTTTTCAGCCCGCGCAATAGCCCCTCTATCTTCTCTCAACCGGGCTGGCAGTTGCTGGGTGGAGTACTCGGCCCGGTTTACGTGGTCATTTTGACCATCGCCACGCCTGCGATCGGCATTGCCATGACGATGATTGGCATTCTGGCGGGCCAGGTATTTAAGAGCTTAATCATCGATCACTATGGTCTACTGGGTACGGCGCGCAGGAAAATAGAGACTAAACGTTTTCTCGCGTTAATTTTCATTATTGCTGCATTGATTCTGGTTGCACAGGGGTAACGTTATGACCGTCATGATGATTTTTTTAGCCGTGGTAGGGGGGGCGACGCTGAGCGTCCAGGCTGCGATCAACGGACAACTGGGCAGCAGCGTGGGGGTGTTCAAAAGTGCATTCCTGACCTTTTCCGTTGGCGCGCTGGTGACCGCCCTGCTGATCTTCTTCTTTGAGCCAAAACAGGCGATCACCTTGCTGGACGTGCCAAAGTGGCAACTGCTGGGCGCACTGTGCGGCGTGCCCTACATCGTCATAATGGTGCTCGCCGTGCAGCGTATTGGCACCGCGGTGGCGACGGTGGCGGTGATTTTGGGGCAGTTAGCCATGAGCATGCTGATCGATAACTTTGGCTGGCTGGGCAATGCGGCGATTGCGTTTTCACCCAGCCGACTGGGAGCGATCCTCTGCCTGGCGGTTGCCCTGTTTTTTATCTACTCCAGCAATAAGCCCCGCACCGCTCGCGATTAAGCTCGCGTCTTGCGGGTAAAGAACAGCGTCACCGTGGCAACGGTGACGCCAAATTTTGTCATCTCCGTTTTATTGAACAGGTGCGTGCTATCCTGCAGGTACATCCAGTCATCGAAGTGCAGTAGCCAGGTATTGCCGTTGGCCTTAACGTTCATGCTGTATCGCCAGTGGAAAGCATTGCCCGCCGCCTGCCCCGTGGCAACGCCTTTAATATCGCCTGCCCTTCCCTCGTAGCGGCCCGGTCCTGTACGTCGGATATGCCAGACCCGCTGCTGCTTTTCGCCATCGTCGTAGACAAAATGCTCGTTGAGCGTCAGCGTATCGCCCACAACGTTTCCGGTGATGTCAACATGGAACCGCCGTATCTGCTTGCCGCTACGATCCTGCACCATGCCCCACGCCTCGGTGCTGCCGGTAAACCACGTAAAGATATCCAGTTCCGGCTTCTGATGGCGATACTCGGTCACCTCTGTGCTACAGCCTGCCAGCAGCATGGTCAAGGCAAGCGCCATGATCAGGATTCGTTTCATTTTTGGTCTCCGATCAACTGTCGACGAAGTTCAGGGTATTGCGTACGCAGGTGATGAGCAAGGCGTGATCCTGACCGGGGCCGCGATAACGGCCATCAGGCGTATAACGCGTTTTTCATTGTTGCCTCCCCATCATCAGGTGGAAAAACAGCATCAAAATCAGCCAGCCGGGTACCATCCAACTGACGACGATAAAGGTCGGCTCCAGAAAAACGATCGCCCCCAGCCGCTTGCCGATCAGGTACGCCACCGGCCCACCGATCGTTGCCATCAGCGTGAGCAGCCAGCCCGGTAAGGTGGTGGTATGGGTCAGCCGGGTCCAGACGGTGGCGAACATCAACCATAGCGCCACCATCCACAAAGGCATCAGCGACTCGCCCGTAAAGGCGAGAAGCCCGGTTAGCGCCCAGAGCGCGTCGAGCACGCTGCCCGCCGCTGCCAGAACAACGGCGTACAGGCGTTGAGCCGCAGGCAGCATCAGGCAGGCGAATATTGCCAGCGCGAGCCAGATAACCAGCCCACGCTCGCGAAACAGCACCACCAGCGTCCAGTAGAGATCGAACGCAATGGCGAGCAGGAACACCTGCCCGTAGCGCTTCATACCCGGTCCGCGGTCATTTGCACCACGCTGATGGTGCGGGCGTTAAACCCCGCCTCGCAATAGCCGAAGTAATACAGCCACATCCGACGAAAACGTTCATCAAAGCCCAGGGTTTCTATCTCCTGCCAGGCGTGCACGAAGCGCTGCCGCCAGAGGGACAGCGTACGCGCGTAGTCCGGCCCCATGTCGAACAGATTGCGCACCACAAAATCGGTATGGCGCGTCATCAGCTCGTTCATGGCGGTGATGCTGGGTAAAAAACCGCCGGGAAAGATATAACGCTGAATGAAGTCAACATTTTTGCTGTAGTCGGCAAAACGCTGATCCTGGATGGTTATCGCCTGAATGGCCAGCCGTCCTCCCGGGCGCAGCCGCGCCTGGCAGGTCCGGAAGAAGGTGGGCAAATAGCGCTGCCCTACCGCTTCAATCATCTCTATGGAGACCAGCTTGTCGAATTGCCCGGTGAGATCGCGGTAGTCGCACAGCAGCACCTCGACGCGATCCTGTAACCCTGCCCGGGCGATCCGCGCCTTCGCCCACAGATATTGTTCCCGTGAGAGCGTGGTGGTGGTTACCCGACAGCCGTAATGGCGGGCGGCGTACTCCGCCATGGCCCCCCAGCCAGTACCAATCTCAAGCAGACGATCGTTGGCCGTCAACGCTAGCTGTTCGCACAGACGGGCCATTTTCGCCTGCTGCGCCCGGGCAAGATCGTCCTCGCCCGCGGTAAACAGCGCGCTGGAGTAAAGCAGGTCTTTGTCCAGAAAATGAGCATAAAAGCTGTTGCCCAGATCGTAGTGGGCGGCAATATTTTTCCGGGCCTGAGCACGGGAGTTTCGCCGCGTCCAGTGGCGTAACCGTTCCACAGGCCTTCCCAGCAGGCGGAACCCTTTTTCCAGCCGACCGAGCACGTGTCCGTTAAGCGCAAGGAGCTGAAGAAGCGGCGTTAACTGTGCTGTCTCCCACTCCCCGTCTATCCAGGCTTGCGCTGCGGCGAGGCTACCCCCGGTTAAGAGACGCCAGTATACGCCCGGGGTCAGGATCTGCACGTCGGCATGCAGCCCGGCGGTAGTTTCACCAAAATGGAACGTCTGCGCGCCTTCACGGACGGTGAGCGTTCCACCACGAATACCGCTCAGCAGGCGAAAAAGCAGCCAACGAGCGATGCGAACGTTACGCGGGATATCGGGTTCAAGCGCAAAGGCGGGATCGGTCATGATCGCTCACTCCTGCTAACAGGATGGTTATGCAACGGCACACGTTTCAGCCACAGCCTGAGCGCTTGCCAGTAGATGGCGATAACGGTCTTAAGCGTCATCAGCGGAATACGCAACAGCAGCGAACGCAGCGTAGAGCGCGTAAGCGGTGCCCGACGCAGTGCCAGCGTGGCATCAAACACTTTGGCCTGCTGATGATTTTCGATATGCATGTTCAGCGTCTGACCCGGGCAGTTGAAGCGCCAGTGGTAAACCATATCCATTGGATTGAAGGGCGAAACGTGAAACGCTTTCGCGGTCGGGGGGGCATCTTGCCCCTCTATGGCGTAGTAATGGCGCTCGTTCCAGGGGGTATTTCTCACCTCGGCGAGTACCCAGCGCAGCGTATCGCCAGCGTCATAGCAATAGTAAAAATTGACCGGATTGAAATGAAAGCCGCAATAGCGCAACTGCGTCAGTAGCATCACGCGTCCCTCGGGGCGCTCCCCCGTCAGGCTCTCGAGACGCGCGAGGACGTTTTCTTTGAGCGGCATTCCCAGCGGGTAATCTGCATCGTAAAAGGCGGCGGCGGCAAAGCGGTTGCGACGCACGCCAACAGAAGAAAGCGCATCCAGCTCGTCGAGATCCAGCCAGGCCATAAAAACGCTGTAGTTAAACTGATGCGCCTTTGGCAGAAAACGCCGATGGCGCATCAGCCCGTGATAGAGGCAACTGTTCATCTTAACGGCCCTCCGCGCACGCTACGGCCTGCACCACGTCCAGCGCGCTGCGCACGCCATCTTCATGGAAACCGTTGTACCAGTAAGCTCCGCAAAACCAGCTCCGGTTGTGACCATTGATCTCGCCACGCCGGGCCTGTGCCCGCCAGCTTTGCGGGGTAAAGAGCGGATGTTCGTAGGTAAAACGTTGCAAAACGAAGCGTTCGTCTACCGCTGTTTCCGGGTTCAGCGTCACGCAGAATAGCGGGCTGCCTGCGGGCAAGCCCTGCAAAATATTCATGTTATAGGTGACACACGCGCTGGCCTGGTCGCGTTCGCTCAGGCGGTAATTCCAGCTAGCCCAGGCGCGCTGGCGTATCGGGAGCCAGCGCCGGTCACTGTGCAGCACCACTTCATTACGCTGCCAGCCGATATCGCCCAGAATCTGGCGCTCGGCATAGGTTGGCGCGTCCAGCATCGCCAGCGCCTGGACGGAATGGCAGGCAAATATAACCTGATCAAACTCATGGCTGGTGGTGTGGAGCTGGATCTTCACCCCACGTTCATGTCGAATCACCCGCTGTACGGGCGCGTTGAGGCGCAAGGTTAACCTGTCGCCCAGCGTGTCCAGCATGGCGCGGATATACTCTCGCGACCCGCCAGGCACTACGTACCACTGGGGACGATCGCGGATATCCAGCAAACCGTGGTTTTCAAAAAAGCGCAGGAAAAGTGGCAGCGGAAAGCGTTTCATCTCCTGCAGCGACGATGACCAGATAGCCGCCCCCATGGGCAGAATATAATGTCGGGCAAAAAATGGCGTGAAACGGTGCTGTTGCAGAAAGGTCTGCAGGGTAGCGCTCGGGTCAACGTCCTGCGCGAGGCTCTGTTTAGCCAGTCGGTTGAAACGCATAATCTCCCGCAAAAGCGCCCAGAACGCGGGATTCAGCAGGTTGCGGCGCTGGGCAAACAGCGACGTCAGGCTGTGCCCGTTGTACTCCAGCCCGCTGCGGGGATTGTGCACCGAAAAGCTCATCTGCGTTTTTTGCCCGCGGATCCCAAGCTCGCTGAGCAGGCCCATAAAGCGCGGATAGGTGCGATCGTTGTAGACGATAAAACCGGTATCAATGGCGTAAGTCCCCTGCGGCGTGGCGACATCGACCGTCGCGGTATGGCCGCCGGGCGTGGCCCCGGCTTCAAACAGGGTTACCTGATGATGACCGGCCAGCCGCCAGGCGCAGGTCAAACCGGCGATGCCGCTGCCGATAATGGCGATGTTCATGCGCGCACCATCCTGCGCAGCAGGGCGCGTTGCACAGATGCGGGCAGGCTGGCGATCGCCCGCAGCATCAGGCTGAATCCGCCGGGAAAGGCGATGTGGTTCTTCCCTTTCGCCAGCCCGGTGCGGATAGCCTTCACGGCCTGGTCGACGTTGACCAGACCGGGCATGGCAAAATCGTTTTTTCGCGTCAGGGGGGTATCGACGAAGCCTGGCGACACCAGGGTGACGGCAATTCCTCTTGGCTCCCAGTCGAGGCGCAGGCTCTCTGCGAACCAGCTTAACGCCGCTTTCGAGGCACCATAGGCTTCCGCCCGTGGGAAGGGTAGCCAGTGCGCCATCGAACTGACCAACACAACGCGGCTGCCCGCCGCCAACCGTGTCTCAAGCGCCGCGAGGCAGTTCACCGACCCCATGAAATTGGTGTTCATGACCCGCTCGACAAGCGCAGCGTCTACCCTGCCATGGTCGAGGTATTCGCAGGTTCCGGCACAGAGAATGACCAGATCGGCATCGCAGTCGGTCAGCGCCTGGCGACAGCCGTCCCTGTCTGTCGTGTCAAACGGGCGAAGCGTGATCGTCGGGCTGTAGTGCCGCAGGGCTTCAAGGCGCGCCGGATCCCGTCCGCAGGCGACCACCTGGTAACCCTCGTCGGCAAAGGATTTCGCCAGCCCGGCCCCTATGCCGGAACTCGCGCCGGTAATCAGCACGGTTTTCATGATGCCACCCTGCGTTTCACGCCGCGTACCGCCCAGCCGATCAGGGGAAGGTGTTCGTAGATCATTTCACCCGCATCGTAGTAATCCCTCTGGTGAATTACCCGATCGTTCTCAACCTGCACCATGGAACAGCCCGGCAGTTCCAGAGGCGCGCCACCGGCCATACGCGGGTGCGACCAGTGCATCGTCCAACTGACAGCAAAACGATCGTCACGGTGTAACGGGGACTCGATGGCGAAACGGCACTTTTCGACGCTGGCCAACAGGTGGGTAAAATAGCGCTGCAGCGCAAATAGCCCAGCGTGTTTACCGAAAGGATCGATAAGCGTGGCATCCGCGTGATAAAGCTCTGCCAGCGCGGACGGCGGCTGGGTATCAAGCGCGGCATAGTAATCAATAAATCGACTGACAACAGCGGGCAAGGTGTTCATGGGTCACATCCTGACAGTGAACAACGGAGCGTAAGGGCATAATTAAAACTTACACATTCAATGATATTTGTCCAAGTTTATGATGAGATATTTTGTATTATTTATATATTTCATATAGATATGAGAAGCATATTTTGATGGTTTTTTTCACTCAGATTATGCGTCGCCTCACCCGCCATGCTTTTCAGTTAAACCTTAAGGAAAACCTCCGTTCTTTCTTCCAGGCTTATCCTTTTTCTTTATGAGGATGTAACGCCATGAGACGACTATTAATTTCACTTTTCTCAAGCCCTGAGTCCCTGCTTCAGGTGATGAGCCAGCAGGAAATTATTGAAGCCGTGGAGGATGGCGATCGGATCATTATCGATCAGGACGGTAACGCCTCGGTTAACTACAAAAGCAACGACGTGCGCCAGGATTTTCTGCGCCACGTTAATGCGCTGAAGAGGGCGTAATATGGGAACGGCAATCTTTATGGTGCTGATGGTGTGCGGATACTGGTACACCAGCCGCGATCTCTCCACACGCTTTAAAATCAAACGTTCTTTCGGCTGGGATGTCTATTTTCTTGTGGCGCTGTACGGCTGTATTTTTGTTCTGCAAGGGGTGATTGCCACCGGTCTGCTCTGGCTACTGCTGTATGCCCTCTCCGCTCTCGACAACACTTTTCATTTCACCTCGCAGAAATACGCCGACTGGCAAATTGATTTTATGAACTGGAGCTTTTTGGGGATCCAGGCTCCGGTGGTGGTGATGCTGGCGTTTGCGATCCTGTTTTGTCTTTATCGCTCCAACTGGGCCGGAAGCGCGCGACTGGATGGCGAAGGCCGAAAAAAACTGTACAAACGCCTTGCCCAGTCGAGCGGTATCGAACAGTTGCTGTATCAGTGTATGGAACAGGGCGAACTGGCGCTGGTGACGCTCCGCTCGCGGCGCATCTATGTGGGAATGATCCACACCGCCACGCTTGAATATGAAAAAACGGCCAATATCGTGCTTATTCCGATGTTGAGCGGTTACCGCGAAGAGGAGACGATGAACCTGCGCATCGAAAATAATTACAGCAGATGGTATGCCGAACACGACATCGCGCTTGATTCAGAACCTAAAAGCGCAATGGACTTCCGAAAGGTGATTTTACTCAATCAGATTGAGAGTCTTTCATTGTTCGATCCCGCCAGCGCCAGCGCGCTGGCAATGGCGCATCAGGGTGAGAGTGCGGACGGTAAAAAGTGAAGCCCCGGTGGCGACACGCTGAGAACCGGTTCCCGCCGTCGCGACTGGGGTAGGGTTAAACCCGGCGCGATGTGAGGAACGTCAGGGCGACGGCGCACAGCAGCAGCACGCTACTCATGGCAAATGCGCTCTGCCAGCCGAGATTATCAAACATAACGCCGCCTGCCGTTGAGCCCAGTGCGATAGCGAGCTGGATCACGGCAACCATCAGTCCGCCTCCAGCTTCGGCATCATCAGGCAGCGTGCGCGCAATCCAGGTCCACCACCCGGTTGGCGCAGCCGTTGCCAGTAGTCCCCAGAAGCCAAACAGCGGCGCAACAATCCACACGCTGTGCCCGGTCAGAATCAAGGCTATGGCGACGGCCGCCATCAGTCCAGGGATAGCGAAAAGCGTTGGGTAGAATTGCGCGTTCAGGAAGTTTGAGACAATTAGCGTGCCCACAAGCCCCGCCACGCCGATCGCGAGCAGTATAAGCGACAGCCCGGCGTCATTGACCCGCGTCACCGTCTCGAGAAACGGCCGCACGTAGGTAAAGAGCGCAAACTGGCCCATAAAGAACAGGCCACAGGCCAGCAGGCCAGGAGAGATCCCCGGGCGGCTGAGCAGGCTGAACACGGATCCGCGTGACGCATCGCTTTTATGACCAGCCATGTCGGGCAGGCTCACGCTCTGCCAGATAAGCGCCACCATTGCGACGGGGACTAGGCATAAGAAGGCTCCGCGCCAGCCGAGGATTGCCCCGAGGTAGCTCCCTAACGGTGCCGCCACTACCGTCGCCAGCGCATTCCCGCCGTTAAAAATAGCCAGCGCACGCGCCACCAGATGATCCGGGACAAGACGGATCGCCGTCGCGGCGGACATTGACCAGAATCCGCCGATGGCAATACCAATCAGCGCCCGGCCCGCCATGTACACCAGATAACTGGATGCCAGCGCAATAACAATGCCCGACACCGCCATCAGAACCGTCATCGCCATCAGGACATATTTCCGGTTCGCCGTTCCGGCAAGGGTTGAGAGGGTGAGGCTGGTTAACACCGCCAGCGCGCCGGAGATGGCAATCCCTTGTCCTGCCAGCCCCTCCGTCACGCCCAGGTCACGGGCAATTGGCGTGAGCAGGCTGACGGGCATAAACTCGGATGCAATCAAGACAAAGACACACAGGGTCATGGCAAAAATACCGCCCCATTGAGCGTGCTGACGCTTCTGTGAAGCTGTTTGGCTTAGTGTGGACATATTCAGCTCAGTAGCGAAGCCACCCGCCGCAGACGGGTGGCTGTCGCTTATTTCAGGTTGGTCTGGAAGAACTGCTCAAAGCGGGCAAAGGGGATTTTGCCCGCAACGTTATCGTACAAATCGACGTGATTTGCGCCCGGGACAATCACCAGCGCTTTGTTTTTACTGCCCACGGCCTTAAAGGCATCTTCCGCGAAGTAGCGTGAATGCGCCTTCTCACCCGTCACGATCAGGGTTGGGATGGTTATCTCTTTCGCGTAGCTCAGCAGCGGCATATTCATAAATGACAGCGGCATGGTGGCGGTCCAGGCGCCGGTCGAGTTAACGGAACGCTCATGGAAGCCGCGCGGCATACGGTAGTAATCAAAGAACTCTTTCAGGACCGGATGAGGATTTGCCGGCAGCGTTTCGGGCAGGATGCGCTCGCCTGCGCTGACGTTGCCGTTACGGTCGACGTTAATGTCATGGCCGCCGTGTGCGAAGGTTCCACTTTGGGTATCTTTCCAGCGCTGTTCATTCAGATAGTGCAATACCGCGCGGCGATCGGCGGGGGTGTAACGGTCTTTGCCGTCGCCTACGCCGTGGCCCATCGCCCGGCTCATGTCATACATCACGCTGGTCGCAACCGCTTTAATGCGCGTATCCGCCGCCGCCGCATTCAGCGCCATCCCTCCCCAGCCACAAATACCGAGGATGCCAATCCGGTTTCGATCCACCTCTTTTTGTAATCCCAGAAAATCAACCGCAGCGCTAAAATCTTCAGTGTTGATATCCGGTGAGGCGACGTTACGCGGATAACCGCCGCTTTCGCCGGTATAGGATGGGTCAAAAGCCAGCGTAATAAATCCCTGCTCAGCCAGGGTCTGGGCATACAGCCCGCTGGATTGCTCCTTCACCGCGCCAAAAGGCCCGCTTACCGCCACCGCCGCAAACTTACGGTCGCCCCGGTCTTTAGGCAGGTAGAGATCGCCCACCAGGGTGATGCCGTACCGGTTCTGGAATGACACTTTACGATGGTCGACTTTATCGCTCTCGGGGAAGGTTTTATCCCATTTATTGATCATCGACACGGGGGCATTCGGATGGGTTAAATCGGCATAACTCATAGTCGTTACTCCACTTAATGAGGCGAATAGCAGCATGGCAGGCATCGCAGTTTTCAGTTTTCTGGCAAACGTATTCATAAACATCCCCATAAAGAACAAGAGAGAAATACAGGTTTCTTACGGACAACGCTGCGGTGCTTTATTTCACTGAGGGTCAGTATAATGAGCAAAATTAGTGCTGATTAGAGGGGGATAAATGCTAAGATTCATACCATATTGTTATAAATTAGCGCCGGACCTGACGGGGATATCGCGGTGGCGAAACGAGAAAATTACAATGAGCTTTACCTGTTCATGCAGGTGGTGCGGGAAGGCAGTTTTACCGCGGCGGCTCAGCGGCTTGGGCTTGCGCAGTCGGGCGTCAGCCGGTCTGTTCGTGAACTTGAAGAGAGAGTGGGCGTTCAGTTGCTGGTGCGCACTACGCGCAAGCTGTCGCTAACGCAGGCCGGGGAGCAGCTTTACCAGAAGGCTGAGTCCGGGTTTGATGCGTTAGACGTGGGGCTTGCCACTCTGGCCCATTATCGTCAAAGCCCCTCTGGCACGGTGCGGATCAATGCCAGCCAGCACGCTATTGATAAATGCCTCCTGCCAAAGCTTGCGGTATTTAAACAGCGCTACCCCGACATCAGGCTTGAACTGATAAATGAGAGTCGCTTCGTCGATATTATTGAGGAACGGTTCGATGCGGGGGTTCGCCTGGGGCCAGAGGTGGCTCAGGGCATGGTGGCGGTGCGCATTACCCCCGATATGGAGATGGCTGTGGTCGCCACCCCCGACCATTTTCGTCGCTACGGCTTTGCCCAGACCCCGGCGGATTTAGCCCTCCATCCCTGCATTGCCTACCAGTTTGCCGACGGCAGTGTGTATCAGTGGGAACTCATTCAGGACGGGAAAAAAATCATCCACCGGCCAGACGGGCAATGGGCGCTGTCTGATAGCTATATGGAGGCAGAAGCCGCCCGGTTGGGCCTGGGGCTGGCCTATGTTCCTGTCGAACTCATTGCGGACGATCTTGAACGCGGTACGCTGATCCGGGTGTTACAGCGTTACAGCCTGCGCATGGAGGGGTTGTTCCTGTATTACCCTCATCGCAACGTCTCCCCCGCCCTGCGCATCGTTATTGATACCCTGAAAATCTAGCGGCAGGACCGGTGGTCACGCTCATGACACGCGTTTTGGCCCGCTACTTTTTCAGCCATTTGCCGTTAATCCCCTTCACGTATTCTCCGGGCTGGACGCGGGCAACCAGTTTTTGCCCGGCCATTTTCGCCACTTCATTGACCGGTAAGTTATTGCTGTCCGCCAGTTTTTGATAACTTTCCGTACGCGCGGCATTGATGTTGTTCACCAGTGCCAGGGTCTCGGCATCTTGCCTAACTGGCGCGATATAACCGCTCAGGGTTTCCCCCACGCGCCCCTGCATCCGGGCGTCGTTTAAGGTGAGCGCTGCCGCCTGTACGTTCATTCCCAGCGTCAGGATGAAAAGGGCTACTGTTTGTTTCATGGCATCCTCAGAACAGATCGCTGCGTGATTTCAACAGGGTTTCAACGTCCTTATCGACTTTGATGTGGATCTCATGTTCGATTTTCACGTTCATATTGATGGTAATCGGCTCCTTCGGCGCGGCGACTTCAATGCGCGGCGTACAGCCGTTCAGCAGCGCGGCAACGGCGACGGTAAGTGCCCCAGCCCTCTTTTTCATTGTTGTTCCTCACTTTCCTTGCCAGTCGAACTGCGGGTAATGGGTATGACCGCGTGTTGCTCAAACCAGGTTTTCAGGTTGTCTCCAAAACGCAGGCTGCGCCAGAGGATAAAGACGTTCTCTTCATGAGTGTAATTCAGGTTGACAGAACCGCTTTTTCCATCCATCCGGCTGGTTCCTTTGATCGCCGACTGCATTGTCAATTGCCCCAGATTATCAAGATTAATTTTTGTCCAGGAGTGGGCGATTTCCATATAGCGGAGCCAGTTGATCGCCGCGCCTGCGACCATATTGTCGCGCACGATGGCGTCGGCGGTATCCTGGTCGATACGCAGCGTCATAGTCCCCGGGTTCGTCAGCCAACCGTCTTTGATAATCCATTTTTCATTATTTAGCCAGAACGGCAACGCCCCGCTTACCGGCCCGGACAGGGTAAATTGCTTCGGGTTAACGGCGCTAATCAGTTCGCTGGAGGAGATATTGTCCACGCGTAACAGGCCCGGAACGTGTTGCGGCATTCGCAGTTGCTGCAGGGTAATTTTGCCCCCCAGCATTTCAACCTTCACGTTGGTGAGCAGCAGCGGGTTTTCCTCACTCCATGGATAGTCGCCCTGCAGGTCCGCTGTAATATTGCGCGCGGTGACCAGATTTTTCACTTCGCCGATACGTAAGGTTACCGGACCGCGGGTGCCTAACGACCAGATCCCCTCGCGAAAACGAAACGGTAGAACGAAGTCCACGCCGCTGACCTGGTTATCTGGCATCCAGACGCTACCGGATTTAAGGACGCCGTGACCGCCAGCCTCAAAGCCCTGGTCTGCGGCGGCTGAAAAGGCAACCTGCGCATAGAGTTCGCCGTCACGCAGGGTCATCTTCCAGTCCGTCGGGATAAGCGGCTGGAACACGTTAAGCGACTGTTGCGGCCACCAGGCTTCTCCGCGCAGACGTTCGCCGTCCCAGCGCCCGTTTACCTGCACCGGGCCAATTTTATCGGCATGGAGGCGGCCCCTGAACTGGAAGCGTGTCGGGTCAGGCCCCTCAACGCTGAACGCCAGTACCGACGGCGGCAGCACGCTTCCACCGGAGAAGGTCGTTTGCCCGGCATTGAGTGAGAGTGCGCCGCTGAACGTGGGCCTCGCCGGGTCGCGAAACCAGCGTACAGGCTTATCCAGCACCAGACGAGGTTTGCTCACCGTCATGGTGCCGTACTGGAGCTGGTCAAAACCGGTGGAAAGATCGGTCAGCTCAATAAGCTGGTCACGCCACTCGCCTCTTCCCGCTACATCCCAACGCGCCTGCATCGGCGTGAAGCCTCCTTTGCCCCAGTAGCGCCACTGCCACAGTCCGTTATCGGGTAAAAAGTCGCTGGCCTGGCCGTCGAGATGGAGTTCAAAATCCCCCATGTCATTTTCATGCGCCCGCAAAATGGCCTGCAGCCGTCCATCCACGCCCTTCTGCGTCACTTTCACACCGGCCAGCGGCCAGCGGATTTCATCGATATCAAGGGCGTTGATGATACGTCCGCGTGAACGCAATAGCGCACCGGGGGCAAAAATGAGCTGCGGGTCGCTCAGGCTGCCAGTCAGTTTTGCCGGGAGCCTGGCGTAGAGCACGAGGTCGTCTTGTTTCGCCTCGCCGCTCAGGTGGAGCGGCATGTCGCTGTTATCCATGCTGAGCCTGCCCGGGCCAAAATTCAGTACCGCGTTACCTTTCCCCGCATCGCCCTGGGTAAGCACATTCAGGCGCCCCGTAACCGTGGCTTTTTCCAGTCCCAGTTGCCAGTTGTCGACCCGAAGGCCAACGCGACCGCTCAACGGCATACCTGACCGATCCCAGTGCCAGCGACCGTCGCTGATGGTCAACTCTTGGCGGGTAATTTGCCACGGCAGGTCGAGCAGGGGGTCGGGGTTATCTCGCGCCATGACCACCAGTTGCCCCTGGTTTTCTTGCCATTCCAGTTCGGCATCGACCAGCGACGATAACGCTGGCACCTTAAATGTCGCGAGCGCTTGGCCTTTAACCGGCACGCCGTCCGGCACCAGGGGTAAGGTGAACTCACCCAGCAGCTTAACGGGCTGGGGTTGACCGGCAAGCTGAACGTCAAACTGGCTGATAGCCAGCGTTTGACCACGCAATTGCCCCTTGATACTCACCTGTTCACCTTGATAGGCCACTTCCTGTTGGGCAGGCGTGAGCGATGCACGAAGCTCACCCTCCCACTGCTGCCAGGGCGAAAGCGTCAGGCGATGAATGGTTATCCAGGCGTTGGGCAAGAGTGCCTGCCACTGCGCCAGGGTTTTTGGCGCGGCCGTCGAGGGGGCGGACGGCGGAATTTTGCCAAGGCAGACGGAATGAATGTCAAGCGCGCCGATATCCAGATCCCAGCGGCTGGGGTGCGACAGGGTCGCATTTTCGAGGCGGGCAATTTCGCAGTCCTCAACCAGATAACGAAGATCGGGGATAACAATAGCGTGGCGCGTCAGGATGGGAGGCTTCTCGAAGGCGATACGCGTCCCTGCGGGCAGCCAAATCCCGGCGAGCGTCGGCACCCACTGCGCGAGGGTCATCAACAGCGTCAGTGGCAACAAAATGAACAGCAGTAAGAGCGCAATAGCGGCTTTGTATTTACCCTTCATGGGCAGTTAATATCCTGATTTAGCGTAAGATTAAGCCGGCAGTGCCGATCATTGTCGCATGTTTAGCCAGTCAGGTGAAGCGGATGGCTTTTTAAGGATAGATGCACTTACCCCCTGCGGGAGTTTTTTTAGTGTCGCTGATGCAGTAGCGCGCAATCTATCACTTAAGGCTCATCAGGCCGCTGTTCACTATTTTGCGGGCGACTTTCCTGTGACAAACGCCAGAAATCATGCCCCGCAGGATATTGATATAAACGCAGGGAAAATCGCCCGGCGACGGCGGTAATATACTCAAAAATAGCGGACTGGGTATTTTCATAATCCATCCACAGGGTTGAGGTGGTAAAACAGTAAATTTCGAGCGGGATCCCGGACGGTGAAGGTTTTAACGTTCGCACCACGATGTACATATCCTTGATAATATCGGTTCGTTCTGCCAGGTACGCCATCAGATAGTGGCGAAAAAGCGTTAAATTGGTCAGCCCATTATCCACAAACCAGCTGTCCGCCACCCCGGTGGGATCACGTCCGTCAAGCAGCTTTGCCAGAGGTTCATTGACGCCGCGGATCGCCAGCATGGGCGCCAGGATGTCCTGAGACAAAAACACCACCGAGTGCTGATCGATTGTCGTATTTCGCATTATCCGTCGCGCCCCGGACGAAAACATGGCCTGCCAGTTGGTATAGGTTTCGGTGAGGAAATTTTTCGTCGGAATACGGGAGATAGTATTATCCCAGTTACGTATCGTGATCGTGTGCAAGGCTATATCGGTCACTTCACCGCTTAAATTTTTATCCGGCATTTCAATCCAGTCGCCAAGCTGCAGCACATCATTTGATGAGAGCTGTACGTTGGCCACCAGCGAAAGCAGCGTGTGCTGGAAGATTAACATCAGTACCGCAGCAACCGCCCCGAGACTTGAGATGATAATGGCTGGGGATTTGTTCGACATCACGGCCAGTATCATAATCGCCGCGATGATGTGGACTAAAATCTTCCCTATCTGGATATAGCCTTTAATTGAGTGATTTTTTCTCTTGGTTTTGCGTAAATAGGAGCTGTTAACGATATCCAGCATTTCATTGAAAAAGAGAGACAGGAAAACAAAGAACAGTATTCCACATACCGTGTTTATCGCCGTGGTCAACGAGCCAGGCATATTCGGCATAAATTGCAGAAGATAATAAACGATAAGAACAGGCACGAAATTGGACAGCTTTTCAGCAATGCGCCGATCTTTTTCGAGGGGAACATCCTGTTTGTGGCTGGAAAAGAACACTTTTCGGACAACTTTAATGAGCAGAAATTTGCACATAATATGCGCAAAAAACCCGGAGATAATCAGCAGTACGATATTAAAACCAATGGCCAGCGCTGGATTCCCTTCAATATAAGTTAATAAATACTCCATGTATGCCATCATTTATCACCTGCCTGACCCGTAACTGTGCAATAACGCGGTACTCTGCTGAGTTGTACAAAAAATTAACTTATTTGCATCATGGCATAACAGAGTTAATCACGTCCACTGGACCGAGGGTGAGATTGCCTCTGAAAGGCTAAACTGAAGCAGGCGAATAATGCCGCTATGCGGACGCTATTTTCCCTGAGGTAATGCCTGTCGCTGTTGATGTATTAAAATTCATTAAGGGCCGTGAATAGGCTGAAAACCCTTAAAGAACCTATTGAATTCAATGAAATTTTAGAATTTGTAAGCTATTTTTAATCATGCTAACGTGAAGGCAAAATCACTGGAGAAAGTCTTATGAAACTTGCCGTTTATAGTACAAAACAGTACGACAAAAAGTATCTGCAACAGGTTAACAAGACTTACGGGTTCGAACTCGAATTTTTCGACTTTCTGCTCACCGATAAAACTGCCAAAACGGCGAACGGTTGTGAGGGTGTCTGCATTTTCGTCAACGATGACGGCAGCCGTCCAGTGCTGGAAGAGTTGAAAAAACACGGCGTGAAGTTCATCGCCCTGCGCTGCGCAGGCTTTAACAACGTTGATCTTGACGCGGCAAAAGAACTGGGTTTGAAGGTAGTACGCGTCCCGGCTTACTCGCCGGAAGCGGTCGCAGAACATGCTGTTGGCATGATGATGTCGCTGAATCGTCGTATTCATCGCGCTTATCAACGCACCCGTGATGCGAACTTCTCCCTCGAAGGGCTGACGGGCTTTACCCTGTACGGCAAAACCGCAGGCGTGGTCGGTACCGGCAAAATTGGCGTGGCGGCCCTTCGCATTCTGAAAGGTTTTGGCATGCGCCTGCTGGCGTTTGATCCGTATCCCAGTGCGGCTGCGCTGGATCTGGGCGTGGAATATGTCGACCTGCCTACGCTGTTCTCACAGTCTGACGTAATTTCCCTGCACTGCCCGCTAACGCCTGATAACCACCACCTGCTTAACCAGGCCGCGTTTGACCAGATGAAAGACGGGGTGATGATCATCAATACCAGTCGCGGGGCATTAATTGATTCTCAGGCCGCTATCGAAGCGCTGAAAACGCAGAAGATTGGCGCACTGGGCATGGACGTGTATGAGAACGAACGCGATTTGTTCTTTGAAGACAAGTCCAACGACGTCATTCAGGATGACGTGTTCCGCCGCCTGTCTGCCTGCCATAACGTGTTGTTCACCGGTCACCAGGCGTTCCTCACTGCAGAAGCGCTGATCAGCATTTCTGAGACCACGCTTGAGAATCTGCTGCAGCTTGAGAAAGGTGAAGCCTGTCCTAACAGCATTGCCTGACGCTGGCGTGCCGGGTAGCGGTGTTGCCCTACCCGGCTCAGCCGCATTGATAAGGGTCATACACACAGACCATACTGAGTTCCTCTCCACTCTTATCGATAAAACCGGGCGCAATGCCCGGTTATGTTTGCAGCCAACAATGACCCTATGCGCTCAACCCGCGATTCTCCAGCATCGGTTCAATCTTCGGATCGTGCCCGCGCCAGTTCCGGTAGAGTTCAGCTAAATCAGTGCTGTTCCCGCGGGACAGTATCGCCTCGCGGAATTTTTGCCCGTTCTCGCGCGTTAATCCGCCCTGCTCGACGAACCACTGGTATCCATCGTCGGCCAGCATCTGCGTCCACAGGTAGGCGTAATATCCCGCCGCGTAGCCGCCGCCGAAGATATGGGCAAAGTAGCTGCTGCGATAGCGCGGTGGGATTGCGGGCAGATCCATCCCCTCTCTTTCCAGGGCTGCCGCTTCAAACGCCTCGACGTCACTTACTGCATCGCGGATGCCATGCCAGTTCATGTCCAGTAACGCAGCGCTAAGCAGCTCCGTCATGTCGTAGCCTTTATTGAACTGCGCAGTGTTAAGCATTTTTTCCAGCAAGGCTTCCGGCATCGGTTCACCGGTTTCAACGTGACGGGCATAATGGGCAAAGACCTGGGGATGGCTGGCCCAGTGCTCGTTAATTTGCGAGGGGAATTCTACAAAATCACGCGGCGTATTGGTGCCTGAAAGCGTGGCGTATCGCTGGCGGGCAAACAGACCGTGCAGCGTATGGCCAAATTCATGCAATAACGTCATCACATCATCCCAGGAGAGCAGTGCCGGCTGTCCGTTAGCCGGTTTTTGATAGTTACAGACGTTATAGATGACCGGACGCGCGGCAAACTCGAAGGATTGCTCGACAAAATTCCCCATCCACGCCCCGCCACCTTTCGATTCGCGGGCGAAGTAATCACCGTAGAACAAAGCCATGCCCTCCCCGGTGTAGTCGAAAATCTCCCATACGCGAACGTCGGGGTGATAGACGGGAAGATCAAACCGCTCGACGAAGCGGATCCCAAACAGCTGGCTGGCGGCCCAGAATACGCCGTCGTGCAACACGGTATTGAGGGCAAAGTAGGGTTTGATTTGCGACTCATCCAGAGCATATTTTCTTTGCCGCACGCGCTCGGCATAGAACGACCAGTCCCAGACCTGTACGCTAAAGCCACCCTGTTCGTCATCAATCACTTTCTGGATATCCGCCTGCTCACGCTCTGCCCGCGCGCGCGCGGCCGGAACAATACCGCGCATAAAGGCCAGCGCGGCGGCGGGGGTTTTCGCCATCTGATCGGCAGTACTCCAGCTTGCATAATCCTCGAACCCCAGCAACTGTGCCTGACGCGCACGCAAAGCGGTGAGGCGGCAAACCAGCTCCCGGGTATCGTTTTCATCGCCCTTTTGGGTGCGTTCCCATCCGGCATGAAAGAGATTTTGTCGCGTCTGACGGTTCTTCAGTAGCGAAAGCGCAGGCTGTTGGGTGGTATTGAGCAAGGGGATCAGCCAACGATCGTTCAGCCCTTTTTCAGCCGCGGCCTGAGCCGCGGTGGCTTTTTCGTCCGGGCTTAACCCCTCAAGCTGATGGGCGTAATCGACAACTAACCCACCCGCTTTATTGGCAGCCAGCAAGCGCTGGTTAAACTGGCTGGTCAGGGCGGCGGACGCCGTATTAAGCGCTTTCAGCTCCGCTTTTTCTGCGCTATTCAGGCGCGCGCCGGAGAGCACAAAGCGTTGATAGATCTCTTCCACCAGTCGTCGGGATTCCGTATCCAGCGCAGTACGCTCCTGCCAGACGCTTTCCACGCGGGAGAAGAGCGTGTCGTTGAGCCAGATATCGTTCGCCAGCGCTGCCAGTTCGGTGGAAAACGCCTCGTCCAGCGCCTGTAAATCATCATTGGTGTGTGCCGAGGCCATGGCGAAGAAAACGCTGCACACACGCGACAGCATGGCTCCGCTTTTTTCCAGCGCCAGCACGGTATTGCTGAAATCCGCCGCCGCGTCCTGCGCCACGATAGCATCAACCTCAGCCCGCTTCTGGCGCATCGCTTTATCGAACGCCGGGCGATAGTGGCTATCGTTGATCTCATCAAAGCGCGGCGCCTGATAAGGTAACAAACTGCTTTCAAACAAGGGATTGTTGTCCGACATCTTTTACTCCTGAGCACGGGATATCTCCCCAGAGTAGGCCAGGCGGACATCGCCTGCAATGGCGTCATACAAATGTTGCCTTAACGCATCGCGCGCGGGCGTGCTATGGTAATACAACATAAAAAACGTTGAGGAACAGTGAGATGATAGTATTAGTAACCGGGGCGACAGCGGGTTTTGGTGAAAGCATCACGCGTCGTTTCGTCGCCAACGGGCATAAGGTGATTGCAACGGGTCGCCGTCAGGAACGTCTGCAGGAGCTGAAAGATGCGCTGGGTGATAATATTCTGACCGCCCAACTGGACGTCCGCAACCGTGCCGCCATTGAAGAGATGATGGCAAACCTGCCTGGTGAATGGCGCGCCATCGATGTGCTGGTGAACAACGCCGGTCTGGCGCTGGGCCTTGAGCCTGCTCACAAGGCGAGCGTGGAAGACTGGGAAAATATGATCGACACCAACAACAAAGGGCTGGTGTACATGACCCGCGCCGTGCTGCCAGGCATGGTCGAACGCAACCGCGGTCACGTTATCAACATCGGTTCTACCGCCGGCAGTTGGCCGTACGTTGGCGGTAACGTTTATGGCGCAACCAAAGCCTTCGTGCGCCAGTTCAGCCTTAACCTGCGTACCGACCTGCACGGTACCGCCGTTCGCGTCACCGACATTGAGCCGGGTCTGGTTGGCGGGACTGAATTTTCCAACGTGCGTTTCAAAGGTGATGATGCGAAAGCGGATAAAACCTACGAAAACACCACGGCACTGACCCCCGAAGATATTACCGAGGCGGTCTGGTGGGTGGCGACGCTGCCGAAACACGTCAATATTAATACCGTTGAAATGATGCCGGTCAGCCAGAGCTTTGCCGGGCTCAGCGTTCACCGGGGCTAATCGGCCCTACCCGGCCTGCGGGCCGGGTATGTTAGCAGGGAAAAGAATGGTAGTATGTCCATGTTAACTCTCTGAGAAATCACAATCCATGGCCGTTGAATCCCAGCTCAATCCTACCCAGCCTGTTAATCAACAGATCTATCGTATTTTGCGACGTGATATTGTCCATTGTCTGATCCCACCCGGAACGCCGCTCTCTGAGAAAGAGGTGTCGGTACGTTTTGATGTTTCCCGACAGCCAGTGCGTGAGGCGTTTATTAAGCTCGCTGAAAACGGCCTGATTCAGATACGCCCGCAGCGCGGCAGCTATGTTAATAAGATCTCGCTTACTCAGGTACGTAATGGCTGTTTTGTCCGCCAGGCCATTGAGTGCGCGGTGGCGCGACGTGCCGCATCGCTGATTAACGACAATCAGGTGTACCATCTTGAACAAAACCTGCATCAACAGCGAATGGCCATCGACCGTAAACAACTGAACGATTTTTTCCAGCTTGATGACGAGTTTCACCAGAAGCTGGCGCAAATAGCCGATTGCCAGCTGGCCTGGGATACCATTGAGAACATCAAAGCGACCATTGACCGCGTGCGCTATATGAGCCTTGACCACGTCTCTCCGCCGGAAATGTTGCTTCGCCAGCACCATGATATTTTCAACGCTCTGGAACAACGTGATGCTGATGGCGTCGATAAAGCGATGACCTTGCATTTGCAGGAAATTAGCGAGTCGGTGCAGTTAATTCGTCAGGAAAATAGCGAGTGGTTTAGCGAAGAGTAAAGGTCGCCGCGCCCTTACGGTTGCGGCGAGTTATTCAGCGGACGACTAATACCGGAATGGTGGCGTAACGCAGGATGGATTCAGCATTCGAACCCAGAAGATGCGTGGTGATGCTCGGGTTTTTCGAGCCAATGACAATCACATCATAATCGCCTTCTTTGCTGAGCTTGATAATTTCATCACGCACATTGCCAAAACAGACTTTGCAGTCAATATCCTCCGGCGAAATATCGAAGAGCCGCTTTAAGGTCTTCATTTTTCTCTCGGATTCTGCGGTCATGAACGTTTCAAACTTCTTAATATCGGCGTTAAAGCCGCGCAGCAAAGACCGGCTACTGGCGGGCAAAATGTTCAACAGGGTTATCGATGCCCCCTCCGCTTTCGCCAGGTTGGCCGCGTGGCGTACCGCTTTATCGCTCAAGTCCATTTCAAACACGTCAACAGGCATCAAAATTTTCTTATACATAAGCCTGACTCCTTATACCGAGGAAGAAATTATTTTCTGCTGTAAGTTTGACATTAAGAATATAAACAAACCCTCAACGTTTACGTGCAGAAACTATTAATAAGGTAAATAGGCGTCTGCTTTGTAAAATGCTGTACACAAGCGTAATGTAATGACCATTGGCTGACGAATTATGCCGTCGCAGGCGGCATATCCGGCTTACGGCTGTGCGGCGTACTGCGCAACCGTTGCTTTCGCCCCGTGTTGCAGCAGCGTCTGATACGCTTTCAATACCGCATCCACAAAGGTCGCGTTCTTCGGTAACGTTTTGCCAAAGATAGCCTCAATGCCCAACAGCGCTTTCACACGGCTTACGCCCTCTGCGCTGCCCTCAACTGCGGCCTGAATAGTGGCAAGCTGCGGGTCACTCACGTCAATGTCGTTACCCTGCTCATCCACGCCGCCGACATAGCGCATCCAGCCCGCCACGCCCAGCGCCAGCAATGGGAAGGGCTTCTGCTGCTCCAGATGCCAGCGCACGGAATCAAGCATACGTTGCGGCAGTTTTTGGCTGCCATCCATCGCGATTTGCCAGGTGCGGTGACGCAGCGCCGGGTTGCTGTAACGTGCGATCAGAAGATCGGCATAGTGCGCTAAATCAACGCCTTTGACCTTCAGCGTCGGCGCCTGCTCTTTCAACATCAGCGCGTGAGCGGCGAGGCGATAGTTTTTGTCTTCCATGCAGTCATTGATGTGCTGATACCCCGCCAGATAACCGAGATAGGCCAGGAACGAATGACTGCCGTTAAGCATACGCAGTTTCATCTCTTCAAACGGAATGACATCTGCAACCAGTTCAGCGCCCGCTTTTTCCCACTGCGGGCACCCGGCCACAAAGTTATCCTCAACCACCCACTGGCGGAAAGGTTCACAGGCCACGCCAGCCGGATCGCGCACGCCAGTCAACTGTTCGATTTTATCAAGCGTGTCGGCCGTCACTGCGGGCACAATGCGGTCGACCATCGTCGACGGGAATGTCACATTGGCGTCAATCCAGTCCGCCAGCGCCTGGTCAACCGCGCGGGCGTAGGCACAGATGACGTTGCGCATCACGTGGCCGTTCTCGGGCATATTGTCACAGGACATAACGCTAAACGCGGGCAGACCTGCCGCTTTGCGTCGCGCCAGTGCTTCAACCACCACGCCAGGCGCGGATTTTGGCTGCTGAGGGTGTTGCAGGTCAGCTACAATAAAAGGATGATCGAGCATCAGTTGCCCGGTCGCCGGGGAGTGGCAGTACCCTTTCTCGGTGATGGTCAGTGAAACAATCGCCACCTGCGGTTCACACATGGCCGCCAGCACGGTCTCCAGGCCATCAACCTGGGCGTGCAGGACTTTTTTAACCACCCCTACTACCCGTGATGTCCACGCATCGGCCGACATTTCCGCCACGGTGTACAGGTTATCCTGCGCCTTGAGGTCGGCAATTTGCTGCTCGCCGCCAATCAGGTTAACTTCGCAGTACCCCCAGTCGCTGCCGTGTTCCGCCGCAAGAATGTCGGTATACACGGCCTGGTGCGCGCGGTGGAAAGCGCCAAACCCTAAATGAACAATGCGTACCTTGAGGCTCTCGCGATCGTATTGAGGAAGCGTCGCTTTCGCCTGTAATAACCGGTTTTCCATGATTGAGACTCGTTAAGTAAATTTCGCTGTGATCCGCTGCCGCACGGTGACTAGCGCGACAGCGCCTGCTGACTACACCAACTAGAATGGCAGTGGCTGTAACATACCGTGCCATTCACCATACGGATCCCCCTGAGATGAACATTGATTTACATTAACTTTCATCTAACTGGTGTGATATAAAAATCAAGTTGTGTGATATCAGTTCAAAAGATATAAACCAAACTCACAGGACAGGCCGTACATTTCCGTCAGTGACTGTCGCCGCGGGCTCACGGCACAGCGTGTCCCATGAATATCCCGTTAAATCTTCCACAACACGACGCGCCTCGGCAGAGACCTGCTGCGGGTGACCGTTTGCTTTCAACCGGTCCAGCTCATCGACAAAAATTTTATGCGTCCGTTTATTCAGATGGAACGTCAGCGCCTGCCACAGCGCCAGAATCAGTAGTCCAGCTGTGCCAACGAACATTAACATTGCGATGGTATGAACAGCCTCCGGCGGCTGCGTCTGGCTGCCTTTCATAAAGCCCCCGCTTTGCAACAGAATGCCGACGATAAAAGTGGCGATCGCAACGGTGGTTTTGCGCGAGAAGGTCATAACGGCCGCAAAAAGACCTTCGCGACGCTGGTGGCTAACCATCTCATCAATATCTGGAATGAACGGGAACACGTTCCAGGGGGTGAACTCCAGTACACAGCGCCCCACCTGATAAAGGCCGCCAAGAACAACCAGCATCGTCACGGTGTTCAGGGCCGGGATCTGGTACACCGCAAAAAAACCGCCCAGGCAGATCAACATCAATAAATAGGCAAAGACATAGAGCTTCGAGGGTCCGTATTTGATGATCCCGATACCCGCAATCAGGGTGACGGGTAGCCCGACGATACTCATCGATAATAAGCTTCCCGCAAGCGAGGACGATACGTGCAGGCAGTAAACACAGAAGAAGACAAACACCGTGTTATAGACATCTTTACCGGTAAACGAGAGCAGATAGATGGCCAGATGCTTACGGAATGCCCGAATTTTGAGGGTTGAACCATACTCCCTGAAAAGATGACAGAGGCTTGCCAGTTTTTCCGCCAGCGTTTTTTGCCGTTCGTCTTTTTCAAGCTCGGCCCGCATCTCTGGCGTCAGTTCGCGCTCCCAAGTGACGTTCCAGGAGATAAAAACGCAGACCATAAACAGGACGGCAAAAATGACGCCATTAATAAGATAGGCATGTGCGCTGTTTTCACCGAAATAGCTAATTAGCAACCCGGGAATAAACGTTGCCAAAAAAGTACCGGAGGCAGAAAGAAACATGCGGCAGGTGGAAAGTTTGGTGCGCTGGTTGTAATCTTTGGTCATTTCAGAGGGCAATGTTTCCCAGGGAATAAGAACCATCGCCGCGATAATCTCAAACGCAAGATAGACCGCCAGATAAAAACCGTAATTCATCCCATCCAGCCAAAGCAAGGCATAGACCAGCATCAACGGCGCGCCAATCAGTAAGAAAAAGCGTCGACGGCCAAATTTTTTGCCAAAATAATGTTTGTAGAAATGATCGGTAAAACTGCCCATAAACAGGCTAACCACCGCATCAACGACACGTGCAATCGCGACGATTGAGGCCGCCTCTACCGGGGATAAGCCGACAAACGTGGTATAAAAGAAGAGTAGCCAGGCGCCGATAACGGTAAATGCGCCGCCGCCCATAATATCCGTAAGTCCATAACCAATGCTTACCGGAACAGTAATATTTTTTGCTTTCTGTGACATAGTTCACCCCCTACTCAATGAGTAGAATGCAGTAATGTATTTATTATTTTCGTTTGAAATAAGTGCATGTTGTGCAGCAAGCATAATCTTTTATAGCGTCTATTTTTGGCGCGCATCGCGCGCCAGTTTCTCTGCAGATTTATATAACATTAGGCTTGCGCGCCATAATCAGGCTGGTCCGCTTTTACACTTTTTACTCTTGCCGGTTCAGCCGCATCTTCCGCCAGGCTTAAATCACGATCCCGGACTTCAGGCATCAGGATGGCGGAGATAAGACCAATGACGGAATAAACGATTAGCATCGCCACCATCGGCCACCAGGCGTCGGTCATGTCGCAGAAGATCCCCGCCAGAAGAGGACCAAAACCTACCGCAACCAGGCCGCCCGCCTCTTTTGAGATAGCCATTCGGGTAAAGCGATTACGTGAGCCAAAAATTTCCGCCATAGTGATGTTTTCAAGGGCAAACAATCCCAGTACCGCGACGTTATGAATTACGATGATCGAGAGCATAATGACGCCCGGGGAATAACTCTTATCAACGATAATGGCCAGCATCGGCCAGGCCAGAATAATGGCGGAGATATTAAGAATAATATAAGGCAAGCGACGCCCTATTTTATCTGACAGCCAGCCCAGCAGCGGAATAGTGATAAACCCGATGATGGAACTTATCATTAACGCATCGGTTGGAATGCCTTTATCAAACAGCAATGTCTGTACCAGATACCCGGCGAGGAAGGTCTGGATTAAACCCGAGTTGCCCGCCTGACCAAAGCGCAATCCGGTCGCCAGCCAGAACGATTTACTCTTAAACATTGCGCCCAACCCGGTATCCTGGACAGCCGCTGGTGCGGTCGTTTCCGTGTCGTTCACTTGCTCGAATACCGGGCTCTCTTTAAGATTCAGTCGTAGCCAGAGGGTGAAGAACATCACCACCACCGTTGCCAGGAACGGCACGCGCCAGCCCCAGGCGATCAACGCTTCGCGGTCGAGCGCAAAAAACATCACCGCCCAGATGGCCGTCGCGCTCAGGGTTCCGCAGTTGGTCCCCATCGCCACCAGCGAGGAGATGATGCCGCGTTTGCCTGCTGGCGCGTACTCCGCCAGCATGGTTCCCGCTCCGGAGATTTCCGCTCCAGCTCCCAGCCCCTGAATGACGCGCAGGGTAACCAGCAGCACAGGCGCGAAAATGCCAATCTGCGCGTAGGTCGGCAGCACGCCAATCAGGGTGGTACAAATCCCCATCATGGTAATGGTGATAAACAGTACTTTCTTACGGCCTATACTGTCGCCCATTTTGCCGAAGATAAAGGCCCCGACAATGCGCGCAATGTAGCCCGCGCCGTAGGTTCCCATCGCCAGAATCAGCGCCATCGCCGCAGACTGTTCCGGGAAAAAAATTTCGTGGAACACCAATGCGGCACCCAGCGAGTAGAGCTGAAAATCCATAAACTCCAGAGCGGTGCCCAGCCAGCCGGATACGGCGGCTTTGACCAGATCGGCTGTCGTTCGTTGAGGTTGTGCTTGAGTCATAATGGCTTTCTCTAAAGGTAAGATGCGTACTACTTAGAGCCTGTCTGCACAGGCTCTTAACCGCGTGATTTATTATTGGCTGAACGTAAGCAAGACCTTGCAGCACTGCCGCTGGTCTTTTTCAAACAGTTCAATGGCGTCGGTTACATGGTGATAGTCAAAGGTATGGGTTATCAGTTTTTCAGGGTCGATTAGCCCTTTCTCCAGCCAGTCTATGACGACCCGGAATTTGTTGGCATTGAGGCGCGAAGAGAAGATTGACAGCTCTTTGCCGGTTATTGCTTGCTGAACAATCTGGCTCGCCTCGCTGGAAAAGCCCATCAGCACAATACGTGCAGCCGGCGAGGCAAGGGTTATCGCCTCCTGCAAAATGGACGGATGGCAGGCGGCATCAATAACGATGGTCGGCATGATCCCTCTCTCGTCCAGGGCCGCCTGTAATGAGCGCTCGCCATTGTTGATCACCCAATCAGCCCCGCTGCGCTGCGCCATTGCCAGACGCTCGTCTATCCGGTCCACGACGATGACCAGCTTCACCTTATAGACGCCTTTCAGCGCCTGCACGGTGACAAGCCCCATCGGGCCTGCGCCGTAGATCAAGGCAACGTCCTGCTCTGTGGGGGCTATCTGGCCTGTAACGTTGGCGGCAATGGTAAAAGGCTCAACCATGACGGCGTGCTTGTCGGCAATAGCGTCCGGGATAGGCCAGGCGTTGTGTGCGGGAACAACCGCGTACTCGCTGAATCCGCCGTCACGGTGGACGCCCAGTACCACCAGCGAGGTGCAAACGTTAGGTTTCCCGACAGAGCACGGGTAGCAATGCCCGCAGCTAATCACCGGATCAACCGAAACGCGTTGGCCCAGACGCGAACGGTTAACTCCCTCCCCGACGGCATCGATCTCACCAAAAAACTCATGGCCGATCGTGCGTGGATAGTGAGCAAAGGGGTTATGTCCACGGTAAATATGGCTATCAGAACCGCAGATCCCGGCAAGCTTAACGTTGACGCGGACTTCACCCGCGGCAGGCATCGGGAGCGGGCGCTCTTCAATCACCAGTTCGTTCGGTTGTTTAATCACTACGCTTTTCATTTTTGGCTCCTTCTCACCAGTTCCACAGCGTGCCATCTTCCAGACGGGCTACCGGCAAATAGGCGGGATCATAGGGGTATCTGGCGGCCAGTTTCTCGTCAAACTCAATGCCCAGCCCTGGCTTATCTCCCGGGTGCATATAGCCGTTCTCAAAGCGCCAGCTATGTGGGAAGACTTCCAGCATTTGCTCCGAGTAGCCCATGTACTCCTGCACGCCAAAGTTCGGCACCCACAGGTCAAAATGCAGCGCGGCCGCGTGGCAGATGGGTGAAAGATCCGATGGGCCATGTGAACCCGTACGCACCTGATAGAGCGATGCGAAGTCCGCAATACGGCGCATGCCAGTGATCCCACCCGCATGTGTCATGGTGGTGCGGATATAGTCGATCAGTTGCTCTTCGATAAGCTGTTTACAATCCCAGATGCTGTTAAACACTTCGCCCACAGCAATGGGCGTGACGGTGTGCTGGCGGATTAAGCGGAAGCAAGCCTGGTTTTCTGCCGGGGTCGGATCCTCCATCCAGAACATGCGGAAGGGCTCAATGCTCTTACCGAAGCGGGCTGCTTCAATAGGTGTCAGGCGGTGGTGCATATCGTGAAGCAGGTGCTCGTTGAAACCAAACTTGCTGCGCACCGCATCAAACAGTTTCGGTGTGAAATCGAGGTATTTCTCGGTGGACCACAGTTGCTCTTCCGGCCAATCCCCTTTAGTGGCAGGCTCGTAGGCCAGCCCTTTTCCCTTCGACATACCGTAGGTGGTTTTCATTCCCGGCACGCCGCACTGCACGCGGATGGCCTTAAAGCCCATCTCTTTATGCCGCGCGTAATCTTCAAGAACATCGTCGATAGTGTGCCCGGTGGTATGGCAATAGACCATTACGCCTTCACGGGATGCTCCCCCCAGCAGTTGGTAGAGCGGCATATTGGCCGCTTTGGCTTTAATGTCCCACAACGCCATATCGATAGCAGAAATGGCCGACATCGTAACCGGCCCGCGACGCCAGTAGGCGCCTTTATAGAAGAATTGCCAGATATCTTCGATACGCTGCGCATCGCGGCCAATCAGTTGCGGGCAGAGGTGATCTTTAAGGTAAGACGCGACAGAGAGTTCACGCCCATTGAGGGTGGCATCCCCAAAACCGACAATCCCCTCGTCGGTGGTGATTTTAAGGGTGACAAAGTTACGCCCCGGGCAGGTAACAAAGACTTCAGCCCCTACAATTTTCATAATCCATTTCCTTACATCGCGTGTTGTGATGCTGGAAATCTACGTAACTACACTACTACCATACAAGTATGACGATCTAAAATTTGGCGGACGATCACAAAAACCAGGTGCTAACGTGCGCGGTCAAAAATCGAAGGTCTCTTTTTGGACTTTTCTAACGTCAGGTGAGGTTTGATTTAATCATCACATCGGATAATGATTTTTACTTTTCCATACCTGCGGTACGGGTATGCCACCCTTTCGCTTTGGTGTAGAATCGATCCTGGATAATTTGATTATCTGCACCCATCAAAAAGGAAATGCTATGACAACATTAAGCAAACGCCTTTGTCTGACAGCCGCCCTGGCGCTGTCTACGCTCGCCTTCACCGCGACGGCAACCGCGGAAACCAGCAAACTGATTATTGAATCTGGCGACAGTGCACAAAGCCGCCAGAATGCAGCGATGGACAAAGAACAATGGAATGACACCCGTAGCCTGCGCCACAAGGTCAACTCCCGCGTGGAAAAAGAGTGGGATAAAGAAGATGTCGCCTTCGATGCTCGCGATAAGTGTCAGCAGAGCGCGAATACAAATGCTTACTGGGAGCCGAACACCCTGCGCTGCCTGGATCGACGCACCGGCCGCACGGTTGCCCCCTAATGCCGCCAAACCATGACATAAAACTGCGTCCGCTGGAGCGGGAGGATTTGCGTTTCGTCCACCAGCTCGACAACAACGCCAGCGTCATGCGCTACTGGTTTGAAGAGCCGTATGAAGCCTTTGTGGAACTGTCGGATCTTTACGATAAGCACATTCACGACCAGAGTGAACGTCGCTTTGTCGTTGAGTGCGGAGGTGAAAAAGCCGGGCTGGTTGAACTGGTAGAGATCAACCACGTTCACCGGCGGGCGGAATTTCAGATCATTATTTCGCCGGAGCATCAGGGGAAAGGACTCGCCTCACGCGCGGCAAAGCTTGCCATGGATTACGGGTTCAACGTCCTGAATCTGTACAAGCTTTATCTGATCGTTGATAAAGAGAATGAAAAAGCCATTCATATCTACCGTAAATTAGGTTTTATGGTGGAAGGTGAACTGATTCACGAGTTCTTTATCAATGGCGAGTACCGCAATACCATCCGGATGTGCATTTTCCAGCACCAGCATCTGGCTGGACACAAATCTTCAGCCGCCAGCCTGTTGAAACCGACCGCGCAGTAAACTGCGCGGTTATTTCGCGTTAATAGTATTCAATGGTATTTTTAATGGTGTACTGGTGCTCCACCGCAGGAGTGACGCTCTCATCTGAGATAATCAGCTCGCAGCTTATCGTATTATTATGTCTGTCGTAATCGCAGCTTTGCTTCACGTTCCCCAGCGGTTTATCGTTAAGCGTGCTGACAGCTGAATAGTCCATTCTTTTGCGCACGTCTTTCGACGGCGTTGACTGCACGGACAAACGCTGGTCCCCTGAGACAGTCGTTTTACCCAGCGGATAGCCATCAGCGTCGTAACGGTAGTTTACAACCCTCTCTTTGCCGTGCGCCGCGACCACAAATCCATTATCATCGGTTTCCCACGTTACGCCTGCAGACGGCAGCTCAGCCAACTGACATTTCCCCTGTAGCTTGACTTTACGCTGCTGGGTTTCGGCATCCAGGTAATAATTCGCATCCAGCACCAACGCCACGCCGGTGTTGGCATCCAGATCGTGCAGTTCCAGAGTGTCGAAGCAGCCTTCCGCTGACAGCGTGCCGGTGATCCGTTTAGATACTTCGCCCTTGTCATTGAACAAGGTCTGGGAGAAATCTTTGACCGGACCGCGCAGGGGATCAAAATCAAACTCATTCGAAAAACTAGCCATCTCCGGCGTAAACGACAGCGGCGTGGAGCTATTGTCACAGCCGATCAGCGTCGTTGCGAGCAGCATAATTACGTATTTCTTCACATCTTTTTACCGTTTTAGAAAGATTATTCTTATTCATATTAGCAAATACAGATGTTTACACGAACCCTGCTAAAATTAACCATTACACAGAGAAAAGGAGCTATACATGAAACGGTTACCCTGGATTACCGCCCTGCTGTTAATGAGTGCGTCAACGGCCGTGCTGGCCGCCCCAGATTCCTGCGAACGCATAAAAAGCGACATTCAGCAGAAAATCATCAATAACGGCGTGCCCGAGTCTGGCTTTAGCCTTAACATTGTTCCCAACGATCAGGCCGACCAGCCTGACGCGCAGGTGGTTGGGCATTGTGCCAACGATACTTTCAAGATTTTGTATACCCGCACAGGTGCTGTAGGGGCTCAGGAAAGTCCGCAAGGTGAACCCCAGTAATTGAGGTACAATTACGGCGCCATTGTCCTTTGATTTGATAAGGATTAAGATTTACTACCTCTAAATAAGTAACACTCACCCCATCATTAGCCCGATTGTAGTCACGGGCGAAAATAACCGGTATTTACAATGATGGGGTGAGTCATGTCCGATATCGAACATTACGGCGGTATTTCCCGCCGGTCTCTGGTCAAATCCACGGCAATAGGGTCGCTGGCGCTTGCCGCAGGTGGGCTGTCGTTACCTTTTGGTTTAAAAAGCGCCGCCGCCGCGATACAACGCGCCGTCCAGCCCGTAGAGGAGAAGGTTGTCTGGGGCGCCTGTTCCGTCAACTGCGGTAGCCGCTGCCCGCTGCGCCTGCACGTGCGCGATAACGAAGTGTATTGGGTTGAAACAGATAACACCGGCGATGATCTGTACGGCAATCACCAGGTGCGGGCTTGCCTGCGTGGCCGCTCTATTCGCCGTCGTATTAACCACCCCGACCGCCTTAACTACCCAATGAAACGCGCCGGCAAGCGTGGCGAAGGCAAGTTTGAACGAATTAGCTGGGACGAAGCGCTGGACACCATTTCGTCAAGCCTTAAACACGTAGTGGAAAAATACGGTAACGAAGCGGTTTACATCAACTACTCCTCTGGCGTTGTGGGCGGCAATATCACACGCTCCTCGCCTTATGCTTCGCTGGTGGCGCGGCTGATGAACTGCTATGGTGGTTTTTTAAGCCATTACGGCACCTACAGCACGGCACAAATTTCCTGCGCGATGCCGTATACCTACGGTAGCAATGACGGTAACAGCACCTCGGATATTGCAAACACTAAACTGGTGGTGATGTTCGGTAATAACCCGGCGGAAACGCGCATGAGTGGCGGCGGGATCGCCTATTACCTTGAGCAAGCCCGCGAACGCTCTCATGCGCGAATGATTGTTATCGATCCACGGTATACCGATACTGCCGCCGGGCGTGAAGACGAATGGATCCCGATTCGCCCTGGCACCGATGCTGCGCTGGTGGCCGGTATCGCCTGGGTGTTGATTGATGAAAACCTGGTCGACCAGCCGTTTCTGGATAAATACTGTGTCGGCTATGATGAAAAAACGCTGCCGGAAGGCGCGCCAGCAAACGGCCATTACAAAGCTTACATTCTGGGTCAGGGTGATGACCATACGGCGAAAACGCCGGAATGGGCTTCGCGCATTACCGGGATCCCGGCCGAGCGCATCATCAAACTGGCCCGCGAAATGGGCCAGGCGAAACCGGCCTATATCTGCCAGGGCTGGGGGCCACAGCGTCAGGCGAACGGCGAACTGACCTCGCGGGCCATCGCCATGCTGCCAATTTTAACCGGCAACGTCGGCATCAACGGCGGCAACAGCGGCGCGCGTGAGTCAACGTACACCATCACCATTGAGCGCATGCCGTTGCCGGATAACCCGGTAAAAACGCAGATTTCCTGCTTTAGCTGGACCGACGCCATCGCCCGTGGCCCGGAAATGACCGCCCTTCGTGATGGCGTGCGCGGCAAAGATAAACTCGATGTGCCGATCAAATTTATCTGGAACTATGCCGGTAATACCATCACTAACCAGCATTCGGATATCAATAAGACCCACGATATTTTGCAGGATGAAAGCACGTGCGAAACCATCGTGGTGATCGACAACTTTATGACCTCTTCGGCGAAGTATGCCGACATTCTGCTGCCCGATCTGATGACCGTCGAACAGGAAGATATCATTCCTAACGATTACGCGGGCAATATGGGCTATCTGATTTTCCTCCAGCCCGTCACCGCGCCGAAGTTTGAACGCAAGCCCATCTACTGGATCATGAGTGAAGTGGCAAAACGTCTGGGGCCGGATATTCACCAGCAGTTTACTGAAGGCCGCACCCAGGCGCAGTGGCTGCAGTATCTGTACGCCAAAATGCTGGAAAAAGATCCTCAACTGCCGTCCTATGACGAGCTGAAAAAGACGGGCATTTATAAGCGCAAAGATCCTAACGGACATTTTGTGGCCTATAAAAAATTTCGTGACAATCCGCAAGCGAATCCGCTTAAAACGCCATCCGGCAAAATTGAAATTTATTCCAGCGCACTGGCTGAAATTGCGGCCGCCTGGGAACTGGAAAAAGATGAAACCATCAGTCCTCTCCCGGTGTATGCCTCCACGTTCGACGGCTGGGATTCGCCAGCGCGCAGCACCTTCCCACTGCAGTTGTTTGGTTTCCACTTTAAAGCACGCACCCACTCCAGCTACGGCAACGTCGATGTGCTGAAAGCCGCCTGCCGTCAGGAAGTGTGGATCAACCCTGTCGATGCAGAAAAACGTGGCATCAAAAACGGTGATAGCGTACGCGTCTTTAACAATCGCGGCGAAGTGCGTATTCCGGCAAAGGTCACGCCACGCATCATGCCCGGCGTCAGCGCTATGGGTCAGGGTGCCTGGCACGACGCCAACATGAACGGCGATCGCGTGGACCACGGTTCGTGTATCAACACCTTAACCACGCACCGTCCGTCGCCGCTGGCAAAAGGCAACCCGCAGCACACTAATCTGGTGCAAATTGAAAAGGCGTAAGGAGTAACCGATGACAACCCAGTATGGATTTTATATTGATTCCAGCCGGTGCACCGGGTGCAAAACCTGCGAGCTGGCCTGTAAAGATTACAAAGACTTAACCCCGGACGTCAGCTTCCGCCGTGTTTACGAATACGCGGGGGGCGACTGGCAGGAGGACAACGGCGTCTGGCATCAGAATGTGTTTGCCTATTACCTGTCGATTGCCTGCAATCACTGCGAAGATCCGGCCTGTACCAAAGTGTGTCCGAGCGGGGCGATGCACAAGCGTGACGACGGCTTTGTGGTGGTGGACGAAGAGGTCTGCATCGGCTGTCGCTACTGCCATATGGCCTGCCCGTACGGCGCACCGCAGTACAATGCAGCCAAAGGCCACATGACCAAGTGCGATGGCTGCCATACCCGCGTCGCCGACGGTAAAAAGCCGATTTGCGTCGAGTCCTGCCCGCTGCGTGCGCTGGATTTTGCCCCCATCGAGGAACTGCGCAAAAAACACGGCAAGCTGGCCGCCGTCGCACCGCTGCCGTCCGCCCATTTTACGCAGCCGAACATGGTGATTAAACCGAACGCCAACAGCCGGCCAACAGGTGATACCACCGGCTACCTGGCAAACCCGAAGGAGGTATGAGATGGAAAGTGGATGGCATGAATGGCCGCTGGTGATCTTCACCGTTTTTGGACAGTGCGTCGCCGGTGCGCTAATTGTGATGGGTTTCGTCTGGTTTAACGAAAAGGATGAGGCGGTAAAAGCCCGGATCGTGCGCAGCATGTTCTTTCTGTGGCTGGTGATGGGTATTGGGTTTATGGCGTCGGTACTACATCTTGGTTCGCCCCTGCGCGCATTTAACTCCCTCAATCGCGTTGGTGCTTCAGCGTTGAGCAATGAGATCGCGGCAGGTTCCATCTTCTTTGCCGTTGGCGGTTTCTGGTGGCTGGTATCTGTTCTGGGTAAAATGCCGCCTGCGCTGGGTAAAATATGGCTGCTCATCGGTCAGATACTGGGGATAGTCTTTGTCTGGGCCATGACGCGGGTTTATCAGATTGATACCGTCCCGACCTGGTACACGGGTTACACCACCCTGGCGTTCTTCCTGACGCTGGTTCTCGGCGGTACGCTGTTTGCAGCCCTGCTGCTTCGGCTGGCAAAAGCGACATTTAAAGGTAGCCTTGCCGCCTCCGTCAGCGTGCTGGCGCTGTTGGTCTGCGTGGCGGTTATTGTGCTGCAAAGCAATGACCTCGCGACAATCCACAGTTCTGTACAGCAGGCGAGCGAACTACTGCCGGATTACGGTACATGGCAAATCTGGCGTATCGCACTGATCGCCGCCGGATTAGGCTGCTGGCTGTGCCCGTTAATCCGCCGTCAGGAGCCGAAAATCCCTGGCCTGTTCGCGGGCGTGGTGCTGGTTGTGCTGGGGGAGCTGATGGGTCGCGGCCTGTTTTATGGTATGCATATGACTGCGGGTTTGGCTATTGCGGGTTAATGCAGGCACGCGGGGTAACCCGCGCCAGTAAGGAAGAGTGTAATGAAAGAAATCTCAGATAGTGAGTCGTTCGCGTTTAGCGCGCGGGTACTGGGGGCACTGTTTTATTTCGCGCCTGACAGCGAGCAGGCCGCACCGCTGGTGGATGCCCTGACGACGGACGGCTGGCTGGAAGAGTGGCCGCTGCAGGCAGAGCGACTAAAGCCAGTGG
Organism: unidentified bacterial endosymbiont; assembly: GCF_918797525.1. Taxonomy (NCBI): domain Bacteria; species unidentified bacterial endosymbiont. The sequence continues at coordinate 2,293,885 of NZ_OU963893.1, read as the reverse complement.
CTGAAGCGTTTAAAGCCTCCGCCAGTGAGCCATTAACCGAGGCCTGGCAGCGCCTGTTTATTGGACCTTTCGCCCTACCCGCACCCCCCTGGGGTTCCGTCTGGCTGGATCGCGAATCGGTGCTGTTTGGCGACTCAACCCTCGCGCTGCGCCAGTGGATGCGGGAGAACAACATCGCCTTTGAGATGCGACAGAACGAACCGGAAGATCACTTTGGCACCTTACTGCTGCTGGCCGCATGGCTTGCGGAGAATAGCCGGGATGCACAACGTGACCAGCTTCTGGCCTGGCATCTGCTGCCGTGGAGCACGCGTTTTCTCGCGGCCTTTAGCGAAAAGGCCGGACACCCGTTTTATCATGCGCTGGGCGAACTCGCCGTAATGACGCTGGCGGACTGGCGCTCCACGCTGCTCATTCCTGTTGCCGAAAAAACGCTTTACCGATGAACCCCGCTGACTTGCTCACACCTGCTGAGCAAGCCAGTGCACGACTCGGTCCCCAACACGGCATGGCACTTTTTCACCTCACTTTAAGAAGTTTCACGCTTTTTACTTAACAGAAATTATTTATAATCCCATCAGCTCATACAACTTATTTACATTTACCGCTAAAGCAGTCAGAGGCTACTGATTTTCCCCTGTGTCTCTCTCAGGGAGCCGTATTTCATATTTTATCGACAAGGATGATCTCAATGAAAAAGTATCTGGGTTTGATAGCACTGCTGGGAGGATGCCTGGTAGCGAATAATGCGCTGGCCCGGGATGTTTCGACTATTAAGCAAGCGAAAGAAATGCGTGATGATGCGCGAGTCACACTGGAAGGCAAAATTACCAGCCGTGCCGGTGATGATGATCGGTATTGGTTGCAGGACAGCACCGGCAAAATACGAATCGACGTTGATGACGACGACGAAGGATCGCTTATCGGCAGACAGGTGCGCATTGTCGGTGATGTCGACAAAAATGATGGCCGCACTGAAATAGATGTTGACCATCTGCGTATCCTTAAATAATTCAAAATAGTCTGGCTGACAAGCCACCTGCCCGGCAGGTGGCTTATTTCTTGCTGATTCATACAGGCTTTTAGCAGGCCACCCCTTTTAACGCATGCGGTAAATACTGGAAATATGCCAGTCTTCCCTGAACATAAATGCAGTCTGGTTTAGGTAAAGTAGAATTTTCAATGCGTTCATCTTTCGAGAACAAAATAACCAGAGCAACGGTGTCTTATTTTCGGTGCTCAGCCAGCCATTGTGTAAAATCGGTTTTTGCCACAAATCGCCCTTCTCCATCGGGATAATTAAGGCCATATTTTAGCTCACCAACCTGATCAAAAAGGGTAATGTCGCTGCGTTCAAGTTCCCATGCCAGCGTGGAGGCCACTCCGACATTATTAGTCAGTACGAATTGACTCTCCTTCAATGCGTCGCGATACGTTTCAGCCAGCAACTGTGGTTGTTCAGAATTCACCACCCGGTCCGGTATCATAAAACCGATAAGCAATGCTAAACCTAATGGACACAGGGCTGCCCACCCCCAACGTTTCTTACACTGCTGTAGTGTTAACCCGCCCACTACCGCCCAGATAAGAAATGCAATAACTGCATTTAGCACTTTATAAAGCTCATCCCCGTCCCAGAGCGGATCCTCAAGTAACCCCCAGGGAGAAACAATAAGCGCGGCAATGATGCCCGTTAAGCCAAAGCACACATTGATACCCGCATTGATCCGCAGGGCGCGCCAACATTTATCCCCAGCCCCGACGGCATACTGAGCAATCAATATTGCCAGTGGCGCCATACAGGGCAGAATATAGGTTAGTAATTTTCCTTTCCCGATACTAAAAAAGAGAAACGGCATAACAGTCCAGCCAAGCAGATATAATCCTGCTCCTCCATTCGCCTTTTCACGCCAGCCATGGCGAAGCGCTCCAGGCAGTAAACCTAACCAGGGAAGAGCCCCTGCGGCAATAACCGGCAAATAGAACCAGAAGGGGGCTTTGTGCTGAGCGTCGCTCTGAGCAAAACGCTGGATATGCTCAACCCAGAAGAAATAACGCCAGAAATCAGGTTCACGTTGCGCAATTGCCAGCCCCCAGGGCAGGACAATGAGTGCACAGCTAACGACCGCCAGCCACCCAAAAATCAACACCTCTTTCCATCTCTTCTGGATAATAACCCAGGGCAATACGCTAAGCACTGGCACCGCCAGCGCGAGAAATCCTTTGGTCATCACCCCCAGGCCGCAGGCCGCTCCCAGAAGAAAATACCCCCCTGCTTTTCTGGCCGTCGTCTTTGCCTGAGCAGCGCACCAAAAGCTGCACATTGCTGCAACCAGCCAAAGGGTCACGATGGGGTCAAGAACGGCATAAGTTCCCACGCTGTAGACCAAAAACAGCGTCAGATAAATTGTGCCTGCAAACAGTGCACTTTTTCCGTCTCGCCAGATATGCTGAGTCAACCACATCACCATTAATACCGTTAGCCCTGTTGAAAATATTGCACCTGAACGTACGGCAAAATTGCTATGACCAAACAACATTTGTCCAATACTGTTTATCCAGTATCCACTTATCGGTTTTTCAAAGTACCGAAGCCCGAGAAAATGGGGGACGACCCAATCTCCTGATACCAGCATTTCCCGGCTAATCTCCGCATACCGCGTTTCATCCGGCTGCCATAATAGACGGGCATCAATCGGAATAAGGTAGTAAAAAATAAATAATACAAAAAGTGCAAACCCATAGCGTGCAGATTTCATAACACTTATTTCTCAGATTGATGGTTATCAAGCCAGCTATCTCGACCAGCCATTTCATTAGAGGCAAATCTGATATTATTACGCGCGTAGACACCCTGATTCCAGTACGAACCAAAAACGGCATCGAAATCAACAGGATGGAACTTCATCCTTCCAGAGCAAGGAGTGAATGTAAATTCACTAAAAAAGAGAGAACCGTCAACCACAAACCAATCCAGTCTCACATAATCAAATTTCCCGGCAAGAATGGTTGACAGTCTGAGCAACTCTTTTAACTCTTGCGGGCAGGCAATATTTTCTGTTTTATTAGGGAAGCCAACTGTAACATCCTGAAGCTCCCAATTATCATTATAAACATTAACAAACTCCTTTCCGCTACTGTCAGTAAAATCAGCCTCGATGAATTTAGGAATACTATCAAAACAATGAACCCGGTACAGCTCTGGTGTTAAATCTCTTTTTTTATGTTTATATACATCCAGATACTCTTCGCAAACAATGACCGGTTCAATGTACCGGTAGTGTTTTTCCCGGGTTGTATGATACATATTTCTACTGAGGCAAAAATGCATCTTCTTCCTTGCCTCTTCTTTATCAAAGAACCTTTTGTCATGGCAAATAATGCAACTTTCACTGTCATGACTGCATTTTAGTACAAATGAAACAGGCAATTTTTCAAAATCGATATCATCAAATTTTTCATAAACACCTATAACAGGCACAACATATTGAGAACCTATAATGCTGGAAACATAAAACTTTGCATTTACTTTATCCGCCAAAAGCGTATAACTGGCGTTATCTTCATAAAGCATTCTGAAAATAATTTTCTCATTAAATGTTTTAGGATTAACTAAGTTCGGAGCGTGGCCAAAGTCTTTAGTATGTTTCCTGGACTTGTACTTAATATCATTTGAAAAAAAACAGCGAAAAATTTTAAACTTTAGTTCTACGGACTTCATGAGCCAATTAGTTTTTTTATTACAATCTCGCATAAAAATTCCCTTTACCCTATTTTCTCGCACCCAGGATTTCCCACACCAGAAAAGACAGAAAAATCCTGTGCGTATTGCCAATTACCGATTCTGACCTCAACTTCAGACTGGCGGAATAATCTTCCTCACAATGTGAATTGTCAACAGCGATCAAAAATTTGATTTTGATAGCTATAGACTATCAAAAAACATTGAATGATCGAAATTAACATTGCTAATAAAATGAACTAAGTCGTTATCAATGATAAATAAAGATTTTTTTATTGCGTTAGTATCTGGTGTGATTATTCGCAGGCCAAAGTAACGCTAATGTCAGCAAAGTAAATATTTCACTTTTAAAGTTTTTGTTTATCTCGCATTTAGTTTTTAGGAGATTCCACCTACGCTAAACCCCAGAAATGACTTATAAGAGTGTGGTGATATGTATAGCGCATAGGAATTTTCTTAAGACCAAAAGCGTTTATACCCGGGAGAGGCTAAGACGGGCATTCATTATTGCGCATGCTTTCATCGTGAACCTTATCACATTTAAAAAAGGTATAGCTTATATGCCTGTGTCTGTATACATTTTGTTTAAACTAAAGCTGCTATAGATAACCCTGTCCAGAAAATGACGTCAGGCTCAACATATTTAAGGGAATTTTTATGAGAAAGATAGCTTTCGTCCTTTTGCCAACACTTACGCTGTTATCATTCGTCGCTACCGCAGCCAATGACATTGAGCAGAAGCTCGTTATACAGGCTATTCCCTCCTCTGAAGGGACTGTTGTCGTTAAAGGCAAACCCATGTATGAAAAAACATTTAATTTGACGGTGATAAATAAAGACAAATCACCCGTTGAGTTAATCGGGCATAACGGGTGTTACAAAGCCTTCGATACCCAAGGAAAAGGTTTCGAGTTGCGAATGACAGATTCCGAGCTGCTTGGGAAATTGTTGTCGAATGAGGCCAAATCAGGTGAGGCATCCTTTGTCAGTGACACTGATGCAGTATATAACGCAACATTTGTGAAATGGACTACCGATTGTAAGGACCAGGAGCGTTAACATTCCCTCTGGTAACATTTTTTGGCGCAGATCGCTATAAAGAGAAGAGATATTTAGCCATCATCAGGGTTATATAGACTTACCCGCACACAGTGAGTGCGGGGATTTTTTTGTGTCCTGTTTCTATATCGTTGTTAGCCGCTTAGTGGCAAAGCTTGCAGACAAAAGATAGCAAAGCCATGATAGCCGCGCTAATAAAAGGGTTAATTTAATTAATTACTAAACCGCGAATATGCTCCGGAGCCTTAATAATTAAGCTCTGTCCTGGTCATCCAGAGAAACGGCTTTGCTAGCCTGTTTATTCAGGCAAAGCTCAAACCGGAGGTATTCTTTGCTGATTAAACTCAAGAAAGAACGAACGCACAAGGAGGATCGCCGGCTTGCTCTCTGGCTGGCGACCTCTGCAGGATTACTGAATGCCATTGCGCTGGGCGCATTTGGCTTCTTCCCTTCCCATATGACGGGCAACACCTCACAGCTAACCAGCGAAGTGTCCTCCACCGATTTGACGGATATACTCTTCTTTGCCACCCTCATCCTGGCGTTTTTGACGGGGGCAATCGTTGCGCGGATGATGATTCTTTGGGGCATCATTCATAACGTCCGGCTTATTTTTTGTCAGGTTCTGTTCGTTGAAGGATTATTACTGACAGGCGTTTCCGTTTACGAAATGTTCTTTCATGCGCTCACGACCAACCGTGAAATCATTGTTTTTCTCTGCGGACTGATGGGGATCCATAATTCAACCTCAACCCAGCTTTCCGGCGGTAGGGTGAGATCCACTCACATTACCGGAACACTAACCGACGCGGGTATCGCGTTGGCGTCCGTTATGGTTGCCATGTTACGCCGGGACTTTTCCAAAGATACGGCAGCGCAACGCAGTCAGCTCAAAACACATTTAACCACCCTGTTCTCGTTTATTACCGGCGGTATTGCCGGGCTAATACTGTTCAGGTGGTTTGGCTTTAACGCGATGCTGGCGCTGGGAATCATGCTGGTGTTTATTGCCAGCTTCTCCGTTGTTCGCGTTTCGCTACGGGTTCGAAAAGTCCGCGCCCCCCTCGGCAGATAAGACTCACTGGCGTGATTAATCTTCACGCCATGTGACACTGTCACTTTCACAAACGCTATTTAAGATTATTCTGTCCGCCCTGTTGCCAGGCCTTACTCTATAAGGCTTACCATAAGGTTGTCCCTGAATTCATAGGGTTACTGATTTTGCCCCTTCGCTGGAACCCTTCCCATTCTGTTGCTATAGCTGAAATACCCCTGCCGAATCATGGCATAACAACAGGCAACCGTGGTTGCTATAACGCATGCGCACAGGGAGACACACCGCAATGCACCCCTTACTCAAACGTTCGCTGCTCTTCGTCGGCGCAATTTTTGTGGTCCTCGCCCTCCTCACGTGGGGAATTGGGCTGGAGACCATCAAAGCGCGTCAGCTCGACCTTATCTATCTCGGGAAACAGCATATGATGCTGGTTTTCTCATCAATGTTTTTTGCCCTGCTGGTGGGGATTCCAGGCGGTATTTTACTCAGCCGCCCGGCCGCGCGGGGTATCGCCGAGTATGTTATGCAAATTTTTAACGTCGGCAATACCCTGCCGCCGCTGGCCGTTCTGGCACTGGCGATGGTGGTGATTGGCATAGGTGATACACCCGCCATTATTGCCCTTTTTCTGGCTTCGCTGCTGCCGATTGTGCGCAACACCTATGCCGGATTGTGCTCCGTTCCTCCTTCGTTGCTGGAGGCGGCGAACGGGATTGGTATGACCAAATGGCAGCGCCTGCGCCAGGTGGAAATGCCCACTGCCTGGCCGGTGATGCTTTCCGGGATCCGCATTGCTACCGCCATTAACGTCGGCACCGCACCGCTGGCCTTCTTGATCGGCGCCAGCAGTTACGGCGAATTAATTTTCCCCGGCATCTACCTCAACGATTTTCCGACGCTTATCCTGGGCGCAGCGGCGACGGCCCTGTTTGCCCTGATCCTCGATACCCTGCTGGCTGCGCTGGGCCGCGTGATGAGTCCGCATCTCGCTCAATAACAATCATCAGGAGCTTTTTATGAGACTGTTCTCCAGCCTGACGGCACTCTGTGCCGCGGCGCTTTTCACCGTCCAGGCGCTCGCAGAGCCACTGATCCTGGCGACCAAGAGCTTTACCGAGCAGCACATCCTTTCGGCTTTGACCGTGCAGTACCTGCAAAAGAAAGGTTTCCAGGTACAGCCGCAGACCAACATCGCGACGGTGATTTCGCGTAACGCTATGATCAACAAACAAATTGATATGACATGGGAGTACACCGGTACGTCATTGATCATTTTTAACCACATCAACAAACGCATGTCGCCGCAGGCGTCTTACGAGACGGTAAAGCGCCTGGACGCGAAGCATGGTCTGGTATGGCTCAAGCCGGCAGACATGAACAACACCTACGCCTTCGCTATGCAGCGCAAACGCGCCGAGGCGGAACACATCTACACCATGTCGGAGTTGGTAGCAAAAATTGAACAGATCCGCAAAACCGATCCGGAAAATAACTGGCTGCTGGGCCTGGATCTGGAATTTGCCGGTCGTAGTGATGGGATGAAACCCCTGCAGGCCGCCTACAACATGCCGCTTGACCGCCCGCAAATCCGGCAGATGGATCCGGGGCTGGTGTATAACGCGGTGCGCGACGGCTTTGTCGATGCCGGACTTATTTACACCACGGATGGCCGGGTGAAAGGTTTCGACCTTAAGATACTGGAAGATGACAAAGGTTTCTTCCCGAGCTACGCGGTCACGCCGGTGGTGCGAAAAGACACGCTGGCGGCGAATCCGGGGCTGGAGGACGCGTTGAATACCCTCTCCGGTCAGCTTAATAACGAGGTCATCACCGAACTGAATAAAAAGGTGGATATCGACCATCAGTCACCGCAGCAGGTCGCCCGTGATTTCCTGCGTAGCAAAAAGTTGCTATAGGAGGCGCCATGGATACCGTTCACTACATTCTGGATAACTGGGGCTATCTGTTGACCCTGACGCTGCAGCATCTGTGGCTGGTGGCGCTGGCCGTGGGCCTGGCGATTATTATCGGCGTACCGCTGGGTATTTTGATTGTCCGCCATAAATGGCTCGCCACGCCGGTTCTGGGGATTGCCACCCTTGTGCTAACCATACCGTCTATTGCGCTGTTTGGTCTGATGATCCCGCTTTTTTCGCTGATCGGTCAGGGCATAGGCGCCCTGCCCGCGATCACGGCGGTGTTTCTTTACTCATTACTGCCGATTGTACGTAACACCCATACCGCGCTGGACAGCCTGCCGCCCGGCCTGAGAGAAGCGGGTCGCGGTATCGGCATGACTTTCTGGCAGCGTCTGCGCTGGGTCGAAATTCCTATGGCGCTGCCGGTGATTTTCGGCGGCATTCGTACCGCGGTGGTGATGAATATCGGCGTAATGGCGATTGCTGCCGTTATTGGCGCGGGGGGCCTTGGTCTGCTGCTGCTTAACGGCATTGGCGGAAGTGATATTCGTATGTTGATTGCGGGCGCGCTAATGATTTGTCTGTTAGCGATTGTGCTCGACTGGTTGCTGCACCGTTTGCAGGTGGTACTGACTCCAAAGGGGATTCGATAATGATAAAACTGGAAAATCTCACCAAACAATTTTCACAGAAAAACGGCCAGGCCATGAAGGCGGTGGATAACGTCAACCTGAACGTCCCCGAGGGTGAAATGTGCGTACTGCTTGGGCCCTCCGGCTGCGGCAAGACCACCACCCTGAAGATGATTAATCGCCTTATTACCCCAAGCAGCGGGGCTATCCTCATAAACGGCGAAGATACCAGCGGTATGGATACCGTGACGCTGCGCCGCAACATCGGCTACGTTATCCAGCAGATTGGCCTGTTTCCAAACATGACGATTGAAGAGAACATCACCGTTGTGCCACGCATGCTCGGCTGGGATAAAGCCCGCTGTAAAACCCGTGCCGAGGAGCTAATGGATATGGTGGCAATGGATCCGCATAAATTTCTCCATCGCTATCCGCGCGAAATGTCCGGCGGGCAGCAGCAGCGTATCGGCGTGATCCGCGCTCTGGCGGCCGATCCTCCGGTACTGCTGATGGACGAACCTTTCGGCGCGGTCGACCCTATCAACCGTGAGGTGATCCAGAACCAGTTCCTTGAGATGCAGCGCAAGCTGAAAAAGACGGTGATGCTGGTGAGCCATGATATTGATGAGGCCCTGAAACTGGGCGACCGTATCGCCGTTTTCCGTCAGGGACGCATTGTTCAGTGCGCAAGCCCCGACGAACTGTTGGCCAAACCGGCGAACGAATTTGTCGGGTCGTTTGTGGGCCAGGACCGTACCCTAAAACGCTTACTGCTGGTTTCAGCAGGCGATGTGACCGACCAGCAGCCTACCCTTACGGTACGCGGCTCTACCCCGCTCGCACAGGCGTTTGCCACCATGGATGATAATGACATCCGCGCAATCACCGTAGTTGATGAACAGGGAAAACCGCTGGGCTTTGTCAAGCGTCGTGAAGCGCGTAACGCCACCGGTGTCTGTACTGACATCATCCATCCGTTCCGCATGACCGGGAAAGCAGAAGATAACCTGCGCGTGGTGCTCTCGCGCTTGTACGAGAGCAATACCAGCTGGATGCCGATTGTGGATGAAGACGGGCGCTATAACGGCGAGATTTCGCAGGATTATATTGCCGAGTATTTAAGTTCAGGGCGTACGCGTCGGGCGTTGAATATTTACAGCGAGAACTGACTTTATCCGCCGGGCTTGCCCGGCTTTTTTTAACACGCTTACCCCGATATCCGCGCGATGTTTCGCCGATCGTCTGTGCTGTCGCGAACGTTACGCCACGACTCTATCTACGGTCAACACGCTGCCGAGAGCAGAAAGATTGATGTACTGCGATAATTCACGCTGCTCGGCACGGGGCAGATAAGGCAGCTCACCGACTAACGGTCCGGGCAGTTTTTTGCTCAACACCCCGATAATTTCAGCGTAGTGCGCCAGGCCTGGATTTATACGGTTTGCGACCCAGCCCACTAACGGTAGCCCATCATTGGCAACGGCCTGCGCCGTTAGCAGCGCATGGTTAATACACCCTTCCTGGATACCGACAACCATGACTACCGGCAACTGTTCCTGTACAACCCACTCCGAAAGCGGGCGCAAATCATTCATTAGACTGCGCCAGCCGCCCGTCCCCTCGACCACCACGTGATCAACCTTCTCGCTCAGACTGGCGAGGCCATCCGACAGCAGGGAGTAGTTGATCGGACCGCTGTGCGCTACGCTGCTCTCATTTTCACTCAAGGCGATGGGATTAACCGCGTGATACGGCAGATCCAGAGAGCAGACACTTTGCAGTATCAGGGCGTCTTTATTACGCATCCCGTCCTGAGTCTCTTGACTGCCTTTTGCGACCGGTTTGTATCCCGCAACACGTTTACCCTTTGCCGCCAGGGACTGTAGCAACGCGCGGGAAACAACGGTCTTCCCAACAGAAGTATCTGTTCCTGTAACAAAGAAACGCTTAAGCATGACTCACTCCACCTCTTGGGTATGCTTTGAAAATATAAACCAGGTAAATAATTCAGTGGAGGAAGTCTACGGGATACGTGCGCTACCCGGCTTGAGATAGCGCAATTTTTCTTACATCTGTGAAAAAGAGTTAACCCTGCAGCAGGCGGATCAGTAACGAACCGTTATACATCGCATCTTTTACCAGCGCCGCCCCTGCCATTGTGCCCTGGTTCGAAAACTGGGTGCTTTCGACCACGATATTTTTGCTGTAGGCCGGTAGCGCCTGCTGGTTTATACAGGCAGAAATCGCCGGGAAGAGGATATCAGCCGCCTGGCTGAGCGGTGAGCCAATGAGGATTTTTTGCGGGTTGAAGAGATTTACCATAATAGCGAGAATGCGACCAATGTTCGTCCCCACGCCGGTAATGATATCCCTCGCCAGCAGATCGCCCTGGCCCGCCGCCGCGCAGAGCGAATCCACGGTCAAGGGTTGTCCGTGGAGCGTGGAGCTCATCGACTGACAAAGCCTCGCCTGTGCCAGTTCCAGCACGCTTTCCACGCTGGCGATTGTCTCCAGGCAGCCGTGATTCCCGCAGTAACAGCGTTTACCGTAAGGGTCGACCTGCGTGTGGCCAATTTCCACCAGGCTACTGCTTCCGGCGTGCAGAAGGCGTCCGTCAGTGATCACCCCCGCGCCTACGTTGTGGTCGATCACCACCTGAATCACATCTCTTGCGCCGCGAGACGCGCCGAACAGCGCCTCTGCCATTGTCCAGGCGCTGATGTCATGCTGAATATAGACCGGCACGCCAGTATGATTTTTCAGCATCTCACCCAGCGGCATATCTTTAACGTCTTCATAGAACGGCATGCGGTGCACAATACCCTTTTCAGTGTCAATAATGCCCGGCAGGGTAATGGCAATCGCCGTTAAGCGTTCAAGTTGCTGCTGATGGCGAATAAAGAAGCGGTCAATGTGCGCGACAATGGCATCAAGGAGCGATTGTTCAGCGTTGAGGGGCAGATCCAGCCGATCTTCTACCACCAGTTTGCTGCTTAGGTCGCGCAGGGCGAGAAAAATTTCCCCCCGGCGAATGCGTAACGACAGATAGTGCCAGGCTTCCGTCTCCACCACCAGCCCGACCGCCGGACGGCCGCGGCTGCCCGGCTCCTGAATCTCCGTTTCCTGGACCAGGTGAGCTTCCAGCATTTCGCGAACAATCTTGGTGATACTGGCAGGTGCCAGTTGTGCCAGACGCGACAGATCAATACGCGACACCGGACCAAGCTGATCAATCAGGCGATAAACCGCGCCAGCGTTGGTCTGCTTAATCTGATCAATATGCCCAGGCTGACTATCAGCAACCACCTCATACTCCCTTATTTTCGAGCTTCGAAATAAACTGAGGGCTATGGTGAAGCACTTCAGTGGCCGTCGTCAAATATTTACTTAGCCATGTGATTTACCGCACATTTTCGCCCACATTTCCCTCTAAACGCTGCCGTGTGGAAGCGGTGATTAACTGCTTTTTGAAACGCTGTGCCGCGTGGCTCTGTTCATGATGTTTTGACCACACCAGCCACATTTCTGAAACGGCATCCACTTCGGCGATGGCAACCCAGCGCATTTCACGTAATTGTACCCGTTTAAAGGAGGCGGGGAGAATAGAAACGCCGAGTCCTGCAGCCACCAGCCCAATAATCGTCATCGCCTCGCCCACCTCCTGAGTAATCACCGGGGCAAGGCCGTAGCGGCGCATCAGGCCAAGAATATCATCATATAAACCGGTTCCGACCTGTGGGTCAAAAAAGACAAACGGCTCTTTCGCCAGCTCTGTCAGCGTTACGGTCGGTTGCGACGCCAGAGGATGATCGCCTGGGATCATCGCCATCAGCGGCTCTCGCAGCAGAACCTGCCACGCCAGCGTATCCGGAAGTTGCGTGTTGCGCATTAGCCCGAGATCGAGCGCTCCTTCATTAAGCGGGGCGATCTGCTCGCGGGTATTTATTTCACGCGTTTGAATATGGACAGCCGGGTAATGACGACGAAATGAAGAAAGCGTCTCTGAAACGGCGCTGATAAACGGGGCAGATGAGGTAAAGCCGATGCGCAACTCCCCGGTTTCGCCCAGATAGAGCCGCTCGGCGCGGGCGGCGGCCTCCTCCACCATGCTCAGAATTTGTCGGCTGTCGGCCAAAAATTGCCTTCCTGCCGGCGTCAGGCTCACGCTGCGGTTGGTGCGCGCCAAAAGACGCGCGCCCACCTGTTGTTCAAGGGTTTGAATTTGCTGGCTCAGCGGCGGTTGTGAGATGTTCAGCCGCGCCGCAGCCCGGCCAAAATGAAGCTCTTCAGCCACGGCGACAAAGTAACGTAAATGACGCAGCTCGATATTCATATTTTAAAAGTATCATTTGAGATTATTAATATATTAGACAGAATATTTACATTTTTCTACTCTGTCCATGGAGTCAAACCCGTCACCCGAAATCACGGGGATGTTTATGCAAGGAACCTGTGTGAGTCGTACAACTACCATTGATATCCCTCCGGCAAGCGATATTGATACTTTACCCCCTGCACCCCAGCCGGTTCAGTTTATCAAGCGGGGGACACCCCAGTTTATGCGCGTCACGCTGGCGCTGTTCTCAGCCGGACTCGCAACCTTTGCCCTGCTCTATTGCGTTCAGCCGATCCTTCCGGTGTTGTCGCATGAGTTTGGCATTTCGCCCGCCAGCAGCAGTATTTCACTCTCTATTTCTACCGGAATGCTGGCGGTGGGTCTGCTCTTTACCGGGCCGCTCTCCGACGCGATTGGCCGCAAAAAGGTAATGGTTACCGCCCTGATGCTGGCGTCGGTCTGTACGTTGCTCTCTACCATGATGACCAGTTGGCACGGTATTCTGACGATGCGCGCGCTGATAGGTTTATCGCTAAGCGGCGTGGCGGCGGTTGGAATGACGTACCTCAGCGAAGAGATCCACCCCAGCTTTGTCGCATTCTCCATGGGGCTGTACATTAGCGGCAATTCAATTGGCGGGATGAGCGGACGCCTGCTGAGCGGAGTGATTACCGACGTCTTTAACTGGCGAATTGCGGTAGCGGTGATTGGCTGCTTCGCCCTGGCATCGGCGTTGATGTTCTGGAAAATTCTGCCGGAATCTCGCCATTTCCGCCCCACGTCCCTGCGCCCGAAAACGCTGTTTATCAACTTCCGCCTGCACTGGCGTGATAAAGGACTGCCGCGCCTGTTCCTCACCGGTTTTCTGCTGATGGGCTCGTTCGTGACGCTGTTTAACTATATTGGTTATCGCCTGATGCTCTCCCCCTGGCATTTGAGCCAGGCGGTTGTCGGTCTGCTCTCCGTCGCCTATCTCACCGGAACCTGGAGCTCGCCTAAAGCGGGAGCGATGACCGCACGCTATGGACGTGGCCCGGTGCTTCTGCTCTTCACGGCGGTAATGTTGGCCGGCGTGCTGATGACGTTTTTCTCCTCCCTGTGGCTTATCTTTGCTGGGATGCTGTTCTTTTCGGCGGGCTTTTTCGCCGCGCACTCCGTCGCCAGCAGCTGGATTGGTCCTCGCGCACGTCGCGCCAAAGGCCAGGCATCGTCTCTGTATCTGTTTAGCTACTATCTTGGTTCCAGTATAGCCGGGACGCTTGGCGGCGTGTTCTGGCTTAACTACGGCTGGAGCGGCGTCGGCGGGTTTATCGCGCTGATGCTGTGTGCGGCATTATTGGTCGGGGCCAGTTTACATAAGCGCCTGCATTAAGCCTCTTCGCCCCTCATTTTTCATCAGCCGATGGTCATCTGTTATCATCGTCGCATTCACGTCTGCATTCGCACTGTGATCCGCCGCTATCGTTATTGGTGAACGTGTTACTACCTAAACCCTTAAAGGAGCGTTGTATGTCTAACCAGACAGTGACTGAATGCGGAATTGAAACCGCTTATACCCATGCCGTTATCCAACTTTTTACTGTGTTAATGCAATCCGCAAACGATCCTCAGGCCGCTGCCCACTTTAAGAATGGCCTGTTGTTAGCCCAACAGACCCGGGCCCAGTCCTTACAGATAGCCAGTGAGACGCAAGCGCCATAACTTTCTCTATGCTATAAAAGGCGATGCCCTGGACTTCACTGGGATTTTTTGCTGCTTACTCATCGCAAGCTATGACATCGTCTTTAACAGAGAATACAGAATGAGCGAAAACAATAACTATCAACAACTTACCCGCACCTTTCAGCGTCTCTCCCGCTTCTCGCACCTCTCTTCCATCGCCAGCTGGGACATGTTCACCATGATGCCCCCTGGCGGTAGCGCCACGCGCGGTGAAGCGCTGGCCGAAATGAGCGTACTGCAGCACCAGATCCTGACCGATAAAAAAGTGGGAGACTGGTTGGCCGCAGCAGCAGGTGAAAACCTGAATGATGTTGAACAGGCAAACCTGCATGAAATGACGCGCCATTATCATCAAGCGTCTTTGCTACCGGCGTCTCTGGTAGAAGCCAAATCCCTTGCAGGCAACAGGTGCGAGCACGCCTGGCGAACTCAGCGCCCGGCCAACGACTGGCACGGTTTCGCCTCTAATCTGAAAGAGGTGGTCAAACTCAGCCGCGAAGAGGCGTGCCTGCGGGCACAGGCTAAAGGCTGCTCGCCGTATGATGCGCTGCTGGATATTTTTGAACCGGACATGACCAGCGCCCGTCTGGACGTGCTGTTTGCCGACATGAAGTCCTGGCTGCCAGCGCTGCTGGCGAAGGTGGTAGAAAAACAAGCTCAGCACGCGTTCGTGCCACCGCAGGGGCCGTTCCCCACCGCCGCACAGCGCGAGCTGGGACGGGAAGCCATGAGCATGCTCGGCTTCGATTTTAACGGCGGTCGTCTGGACGTAAGCGCGCATCCGTTCTGCGGCGGCGTACCTGAGGATGTCCGCATTACCACGCGTTACGACGAGAACGAACTGCTCAGCGCACTCTTTGGCGTAGTACACGAAACCGGACACGCGCGATATGAGCAAAACCTGCCGCGCGCCTGGGCTGGTCAGCCTGTTGCGCTGGCGCGCTCCACGGCGATCCACGAATCCCAGAGCCTGTTCTTTGAAATGCAGCTTGGGCGGAGCGATGCCTTCCTCAAACACCTTCTTCCGGCTGTACACGCCCGCTTTGGCAGTCAGGCCGCGTTCAGCGAAGAGAATTTCATTGCCTGGAACCAGCGCGTGAAACCGGGTTATATCCGCGTTGATGCGGATGAAGTGAGCTATCCGGCCCACGTGGTTTTGCGCTATGAAATTGAGCGTGCGCTGATTAACGGTGACATTGAGGTTGAGGACATCCCGGCACTGTGGGATGAAAAAATGCAGGCCTGGCTTGGGTTGTCCACCAAAGATAACTATCGCAACGGCTGTATGCAGGATATTCACTGGACCGACGGCGGTTTTGGTTACTTCCCGTCATATACGCTAGGGGCCATGTACGCCGCGCAGCTGTTCCATGCCGCCAAAACGGCGTTGCCGGACCTTCATACCTCCATTGCAGAGGGCGATTTCTCGGCACTGTTTGACTGGCTGCGCCAGAATATCTGGCAGCACGGCAGCCGCTTTAGTACCTCCCGGCTTATCACTCAGGCGACGGGGGAAGATCTGAATATCCGTTACTTCCGCGAACATCTCACGTCGCGCTATCTGTAACCCCCAACGCCGGGGCGCTCCCCGGTGTTGTACATACCGTTACACGCCGATACCAATCACTCACGGAAACCTCGAATTTACAGGGATATAGTTATTTCAACGGCCCCGAAGTGGGGTTAAATGAAAAACCAAATTCGAGGGTATGAGAATGAAAAAAGTATTAGCTCTGGTTGTTGCCGCTACTATGGGTCTCTCTTCTGCTGCGTTTGCTGCTGAAACAACGGCAACGCCGGCACCTGCGGCAACCGCTACCGCTGCGCCTGCAAAAACCGTTCATCATAAGAAACACCACAAAGCGGCTAAACCCGCTACAGAGCAGAAAGCGCAGGCCGCTAAAAAGCACCATAAAAAAGCCGCCAAACCTGCTGCAGAGCAGAAAGCGCAGGCTGCAAAAAAGCATCACAAAAAAGCGGTAAAACCCGACGCTAAACCAGCTGCACAGCCAGCGGCGTAAGCGTACACATTTAACCGTGCCCTTTGGGGCACGTTGTTAAACCGGCGCGGAATCATTCGGTTCGGCGCCGGTTTTTTTATCCGGAGGGCGTATGCTGCAACGCTATCGGTTTGAGTTCCTTCTCATCTTACTTATTATATGCGCGCTCATCGCAAGCCATTTTTATCTTTCCTGACTGTAGCACGCTGATTTTACTCCCACTTTCGCGCTGTCCCGTCTATAGTATTTTCATAGGGTTCACTTTTAATAATCATAATTACCCCACCAGAGTGTGATATGCATAAATCTGTTGCGTTGTTACTGGGAACGTTAGCGCTTATTTCTGGAACCGCACATGCGGATGATGGCGATGATGACACCATTAACGCCAAAGAGGTAAAGACGCTGTTTTTTGGTCATGATGATCGCACGCGCGTCTCCGACCCAACGCAGGCCCCCTGGGATGCCATCGGGCAACTTGAAACCGCCAGCGGCAACTTGTGCACCGCCACGTTGATCACCCCTCAACTTGCGTTAACGGCAGGACATTGTCTGTTGACCCCGCCAGACGGCAAGCCGGATAAAGCGGTTGCCTTACGCTTTGTGTCGCAAAAAGGGCTGTGGCGCTATGAAATTCACGGTATTGAAGGCCGGGTCTCCCCTTCCCTTGGCAAACGTCTGAAGCCGGATGGCGATGGCTGGATCGTGCCGCCTGGCGCAGCCTCCTGGGATTTTGGTCTGATTATCTTACGTTATCCGCCGTCTGGCATTACGCCGCTGCCATTGTTTGGTGGCGATAAAGCCGCCCTGACCGCCGCGTTGAAAGCCGCGGATCGTAAAGTCACGCAGGCTGGCTATCCTGTCGATCATCTGGATTCGCTATACACGCATAACGATTGTGTGGTAACCGGCTGGGCGCAAAACAGCGTGCTCTCCCACCAGTGCGATACCTTGCCCGGGGATAGCGGCTCGCCGCTGATGTTGAAAACCGCCAACGGCTGGCAGGTTATCGGCGTGCAGAGTTCCGCGCCGGCCGCCAAAGACAGATGGCGCGCCGATAACCGGGCCTTATCCGTTACCGGGTTTCGCGACAGGCTGGAAGCGCTGGCACAGTAATAATCAGCACGCCTCTCCTGACAAAGAACGATGGCGGCATCAGCATCAGGCGAGCTTTATCATAATCATGCCTGCAATCAGCAGCATCAGGCCTATCCAGCCTTTATGATTTAACCGTTGACCGAAAAGTACCCACCCTGCCGCCAGGGTAGCGGCAATACCCAATCCGCCCCACAGCGCGTACGCCACCGAAAGATCGATTCCCTTTACCGCCTGGGACAGGGCGCTGAATGCTCCCAGCACGGCGACAATCGACATCAGGCCGTAGAATTTACGCCGAAAACCGTCAGAGAATTTCAAAAAGATGTTGGCCACAATTTCCAGAACAATGGCGAACGCCAGCCAGGCGGCGTGGATCCATTCAAACTGTTGCATGGCTCCGCTCCTCAGGCTGTTTCATCGGCTTACGGGTACCTGATTTAATCAGCACGATGCCTGCCACCAGCGTCGTTAATCCCGCAATTTTCATGATTGATAACGTTTCGTCAAATAACATGACGCTGAACAGTGTAATTAATAAAATACCGATTCCTTCCCATAGCGCGTAAGCCACACCCAGCGCGATTTTCTTGACGGCGAAGGAGAGAAAAATATAGGAAAGTGAAATCATCACCAGCATAAAAATAAAGCCAGTGTTGTCATTACTGACGCTTGCCCATTTCATAGACAGCGTACCCGTAATTTCTGCGAGGATAGCCAGGGCTAATAAAATCCAGTAAAACATGTTCTTCTCCTGCTTGAGAATAAAGTCCATTGCGGCTCGCTGCGAACAGCAAACCCAAAAATAGACATAGCGATCAGTCAGCTAAGCGCATAGCGCCAGCTCAGGCAGAAGACGTGACTATAACCCGTTGTGCCAGTGTTGCTCACCAGACAGCAGGCGGAGGGAGGTAGAAAATACAGCAGTGTTATGTGAAATGTTGGTCCTGAACACATTGTCCATAAAATTACAATTATCCGCGTTGTTGCTTCTCGTCTGTGCGGATGAAAATTGTCCTCAGTAGTTGAACACATCTGATTTGTACCATAAGGTAAGAATTTACTCAAAGTCTTTTCATTTCTTTACCCATCCTGTTTGATTTCAGTTAGTTTATTGGAACGGCTTTCACATCTATTATAAATAAAAATATTATTCAGGAACCACCATGTCTAAACCCATCATCACCCTCAACGGATTAAAAATTGTCATCATGCTCGGCATGCTGGTGATCATACTCACGGGGGTTCGCTTTGCTGCCGACATCATCGTGCCCTTTATTCTGGCGCTTTTTGTTGCAGTGATCCTTAATCCCCTGGTTCAGCGCATGGTGCGGCTGCGCATACCGCGAGTGCTGGCGATTACCTTGCTTATCAGCATTATCATCGTCGCGATGGTGTTATTGGTAGCCTATCTGGGAGCTTCCCTGAATGAGCTGGCAAGAACCCTGCCCAAATACCGTTCGTCGCTGGCGATCCCGCTGCTCCAGCTTGAACCCTGGCTTCAGCGTGCAGGAATAGAAATCTCGGTTGACGAGGTGCTGAAATATATCGACCCGAACGCGGCCATGACTCTTGTCACCAGCCTGTTGGCCCAGCTCTCGAATGCTATGACGTCGATATTCCTCCTCTTTTTGACGGTAGTGTTTATGCTGCTTGAAGTACCGCAGCTACCGGCGAAGCTACAGCAAATCATGGTTCGTCCGGTTGAAGGTATGGGCGCTATCCAGCGCGCGCTGGATAGCGTTTCCCGCTACCTGGTATTGAAAACGGCTATCAGTCTGGTTACGGGGTTCGTTGTCTGGGGCATGCTGGTTGCGCTGGACGTCCGCTTTGCCTTCGTCTGGGGCTTACTCGCCTTTGCGCTCAACTACATTCCCAACATCGGCTCCGTGCTGGCCGCCATTCCCCCCATTCTGCAGGTATTGGTTTTCACCGGTTTTTACGATGCGCTTGTTCTGCTGGCCGGTTATCTGGTGATTAACCTGCTATTCGGCAACATTCTTGAACCACGCATGATGGGACGCGGGCTGGGGCTTTCGACACTGGTAGTATTTTTATCGCTGATCTTCTGGGGCTGGCTACTCGGCCCCGTCGGGATGCTGCTCTCCGTACCGCTGACCATTATCGTGAAGATTGGACTTGAACAGACGGCCGGGGGGCAAAGTATCGCGGTGTTGCTGAGTGATATGAACTATAAGTAGTTCATCCCCCCTGCCATTGCGACTGTCTCTTGATCAGATCTCCTGATCAAGAGACATCGCCAGTCTGTAGTCTTCAACCCTTTCCTGGAGCCTGAACCAGCCATTCCATATCACTATCCAGCCGGGCTTGCCCGTCCTCCTTTTTAATTGAACGTCCGATATGTTGAGCCAGTGAAGAGGCCAGACGGTGTAAATCCCCTACTTCAATGCGTTTACTAAAGAATCGAGCTTATCATTTTGTGAATTATCCAGCATTGAGTATTCCTTTTTTATTTCCCGGGCAATATTTACAATGTCTTCTTTTAATCTGTTCCTGAAAGATGCGCTGGTATTTTGATTGTTTAAACTGCCAATAACAATCTTCTTAATTTCCGGGAAAAAATGTTCCTGACTGAAAGCTCGCTTTGCATCATTGGGCACTGTTGTTAAGTCCTCAGTATCGTATCCAATTAATTTTCCCAGGCTCATAACATTGAATCTTGCCGCAGATACATAATCCGAATACAACGTAAGAGTAAGTGCATTCATAAAGCGAAGCTCAGCCCGCAGTAAAATGACTTTTTCATTATTTGTCAGATTAGCATCCTGAAAAACATCACATATCTTTTCCATGTTGTCAACCTGGGATTTTTTTGTTGTTATATCCTCATTTAATCTCTTGTTGGTCTCTTTATAATTATATTCCTTGTTTTCCCACCAGAAATTTTCAATGACCCCCTTGCTATCTTCAACAATTTTATTGTACTGATTGAGCTGATTTAACGCTTCACTCTCCTTTGTTATTAAATGTCTAACCAAAGTTTTTGCCTTAAGAACTTCGTCTGAAGAAATAGTGTTATTGGTTTTAGCTTTAGTAACGATATTCTCCAGATTATTAAAAATAGACGTTTTATCTTCACTCCTGAGCCTGAAAAACTCATCTGAATAGTAACGTAGTTTATCAGAGAGGTCTGATGTATTACAATTTTGCTTCGCCTCATTGTTACGTTTAACTCTCGCATCGGAATTAAGAGTTAACTGATTAAGCGCCAGCGGCTCTGTGGGGTCATCAGCAAACTGTATAAAGGTCCCGCCCTGTACTGTCTGGTTTGGATTTATGGTGGGGGAAAGCGTTGTGCGCGGCTGCCAGGAATTCCCCGGCGCACCATTACCTTTCCAGCCATGGGACACGATTTCTTCTCTGTCGGATAAGTTCAAAGTGTGGGGTGTTGACTCTCGTGTTTCATTGTATCCCTGCATTTTCACGGAATACTCTCCGGCTTCATCAGAGGTGACGGAAAGCATCTCTTGACCTTCTGCATCAAGGATACAGAAGTGGTTTTCTCCGTGCCTGTCGAACTGAATGTTTACTTTTGATCCGGAATACGCGAGCGTCCAGAGCTGTTCAAAACTGTCAGCTACGTCCTCCCGCTTCGTTCCGGGCGGCAGGTGACAAATCTGCTGAATGCACTTCAGCGCTTCAGGCTTTCGCGTTGAGCAAAAAAAACCCTCAATTTTTTTCCAGATGCTTATTTCAACAGGGGTATCTGAACGGGCGATACGGTTAACATGATTGTCGCTGATTGTGGCGGGAAAAGATGTGTTTCCAACGTGTAAAGGCATCATAAAATATCCACTGTAAATTTACACATAATATCTGTGCAGGAGTTATAACGATTGAACTTGACGGTATCATATTTCCCCGCCCCCTAATTTCATAATAGGGTTATCTACGGATTCATTGATATTTCGTGTATATTCTGGCCCCACCAAAGCGACGGCAAGATCAGACCAGATCATTTTATTTTGGGCATCCCTGAGCGAGATGCGTCTGGTGACCTCAGACTTTGAAACATAACACTTTTCACTAACATTAAAGGCAACCTCTACACGCATTTTGCAACAGTTCCCGAGGAAGGGCATATACCCTAAATAATTCGAGTTGCAGGAAGGTGGCAAGGAAGTAGATCCCCGGGAGCGTACATAAGTACGTAACTGGAGTGAACGTGTGCAGCCAACGCACATGCAACCTGAAGTATGACGGGTATATACGCAGAAAGGGACATTTACGCTTTGATGCAGGGAAGATTTCCCCTTCCCTTATCTATGGGATATATTGACGGCATATTTTTTATGACAGGTACTATCAGCAATGGCTCTGATCCCCAAAAACTACGCGCGCCTGGAAAGTGGCTACCGTGAGAAAGCGTTAAAAATTTACCCCTGGGTGTGCGGTCGCTGCTCGCGGGAGTTTGTCTATTCTAACCTGCGTGAACTGACGGTTCACCATATCGACCACGATCACACCAACAACCCGGACGATGGCAGTAACTGGGAGCTGTTGTGTCTGTTTTGCCACGACCATGAACATTCGAAATACACTGAAGCCGATCTTTACGGCACCGCCGTAGTGGCCGGTGAAGATGCGCAAAAGGATATGGGTGTCGCCACGTTTAACCCCTTTGCCGATTTGAAGTCGATGATGAATAAGAAGAAGTAGTCAAGGAGTCTGCCGCTCACACGGGCTGTTGTTCATCAGTTAATGACAAAACGTAAACGGAATAGTTTACCCGTTCCTGATTTTCTCATCGACATAAGGCTGAGGTTTTCCGAACAGATAACCTTGTGCGAAATCACAGCCCAGCGCCTGAAGGCTTTCCAGTTGCTCCTGCGTTTCAACACCTTCTGCCACGGCCTTCATATTAAGTGTTTTCGCCATGCCCGTAATGAGTTTGATAATATTAAGGGCGTCTTCCTGTGTCGATATCGAATGCACAAAGGATTTATCTATTTTAATTTTATCAAAGGCAAGCCTGCTCAGCCGCGAAAGCGAAGAGTATCCCGTTCCAAAATCATCGATGGAGATTTTTACGCCCAGGGCTCTGAGCTTATTAAGGGTATTCATCGGCGTATGATTCTCGGTAAACAGAGAGGACTCCGTCACTTCCAGCTCAAGTCGGTCTGCCGGCAGTCCTGTATCTTTCAGAATAGACAGCACAATGCCGGCAAAGGCTTTGCTGCTTAGCTGAACAGGTGAAACGTTGACTGAAATTTTCGTCGGAACCGCCCAGCCAGCGGCTTCCCTGCAGGCCATTTCAAGCATAAATTTCCCCATCGCATTAATCATGCCTGTTTTTTCCGCAACGGGAATAAAGCTATCCGGCGACAGGAGGCCCTTTACAGGATGCATCCAACGGATAAGAGCCTCGTAGCTGTAAATTTCCCGGTTGAACGAGTCAACAATCGGCTGATAATAAACCACGAACTCTTTATTCACTAAGGCCGACGCCATATCATGCTCAAGCGTTCTGCTCTCCTGCAGCTTGTCTAACATGCGTTGACGGAAGACTTTTATTTTTCCGGAACCTTCATTTTTGGCTTCATAAAGGGCCAGATCGGCAAATTTATACAGATAATCAGAGCGGCGTTCGGTCTCAGAGATAACAATCCCAACACAGGTGGTTATATTTATAATGGTGTTATAAATCGTGTAGGGCTGGTTGATAGCATCACATATTTTTTGGGCGCGGGAAACGGCACAGCTCTCTGTCAGGCCACATGAGAGGAATGCAAATTCATCCCCACCTAATCGATAAAGCGTATCTGACGTCAGGCCCATCGAAATCAGGCGCCGGGAGATCTGGCGTAACAACATATCACCCGCATCATGACCATAGGTGTCATTTACCTCTTTGAAGCGATCTAAATCGAACAACATTACCGTCACAGCGTCATTATTTTTCCTGGCTAACTCGATGGTTTTATTTAAATTTCCCCAAAAATAATGGCGGTTACTCATCTCCGTAAGAGAGTCATGGTAGACGTCATACTCCAGCTTCGCATTTTGGATTTGCAATTTTTCTTTAGACTTCTGGAGTTCCTCAGCAAGGCTTTTAACCTGAAGATGCGCCTTCAGAATATTTCTGTTCTGATAAAATATCAGCACTCCGAGGATCGCACTCAGTATTATCAGCAGTACCGACATTGCTGAATAAATATAGTACAGCGTCTGGATTTTGAGGTTGGCATTATTAATCGAATTCACATCCTTGTTTAATGCACCGGATGAAAGGCGGCTCAGCGGCGCATCAAGCGTATGCATAACTTTTAAATATGACTGGAGTTCTGAATGATTCATTTTTTCAAGGTGAAGATCCAGATAGTGAAGCGTCTTTTCGAGTTGTCCAGCCAGATCATGATGTGCTTTGTTACTGTCGATATAATGCCCCAAATCACCCCCGTTCACTAAATCACTCTGGCTCAGCATAATATCGAGACGCAGGCGTACCGTATCGAGCGTGATAGTATCATCGATAGTGTAAAGACCAAGCCATGATTCGAATCGGTAATATTCTGGTACCAGCTGTGCAGCAGACCAGGAATCGGTGTAATGAGTCAGCTTTTGTAACTCTTGTTGCCTTTCATGTACAAGGAAAGAAATATATCCGGTCGCGATAAAAAGGGAAAATATGATGCCAGCCAGTATTCTGTTCATGATCTTCTTCTGAACTCCTACTCAATATTCATTCTGCTGACCTGCCACGCGGATCTTGAATAATAAATCTGATTATTCAGCTCAGGTATGCTGTCATAAGGATAGACAATGAAAAAAGGGCCTTTGTCACGGATACGCATATATTCTCCGTTGACTTTTAATGCAAGGATAACATTGTATTTTTTGAAATCACTGAGAGAAAGTTCCGTCGTGTAATCATTGAGCGCAGTCACTTTAACAACCGAACCTTTAGCTCCCACATGGTCCATAAGCTTTTGCAGTGGAATACCCGTAAAGGTTGTACGTCCATTATACCAGGGTGAGGCGGTCTGGAAACTAACCATGCCCAGTTTTTCAAGGCTGGCGATATCAAAAACGGCTTTACCGTCCTGATTGGTATTTTTTATATTACCGGACAGAGTTAAAAGGACGTTACCGACAGGTTTAGGAAGTTCACCAGCCCAGACCTGTGAGGTGACCCCAAAGCTTAACAACATGACAATTAAACGCATTTTAACCTCAGCGGGCTACCGGATGTAAAAGAATTATAATTTAGTTATCATGCTATTAATATATGTCACTGGTTATAATTCACGCGATAATTCCATTATTTTTTAAGATCATGAGAATCAACAGGTTAACCATCTGTACAAAAATAAACCGGTTATTTCGTTAGTATGAATAAACGCGCATAAATATAAAGGCTTATTGGTTTTTGCAGCCAACAATTTTGGATAGGATCTTCGCCCTTCTCCAGCAGCATCAGAGCGCTCTAACGTATGCTTCTCTTGATCTCTGCTACCTATCCACAATACTGTATACATATACAGTAAACATTAACGGTGATTATAATGCAGTTTTTCACACCTACTGAGCTACGCCAGATAGTGGCGCTCCCTATGTTTAATGACCTTGTTCCTTGCGGTTTTCCCAGCCCAGCGCAGGACTATGTTGAGCGTCGTATTGATCTGAACGAACTTATGGTTCAGCACCCCAGTGCGACCTACTTCGTCAAATCCAGCGGCGACTCAATGAGTGAAGCCGGTATTGGCGAAGGCGATTTGCTGGTAGTGGATAGCTCCCGCAAGGCCGAACATGGCAGCATTGTCATTGCTGCCGTCGACGGTGAGTTCACGGTTAAACGCTTGCAGTTGCATCCTGTTGTCATGCTCAAGCCTGAAAATCCCGCTTACAAGCCAATTCTGATAGGCAGCGAAGACAATCTTGAGGTTTTCGGGGTAGTGACCTATATCGTGAAAGCGGCGAGCTGACTATGTTTGCACTGTGTGATGTGAACTCATTCTATACTTCCTGCGAAACCGTTTTTCGCCCGGATCTCAAGGGCCGGCCGGTCGTCGTTTTGTCAAACAACGACGGCTGCGTCATCTCTCGCTCAGCTGAAGCAAAACCCTTTGTCAAAATGGGTGAACCATACTTCAAACAGAAAGATCTCTTCAGGCATCATGGTGTGGTCTGTTTCAGTAGTAACTATGAACTTTACGCTGATATGTCCAACCGGGTGATGAACACGCTGGAAGAGATGTCTCCTCGTAGCGAAATATATTCAATTGATGAGATCTTTTGCGATCTTACAGGCGTGCGCAATTGTCGCGATCTTTCCGACTTTGGCCATGAAATGAGAGCGACTGTTCTGCAACACACTCATCTCACCGTGGGCGTGGGGATCGCCCCCACAAAGACCCTGGCGAAACTGGCAAATCACGCGGCTAAACGATGGCAACGACAGACGGGGGGCGTAGTAGACCTGTCGAATGTGAATCGTCAGAGAAGATTGATGGCAGCCCTGCCGGTAGACGAGGTCTGGGGTGTAGGCCGGAGGCTCACGAAGCACCTCGAAGCCATGGGTATCAAAACCGTGTTGCAACTGGCGGATGCCGATATCCGCTTCATCAGAAAACACTTTAACGTTGTGCTGGAGAGGACGGTGCGTGAATTGCGGGGGGAACCGTGCCTTGAGCTGGAAGCGTTTGCGCCAGTAAAGCAGGAAATCGTCTGTTCGCGCTCGTTCGGCGGTTTTATCACAGAATATGAGGATATGCGTCAGGCCATCTGCAGTTACGCGGTCCGGGCAGCAGAGAAACTTCGCCATGAGCATCAGCATTGCCGGTTTATCTCCGTATTTGTTAAAACCTCACCCTTCACGCTCAACGAACCTTATTATGGTAATAGCGCTTCGGTAAAACTGCTCACACCGACTCAGGATAGTCGGGATATCATCGGGGCATCAGTTCGTTGCCTGGATGCAGTCTGGAAAAAAGGGTGTCGGTACCAGAAAGCCGGAGTGATGCTGGGCGATTTTTATAGCCAGGGAGTCGCACAACTCAATCTGTTTGACGGCAGCGCTCCACGGAAAAATAGCCAACAGCTAATGGAAGTATTAGACCAACTGAATGCTGAAAAGGGTCGTAGAACGCTCTACTTCGCAGGACAGGGTATTCAGCAAAAATGGCAGATGAAGCGGGAAATGCTCTCACCCCGATATACCACCCGTTATGCTGATTTACTCAGCGTTAGGTAATATTCGTTTGAACGGATGAGACGTCCGGACCAGCAAGGCTGAATCGTGTCAGGCGATAGCAGAAGATTTTTTACATATCATGTACAAAAATTTGCTAAAACATAATCAGAGGGTTGATCCACAGAAAAACCTTTACGTAATTTACTTAAGAATCGATTATTTACCAAAACATTTATTTTTTAAGCACTTTAGTACAAAAAATTATGACAAAATCATTTTTAAATTCATCGGGTTATTAAAAATATTTTCCATAACGCGAATTGATGAGCAGCGCCGTAACGAAGGCCTTAACCCCGGAAAATATTGTATTGCCAAACCCTACGTTAGAGGCTCAACTATGCATGAAATACTCTTAGCTATCTGGGAACATGACCTCGATAAGCTAGCGCACTCTGATATGTTAGGCTTATTAGTACTCATGATTTGCATAATATTAATGCTGGAGTCTGCGGTGTTATTTCTGCCTCTGCCCGGGGATAGCCTGGTCTTTATGACGGGGGCGCTGGTGGGACTGGGCGTTATCGGGATGGAAGTTATTTTCATCTATTTGCCCATTGCGGCCGGGCTAGGGTCGATATTGGCATACTGGCAAGGCTATTGGCTAAGGACCTCTCCGGTTATGCGACATCTGAACAGAGTCGTGCCGCTCAGTAAACTGGAGAAAGCGGCTGAACTGGTCAGCAAATATGGGATCTCTTCGATGTTCTTATCGCGGTTTATCCCCTTTGTCCGCGTCATAACCCCAATGTTAATTGGCAATAACTCGAACAAAGTTTTACGTTTTTATTTCGTTAGCGTTATCAGCGCCTTTATGTGGGTTTTATCTATTGGCTTTATCGGCGAACTGTCAATGAAGATAGAGGTGATAGCACACTATCGGGAAGCTATCACCAAAGTTATCATTTTCGGGACGATTACTGCCTTTGTTACTGCCGTTTTGGCTGTACTGTTCAGACTATGTAAGACAAGCCAGTAACCTAAGATGGTTTTGCTGTGAGAATGGGTTCAGTTACCTCGGTAATTGAACCCATTTCTTTAATATTCGTAACGGCACAACGTTGTTATTCTTGCTCCATCATATTTCTGGGCCGTATGAAGATGCAGGGCCTTTCCTTCCTTGACCCAAAACCCACCGCTCAACAAAGAGGATTCGTTAAACACATAAGATGCAGGGTATCTTTCTTTAACGGTTCCGTGACTTATACCAAACCAGTTATAGGCTATATTTTTAAATTCACGTTTATTGAGCAGTCTGCCGCCATGTCGATGACAACGCTCTCGCGCGCTTGCCAGAGAATCACCCGTCGCACCATCGCCTGTAAGCCAGTTATCTAACCTGAACTGTCTGTGGTTAAGCTCTCCGTTCTTTATATTTTCAATGGTCATCGTCACATAACGTTCATTATAGCTGGGCTGCCTGACCATTTTTATCGTCACCCTCCCCTCTGTGTGATTTTCAATCTTTAACCACGTTTGATTCACACTGAAGCGTAAATTATTCAGATTCAGATAGGGGCTATTACTGCTCATGGTTATTTTAGCCCCAACAAAGCCCGTATCAAAAATATCTATGGTGCGAAAGCCTGATGAACTTGGCGTATGAAAGCTGATCATATCCAGATATTCGCCATCAGCCCTGGTATAACCATTAACCGGAAAAAGTAAAATACAAAACCAGCGTAGATACCGGCCAGAATAAAATGCCCGCATATTCCCCCACAAATCATTAATTACCCATAAGCTAACCTGTGAGAACGTATCATAAATACCGTATCGTTCTGTATAGTCGAGGTAAATTAATCATCAGCACGCTAAGAATGGGCGCTGAAACACGCCCATGCTGGCTTAGCAGGTGAAGGCTTTATCTTTCGCAAGGAAGAACGGTCGCAAATAGGCCACCGTGCTGGAGAGCGGGATAACATCCTCGCTCAGCTTAATGTTAAGCACATCGGTGAGATAACGCTTACGGGTTTCAATGCGCGCCCATAGCTCCGGAAACGCGTGTGCAATGTCTGCCTGCAGCGCCTTGTCCGCCAGCGCAATACACTCTTCCGCACTGGTACCGGTATAGCCTTTCACGGACGGAATAATGTCAATCTGCAGGATCATACCGCTTTTCAGCGTCTGCGCGGAGCGTGCAAAAATGGGCGATGACATCCACTCTTCGTCAGCGCTGAGATGGCCCGGGTTCAGGTGCCAGCCATATTTCGCCTTCGGCAGCACGGACTCCATCAGGGTATATATCTCAGCGCCAGCCATGCCGATACGTATATTTTCAAGCCAGGTCACTACCGCCGCAAAATAGGGTTTAGCCACCCGGTCGAGGTAATCTTTCTGCGTCTCCGGCAGCTCCCCTTCATCGGCGATAATAAACCCGGTACGGCTCGATAACCCCCCTTTGAAGCCAGTGGTCATCGAAAGCGGCTGGCCGTGCTGCAGCGGTTTATACGTCGGGTAAAGATTGGCTTTTTCAAAGCGCTGTCCGCCTGCGGCGATGGTCACCACCGTATTGTACTGACCTTCTGCCGTAAGATAACTCCCCAGCTCCGCCTCGCGAATACCAGGTTCGACGGCATTCATCGCGTTCAGGATGCAGGTTGAAGCAAGGTTAGCGCCATATTCATAGTGGGCGATTTCGTTAGCATTATTGGTGATGCGGGCGCCGTTATCTCCGCCAATAAACAGGTGGGCGGCATTTTCTAAACGTGCATCAGCCGGAGTGCTGTGACGGATGGCATCAACAATAAAGGCCGGAATATCGAAGAGCTGTTTGTTATCCGCGTGCTCAGAGGTAAACAGTTTCCAGCCGACTAACCCGATGCGGTCCATGACCGGTAGTCCTGTCTCCCTGAACAATGCATCCAGCGGCCTGTCGTTATCCATGGGCTGATTAGGTAATGAGAAGTAGGGACTATGCTTTAGCGTCACCGGAATACGTGAGTGCGCCGCCATTTTGAGATTTTCATTGCCGAGAATAACGGTCGCCTCACCGTTTTTCTTCAGTATCAGTAGCCCTTCTTCAAACCGGGGAATGAAACCGGTCAGGTATTCAAAGTTGCTACCGTGTTCTTTGTCGGCGTAAATAATCAGCGCATCGAACCCCTCTTCCACCATGCGTGTAAGGAGTTTCTCTTTCCTGACCTGCAGCGTGGCGTCCGTGAGCGGAACGGGAGCCACATCCGAAAAAATCGGCGGCGCGTTGGTCACCTGCAATTTGACTGCCTTAAAGTCCATATTATTCCCCTCTCGTTGTGATAACGCCCATAGTCCCCAAAGTGCTCCCCGGGCGCAATAGCCACCAAATAACGGGAAAGACCTTTTTCGCCTTCCCTGTCGTTAAAGAACGTCAAAGACAAAACACTTAGGCATCACTTTTAAATGATTTAACGGAAAAGAAAAATCAAATAAAAAGCCTACCCCCATCACTAATCATTGACTTTTAAAGCGTGGGAAAGCATATTTCACAGCACAAATTAACAAGGTTATGTTCAGAGGATGTTTGCTATAGTACATCAGGATCACTGCCTATGAGACGCGTAAAAATAAGCAGGAGATCGTGGCGGAAGCCCTGGTATTACACAGACTAAAAAGTCAGACAGAGACGTCGGCAGCGTTATCGGATCGCGAAATATGCCCGATAGCCTTCGGCGGTTATCGGGCGTAAAACCGGGTGTTAATCCACCAGCGCATTCAGGGTCGCGACGGCGTCAGGCGGTAAAACCAGCTCTGCCGCTGCCAGGTTCTGCTGCAGGTGCGAAACGGATGAGGTGCCGGGGATCAACAAAATGTTCGGTGAACGCTGCAGGAGCCATGCCAGCGCAACCTGCATAGCCGTTGCGCCGAGCGCGTCTGCTACTGCCTGCAGCCCGGAAGATTGTAGTGGCGTAAAACCGCCGAGCGGGAAGAATGGCACATAGGCAATCCCCTGCTGCGCCAGGGCATCCAGCAGCGCATCATCGCTGCGGTTCACGATGTTGTACATGTTCTGTACGCAGACGACAGACACCATTTTCTGCGCTTCGGCAACCTGACTGGCCGTTACGTTGCTCAACCCGATATGACGAACCAGCCCCTGCTGTTGCAGCTCTGCCAGGGTGGTCAGGGGTTCTGTAATCGATCCTTCCGCTGGCCCGTGGGCGCTAAACATTATCCGCAGATTAACCACATCCAGCACGTCTAACTGTAAATTGCGCAGGTTGTCATGTACTGCCTGCGTCAGTTCCTGCGCGGAAAAGGCCGGTAGCCAGGCGCCATCACCGCCGCGTCGGGCGCCGATTTTGGTCACAATAGTGAGATCGTCCCGGTACGGGTGCAGCGCCTCGCAGATAAGCTGGTTGGTGATGTGGGGACCGTAGAAATCGCTGGTATCAATGTGATTCACCCCCGCGCTCATGGCCGCGCGAAGCACCGCCAGTGCGGCATTTTTGTCTTTCGGTGGGCCAAAAACCCCGGGTCCTGCCAGCTGCATGGCGCCATAGCCAAGTCGTTTTACCGTATGCGTCCCGAGCGTGAACGTCCCGCTTTTTTCAATGCTGTTCATGTTGACCTACCTCACAGAGAGTGGTTGTGTAACCCCTGCATCAATGCACTAACGGCTGCGCTTTGCGAGCCGTTCCCGGTTTTCTTGTTTTGCTTCGTCGGATTTACGTAATGAGACATAACATGCCCCGCTGCCGCCATGGTGCGGCAGTGCCACGCAGAACGCCTGCACTTCCACGAACTCCGTCAACCAGCGCGACAGGTAGCTGCGCACCACGTTGGGATGGGAATGTGGTTCACGCCCTTTTCCATGAACGATGACCAGATTGCGCAGCCCGTCACGTTCGGCCTGACGAATAAAGGAATAGAGCATCTGCCGACAACGCTCGGCGGGCTGACGTAGCAGGTTTAAGCTGGCCTGGCGGGAGTATTTGCCTGAACGCAGTTTATCAATAACCCCCTGCTGTACGCCTTCACGCTGGAACGCCAGAGGCTCATCAAGCGGCAGAAGTTCCAGAAAACCCAGCGTCAGAAAGTTATCGAGCTGCTCGGTATCAATCTCCTGGCGTACCCGCGCGTTGCGGCTCTGCTGCCAGTGAATATCCGTACAGCGCTTCAGGGGCTGGACATCTTCCATGGCGTCGAGAAAAAGTGATTTGTCGTCAGGGTTCATGGAATTCCTCCGGCTACAACTGAGCCTGTACTATACCTGCGCCAGATGCACCTCTCAATAACTCCCGACGTCAGGGAATGCAATATATTGATGTGGTGAATATATAAAATACATATGAATTAATATTTCAACAAACCTTAACTAAAACTTCAGCCTCGGTTAACTCAAAAATTTACGTTAAAAAATCGTGAAAACAATCACTCAGCCGCCTATCTTTTTAAGAGAAAGCTGTTATAACTAAATACACCTGCACAATGGATAAAAGACGTAGGGTCCGCGAAAGGATGCACTGCTGTGTATACTGTGGGGTCTGCCTGATGTCGGACAGACTCTATTTTTTTATTGTTTTTATTTTATTTTTACCATCCATTCCGAATTGTATGATTAACGAATCACCCCGTAACACTGAATTAAATAATACGTTGATAAATATACTTTATGTGACCACAGTCATGCAGGAAGTGATGCTCTCGCAGACAAAGTCTGCCCGTAGTATTTACCAACGATAATAAAATATATCCTGTAGCTGTTGATAATAACCCTCACGCAAAGTCAGCATCATTCCGTTATAATTGCGCGGTTCATTAATTTATTTACCCTACCGACGAATGCCCTTCCCGGAAAAATACGACAACCGCTTTTTTAACCCTAAATTCATGATCGTATCGCTTAGCTTTTTAGGAGTATGGCTGGTAATGCGTCTGCATGGTATCTTGTCGACCTGCAAAGAGGACCGGGATTCCACCCACGGCTGAATTAAAGGAAAGAGGATGCTGAAATTACTCGAAGATAAAATTGCAACGCCGCTTGGGGCGCTGTGGGTTATCGCTGATGAGCAGTTTAACCTGCGTGCCGTCGAATGGGAGGAGCACAGCGACCGCATGGAAGCGCTGCTCGCCGTTCATTACCGCATGCAAGGTTTTGAGCGTATTAGCGCCACTAACCCGGGCGGGCTGAGCGACAAGCTTGCCGCATATTTCGAGGGCGAACTGAGCAGCATTAATGACCTGCCAACAACCACCGCCGGCACCCCCCTTCCAGCGTGAAGTATGGCAGGCATTACGTAGCATCCCGTGCGGACAGGTGATGCACTATGGTCAGCTCGCGGCGCTGCTCGGTCGGGAAGGTGCTGCGCGCGCGGTAGGCGCGGCCAATGGCACCAACCCTGTCAGTATTGTGGTTCCCTGTCACCGCGTGATCGGCCGCAACGGCACCATGACGGGCTATGCCGGAGGCGTGCAGCGCAAACAGTGGTTACTGCGGCATGAAGGGTATTTGTTGCTTTAGATCCCAGGCTTTTTGTGCTTAATTTTCTTTCAGTTAGGATAGAAATCCTTAATCAAGCTGTGGAATTTCAAGAAGATGGCTACACATTGCCGTCTCATGCCCTTATTGATGGATTACCAGGCTTACGTACTTAACAAAAAGATGTTAAAATTGACCAATATCAATTAAGGCTTGAGCGAACCTATGATCCCGGAAAAGCGAATTATACGACGCATTCAGTCTGGCGGTTGTGCTATCCATTGCCAGGATTGCAGCATTAGCCAGCTCTGTATCCCTTTTACCCTGAATGAACATGAGCTCGATCAGCTTGATAATATCATCGAGCGTAAAAAACCGATTCAGAAAGGGCAGACGCTGTTTAAAGCGGGAGACGAACTGAAGTCGCTCTATGCTATCCGTTCTGGCACCATCAAGAGCTACACCATCACCGAACAAGGCGATGAGCAGATCACCGGCTTCCACCTGGCGGGTGACCTGGTAGGCTTTGATGCCATCGGCACTGGCCACCACCCGAGCTTTGCTCAGGCGCTGGAAACCTCTATGGTGTGCGAAATCCCGTTTGAAACCCTGGACGATCTGTCCGGCAAAATGCCGAACCTGCGCCAACAGATGATGCGTCTGATGAGCGGTGAGATCAAAGGCGATCAGGACATGATCCTGCTACTTTCCAAAAAGAATGCAGAAGAACGTCTGGCGGCGTTTATCTATAATCTCTCCCGTCGTTTCGCCGAGCGGGGCTTCTCCCCACGCGAGTTCCGTCTGACGATGACGCGTGGCGATATCGGTAACTACCTGGGTCTGACCGTTGAGACCATCAGCCGTCTGCTGGGGCGTTTCCAGAAAAGCGGAATGCTGGCCGTTAAAGGTAAGTACATCACCATCGAAAACGGTGAGGCGCTGGCGGTGCTCGCCGGACACGCTCGCAACGTAGCGTAGCGTAATCCCTTCGCATTCACGCCAGATCGATAAATTTCCTGATTTATTGATCTGGCAAAACTTCCCCCCCTGTTTCATTCAAGATATATAGGTTACTCTTTTACTTACAGACTGTGGTGATAGCAGTAAGGAGACCTGTATGGCAAAGTATCAAAATATGCTGGTGGCTATCGATCCCAATCAGGACGATCAGCCAGCATTACGACGTGCTGTGTATTTACATCAACGGATTGGCGGCAAAATCAAAGCATTTTTACCGATCTATGACTTTTCGTATGAGATGACCACCCTTCTGTCGCCTGACGAGCGCACCGCTATGCGTCAGGGAGTGATTAGCCAACGTACCGCGTGGATCCGCGAACAGGCGAAGTATTACATCGACGCAGGCGTGCCTATCGACATAAAAGTGGTCTGGCACAACCGGCCCTTCGAAGCCATTATCCAGGAGATTGTTGCGAGCGGGCACGACCTGTTGCTGAAAATGGCGCACCAGCACGATAAACTGGAATCGGTTATCTTCACGCCAACCGACTGGCACCTGCTGCGTAAATGCCCTTGTCCGGTGTGGATGGTGAAAGATCAGCCGTGGCCAGAAGGCGGTAAAGCCGTTGTAGCGGTAAACCTCGCCAGTGAAGAGGATTACCATAATTCACTGAATGAGAAACTGGTGAAGGAGACGCTCCAGCTTGCCGAACAGGTTAACCACACCGAGGTGCATCTGGTTGGCGCGTATCCCGTGACCCCGATCAACATCGCCATTGAGCTACCAGAATTTGACCCGAGCGTCTATAACGACGCCATCCGGGGCCAACATCTGCTGGCCATGAAAGCGCTACGTCAAAAATTCAGTATCGATGAGAAAATGACGCACGTCGAAAAAGGCTTGCCTGAAGAGGTGATCCCGGATCTGGCGGAACATCTGCAGGCCGGGATTGTGGTGCTGGGAACCATTGGGCGTACCGGCATTTCCGCCGCGTTTCTCGGCAATACCGCCGAGCAGGTAATTGACCACCTGCGTTGTGACCTGCTGGTCATTAAGCCGGATGAGTATCAAACGCCGGTTGAGCTGGACGATCCAGAGGATGATTGAGCCGTAAAACGAAAAACCGCCGGGAAAACCAGCGGTTTTTTTGCCCGGCAAACTTGCGCCGCCGGGCTTTTCCCACGATCAGAGGGCTTTCAGAATGGCATCCACACTGGCTTTGGCGTCGCCAAACAGCATGTGGGTGTTCTCCTTAAAGAACAGCGGGTTCTGCACACCGGCATAACCAGTGTTCATCGAACGCTTGAAAACAATCACGTTCTGCGCCTTCCACACTTCCAGCACCGGCATACCCGCAATTGGGCTACCTGGATCGTCCTGCGCCGCCGGGTTCACGGTGTCGTTAGCACCGATAACCAACACGGTATCA
The DNA here is from genome assembly GCF_918797525.1 of unidentified bacterial endosymbiont. Classification (NCBI taxonomy): domain Bacteria; species unidentified bacterial endosymbiont. The sequence goes on along the minus strand of NZ_OU963893.1, from coordinate 2,258,322 downwards.
GTCTCAGAGAAATCATCGTTGATTTCATCCATCTCAAGCACGATGTCGTAAGGCACTTTTGCCTCAGCCAGCAGCACGTTCATGTGACCAGGCAGTCGCCCCGCTACCGGGTGAATACCGAAGCGAACCTTGATCCCGCGGGCGCGCAGTTTTTCGGTAATTTCCGCCACCGGGTACTGAGCCTGCGCCACCGCCATGCCATAGCCTGGGGTGATGATAACCGTGTGCGACTCTTTCAGCATTTCTGCGGTGTCCTGGGCTGAAATTTCACGATGCTCGCCCACTTCCTCATCACTGCCTGAGGAAGAACCATCCGTCCCGAAGCCGCCCGCAATAACGCTAATAAACGAGCGATTCATGGCCTTACACATGATGTAGGACAGGATCGCACCGGAAGAGCCGACCAGCGCACCGGTGACGATCAGCAGATCGTTACTCAGCATAAAGCCTGCCGCCGCCGCCGCCCAACCGGAGTAGGAGTTCAGCATCGAAACGACCACCGGCATATCTGCCCCACCGATGGATGCCACCAGGTGCCAGCCGAACGCCAGCGCGATAACAGTCATCACCAGGATCGCCAACACCTGCACGGCTACGCTTTCGGTACGCACGAAAATAACCAGCAGCACAAACGACACCAACAGCGCGGCGAGGTTCAGCTTATGACGGTTTGGCAACATCAGGGGTTTAGATGAGATCTTCCCGCGCAGCTTGCCGAACGCCACAATCGAACCGGTGAAGGTCACGGCGCCGATGAAGATGCCAAGGAACACTTCCGTCAGGTGGATATTCACCAGAATAGGTTCCATACCCGGCTCGTGATACAGGTAGCTGTTGAAGCCTACCAGCACCGCCGCCAGCCCCACAAAGCTGTGCAGAATGGCCACCAGTTCTGGCATCTCGGTCATTTCGACGCGTTTCGCCAGACGAATGCCGATTGCGCCACCAATGATCATCGCCACCAGGATCCATGCTACGTTACCGGTATCCGGCCCGAAGATAGTGGCAATTAGCGCGATCGCCATCCCGGCGATACCAAAGTTATTCCCCTGTTGAGACGTTTCATGTTTGGAAAGTCCCGCCAGACTGAAAATAAACAGGATTGCAGCAACAATGTATGCGGCTGTCACTAATCCTCCAGACATATGCTACCCCTTAGCCTTTACGAAACATTTTCAGCATGCGCTGAGTCACGGTGAAACCACCGAAAATATTGATACTGGCGATCAGCACCGCGACAAAGCTCAGGAAACTTACCCAGCCGCCGTGACCAATTTGCAGTAATGCCCCCACCACAATGATCCCCGAGATGGCGTTAGTGACCGACATCAGCGGCGTATGCAGCGCGTGCGAGACATTCCATACTACGTAGTAACCCACCACGCAGGAGAGCGCAAAGACGGTAAAATGGCCGAGGAACTCTTTCGGCGCGACGTCTGCCAGCCAGCCGAAAAGAATGATAACCAGCGCCATGATCGCGTATTTACGCCATGGTGAAGCCGGCTTAGCAGGCTCTTTCGCTGCAGGCGCGACTTTTGGCGCAGCCTGAGGCTGCGCGGAAACCTGAACAGGCGGCGCAGGCCAGGTGATTTCACCGTCGCGCACAACCGTGACGCCACGCACCACCACATCGTCGAAATCCACGATGATGTTGCCGTCTTTCTCTTTGCAAAGCAGCTTCAGCAGGTTAACGAGGTTGGTACCGTACAGCTGAGAAGACTGTGTAGGCAGACGACCCGGCAGGTCGGTATAACCTATCACCTTCACGCCGTTGGCGGTGGTGGTCACCTGGTTCGGCACGGTGTACTCACAATTTCCGCCGTTCTGCGCCGCCAAATCGACAATCACGCTGCCCGGGTTCATGGCGTCAACCATTTCGCGGGTAATCAGCTTCGGCGCCGGTTTACCTGGGATCAGCGCGGTGGTGACAATAATGTCGACCTCTCTCGCCTGCGCGGCGAACAGCGCCATTTCTGCTTTAATAAAGGCTTCGGACATCACCTTCGCGTAACCGTCGCCGCTGCCCGCCTGTTCCTTAAAATCCAGCTCAAGGAATTCAGCGCCCATGCTCTGCACCTGTTCCTTCACCTCCGGACGGGTATCAAAAGCGCGCACGATGGCGCCGAGGCTATTGGCCGCGCCGATGGCCGCAAGACCGGCCACGCCCGCGCCAATCACCATTACCTTCGCTGGCGGCACTTTGCCTGCCGCGGTGATTTGCCCGGTGAAGAAGCGACCAAATTCATGGGCAGCCTCCACAATGGCACGGTAACCGGCGATGTTGGCCATCGAACTCAGCGCATCAAGCGACTGCGCACGCGAAATACGCGGCACGGAGTCCATCGCCATCACAGTCACTCCGCGTGCCGCCAGCTTTTCCATCAGCTCTGGATTTTGCGCCGGCCAGACGAAGCTCACAAGCGTAGCGCCAGGATTGAGCAGTGCGATCTCACGCTCTTGCGGTGCATTAACTTTCAGAACGATCGGAGATTGCCAGACCTCAGCCTCCGCCACAACCTCTGCCCCTGCCTGAATAAAGGCCTCGTCGTCAAAACTCGCCAGTTTACCCGCGCCGCTCTCAACCGCGACGGTAAAACCCAGTTTACGTAGTTGCTCCACCGTTTTCGGTGTCGCGGCTACGCGGGTTTCATTGGCTAACCGTTCTTTTGGTACCCCAATACGCATAGTTTTCCCTTCCATCGGTTTTTTTGATGATGGTTTGTCGATAAATGCCCGTAATTTGTATCAACTTTAACCAGAATGATTACAGCGACACATGACTAACCGCAGAAAATAAAATAGTAACAAACTGTCTATAACCTACTGAAAATAACGCCTGTGATCTACCTTCAGAAAACACTATTTCTGACTTTATCTGTGAAAAATAAGCGATCGCCATCGCAGACAGGGATATTTACCTTAAATGCATCGCCGTGACCGATAAATCGCGCAAGCGGAGCGGTAAAAACATGATATAGCGCCATATGTGATCATCCCATTAACATTAAATTAACTTGCAAAAGTCATATGCTTTATCAGTTTTGCTTGTCAAACGTCTGTTTTTTCAACATATCATAAAATGTCATTCCCGCCTGTCTCACCCTGAGTACAGGCTGTGAAAAATGGCGCAGACAGCGACGGGTGTTAAATGCCATAATCGGGACTGTCTCAAATTTACAACAATACCAGTACATGGTTTGCGCAAGGCGAAGGATTATTTTTATGAAGCTTAAGAACACACTCCTGGCGTCCGCACTTCTTTCTGCGACCGCCCTGTCTGCGAATGCCGCGACAGAGTTAACGCCGGAGCAAGCGGCAGCGTTAAAGCCTTTTGACCAGAAGGTCATTGTGGGTCGTTATAATTCCATTGGCGATGCGGTAGCCGCCGCATCTAAAGCCGCCGATAAAAACGGCGCAGATTCGTTTTATGTCGTCGACCAGTCTGATTCTGGCAACAGCGGTAATCAGCGTGTGACCATTGCGCTGTATAAAGACAACGCGCCTAAAGCTGACGCACCGACCAACCGCGTCATTAACGGCGTTGTTGAATTGCCAAAGGAACAGGCAGTTCTGTTAGAACCGTTCGACACCGTGACCATTCAGGGCTTCTATCGCAGCCAGCCTGAAGTGAACGATGCAATCACCAAAGCCGCGAAGAAGAAAGGAGCTTATGCTTTCTACATTGTGCGCCAGGTTGATGCGAACCAGGGCGGCAACCAGCGCATTACCGCCTTTATCTATAAAGAAGATGCGAAAAAACGCGTTCTGCAGAGTCCGGATGTGATCCCGGCAGACTCCGAGGCGGGGCGTGCTGCAATTGCCAAAGGCGGTGAAGAAGCGAAGAAAGTTGAAATCCCGGGCGTGGCGACGTCGGCGGCACCGAGCACTGACGTGGGCCGTTTCTTCGAAACGCAGTCCACCAGGGGGGGGCGTTACTCCGTGTCGCTGCCAGACGGCACTAAAATTGAAGAGCTGAACAACGCCACTGCCGCGCAGATGGTGCCGTTCGACAGCATCAAATTTACCGGCAACTACGGCAACATGACGGAAGTCTCTTATCAGGTCGCGAAGCGCGCAGCGAAGAAAGGGGCGAAGTATTACCACATCACCCGCCAGTGGCAGGAACGTGGTAACAACGTGACCATCAGCGCCGATCTGTACAAGTAACAAAAATGTTTCCTGAGGGCGGCGCAATGCCGCCTTTTTGGCACTTTTTTGCTAATTTAGGCCACACTTTATTGCATGACTTCGTGACACTCCGTAAAATCCCGCGCCTTAGTGTGATCCACCATTTTTATGCGCTTGTGCGAAATAATTATTCTGGATGTGGACCTTTCATAACAGGAAGCCAATGGAAAAGAAACTTGGCCTGAGCGCGTTAACGGCGCTCGTCTTAAGCTCAATGCTGGGTGCGGGTGTATTCAGTTTGCCGCAGAATATGGCAGCCGTCGCAAGCCCTGCCGCCCTGATGATTGGCTGGGGTATCACCGGTGCCGGAATACTGCTGCTGGCGTTCGCTATGCTGCTGCTGACCCGTATTCGCCCGGATCTCGACGGCGGAATATTCACCTACGCCCGGGAAGGCTTCGGGGAGCTGATTGGCTTCTGTTCCGCATGGGGGTACTGGCTGTGCGCGGTGATTGCGAACGTCTCGTATCTGGTGATTGTCTTTTCGGCGATCAGCTTCTTTACCGATACCCCTGAACTGCGTTTCTTCGGCGATGGCAATACCTGGCAGTCCATTGTGGGGGCTTCGGTGCTGCTGTGGATCGTCCACTGGCTGGTGTTACGCGGGGTGCAAACGGCGGCCAGTATCAACCTGGTGGCGACGCTTGCCAAACTGGTGCCGCTTGGCCTGTTTATTGTGCTGGCGTTTATCGCCTTCCGTCTTGACGTGTTTAAGCTCGATTTCACCGGTCTCGCGCTGGGCGTTCCCGTGTGGGAGCAGGTGAAAAATACCATGCTGATCACCTTGTGGGTGTTTATCGGCGTCGAAGGTGCCGTAGTGGTCTCTGCCCGCGCGCGCAATAAGCGCGATGTGGGGCGTGCCACGCTGCTGGCCGTGCTGGCGGCATTGAGCGTCTATCTGCTGGTCACGCTGCTGTCGCTGGGCGTGGTGGCGCGTCCTGAACTGGCAGAAATGCGTAACCCGTCAATGGCCGGGCTGATGATGAAAATGCTCGGTTCCTGGGGGGATGTGGTGATTGCCGCGGGGCTGATTGTCTCGGTCTGCGGTGCCTATCTGAGCTGGACAATTATGGCGGCGGAAGTGCCGTTTCTGGCCGCCACGCATAAAGCGTTTCCACGCCTGTTTGCCCGTCAGAATAAAAACAATGCGCCGTCAGCCTCTCTGTGGCTTACCAACATCAGCGTACAGGTCTGCCTGGTGCTGATCTGGCTCACAGGTTCAGATTATAACACCCTGTTGACCATCGCCTCAGAGATGATTCTGGTACCCTATTTCTTAGTGGGCGCGTATTTGCTGAAGATAGCCACGCGTCCGGCCCATTATGCCGTGGGCGTAGGAGCCTGTATTTACGGTCTGTGGTTGCTGTATGCTTCCGGTCCAATACACCTTCTGCTGTCGGTGGTGTTGTATGCCCCGGGGCTGCTGGTGTTTATTTACGCCCGACGTACGCATAAGCTTAAACAGGCGCTTAAACGCCGTGAAATGGCCTTAATTGTCCTGCTACTGGTTGCTGCTGCCCCCGCAACCTGGATGTTAATGGGATAGCGAAGCTTCCCCCAGTGTTGAACAATATGGAGAACACGATGGAAAAAGCGCCGCTTCGCCCAATACTGATTACCGGTGCAGGCCGTCGTATCGGCCTCGCCCTCGCCCATCACTTTCTCAACCTTCGCCATCCGGTCATCGTGAGTTATCGTAGGGAGTATCCCTCGATTGAGGGGCTCAGAAACGCCGGGGCGACCTGCATTCAGGCTGATTTCTCAACCGATGACGGTATTCTCGCTTTTGCTGAACGGGTAAAAGCCTCGACCAACGGACTGCGGGCAATCATTCATAACGCCAGCGCATGGCTGGCTGAAAAGCCAGGCGTACCGCTCTGCGACACGCTCTCTTGCATGATGCAGATCCACGTTAATGCGCCTTATCTGCTTAATCATGCCCTGCAGGAGCTACTGCGCGGCCACGGGCATGCCGCCGGTGATATTATCCATTTCACTGATTATGTTGTGGAGCGCGGGAGCGATAAGCATATTGCCTATGCGGCTAGCAAGGCCGCACTGGATAATATGACCCGCTCATTTGCCCGCAAACTGGCCCCGGAAGTGAAGGTAAACGCTATCGCCCCGGCGATGATTTTATTCAACGAAGGCGATGATGCCGAGTATCGCCAGCAGGCGCTTAACAAATCGCTGATGAAAATCGAGCCCGGCGAGAAAGAGATAATCGACCTTGTTGATTACCTGCTCACCAGTTGCTACGTCACCGGCAGAACCTTCGCGGTGGACGGGGGACGGCCTCTGCGTTAGTGAAAACGGCTCCAGAAAGAGATTAATACCCAGGCGCTGAGGCTCCAGCAGACCACGGCCCCACCCAGCGCCAGCGGGAGACGAAGAAAACCGGTGAAATACCACAGCGACAGCAGATAGACAAAGTAAGGGATGATGGACCACATGCCAAACACAATGGTGGTGCGCAACGCGTCGACTCCCCGTTCAGAGGCGACAATATAGTGTGCGATCAGCGCAAATGTCGGGAACAGCGGGATTAACCCGGCAATATAGTAGTTCTTCGTTTTAGCCAGAATACCAATCAATACCACCACCAGCGCACCCAGCGCGGCTTTAATCACCAGCCCCATACTTTTCCCTATAACAAACAAGTAACAATGGGAAGCAGAATAGCGGAACCAGGGGTAATAATGAAAGAGTTATGGAAGGTTTACGTGGCGCGGTGTATGTTGGCTTTTTTCGCCATAACAGACGCTGTATGAACAACATTGTGTATGTGGAAGATGAACCGGAAGTCGGTCAGCTTATTGCCGCTTATCTCGGTAAACATGATATAGACGTCATTGTTGAGCCCCGCGGCGACCGTGCCGAAGAGGTAGTCCTGCGCGAAAACCCCGATCTGGTGTTGCTGGACATCATGCTGCCGGGCAAAGATGGCATGACCCTTTGCCGCGATCTTCGCGCCAGGTGGGATGGCCCTATCGTGCTGCTGACCTCTCTGGACAGCGACATGAATCATATTTTATCGCTGGAAATGGGGGCCAACGACTACATTTTGAAAACCACCCCACCAGCCGTTCTGCTTGCCCGCCTGCGTCTGCATTTGCGCCAGCGTGCCAGCATTGGTCGCGAAACGCCTGTTTCATCCCTGACTCCGCATAAAGCGATGCGGTTTGGCACCTTGTCTATCGATCCGGTCAACCGCCAGGTTTTACTTTCCGGCGAGCTTATTTCGCTCTCGACGGCAGATTTTGACCTGCTTTGGGAACTGGCGACCCATGCCGGGCAAATCATGGACAGAGACGCACTGCTGAAGAATCTGCGTGGCGTCAGCTACGATGGAATGGATCGCAGCGTCGATGTGGCCATTTCGCGCCTGCGCAAGAAATTACAGGATAACGCCACCGAACCCTACCGCATCAAAACCATACGCAATAAAGGGTATCTGTTTGCCCCCCACGCCTGGGAAAGCTGACCCCTTTGTCTGCGTAACGCATTTAGCTCTATTTTACTTTATTGAGTCGGGGCAAATTCAAATGTCCTCGTCTGACGTTTGTGCAGCAGCTTCCCTGGCCTTCGCCTCATCGAAGCGTTTGCGCATTTCCGGGTTCATTATCGCGTTGTCCCACTCTTCGGGACATACACATTCATCGTTTGCAAATTGTGTAAGGTCCGTATCGCCAAAATCCGTTTTAATAAGAGACGTACCCTCAAATACCGCATCCTTAAGGTTTACATCGCGAAGGCTTGCCCTGTCTAATTCTGCATAGGTGAAATCTACCTTTTCCAGCTTACAGTTATCCAGTTTCGCATCGTTGAGCTTTGCACAACCCAAATCTGCACCTTTAAGATTACTCCCACTCAGATCTGCACCGTTCAATTTTGCATTTCCGAGCAGAACCCCTCTCAAATTAAGGTTACTCAGGTTAGCGTTATCCATGTGTGCCGAATTGAGTTTAAGACGGTTAAAGGTATCCTCATACTGGGTATCAGAGTCTGTGTCATTGCCACCTGAGCTGTCGTATTCGAATGCGATTTTAAGCGCGGGATTCAGGCGTTTAATATCGCTATATTGCTCTATAAGATTACATTTCGCAATAAAAAAACGACAATGTTCACTGGAAAATTCATATTCTTTTTCTCTAACAAAATATCACAGTCTTTATATTTCACCTCCAGAGCGATCGCCTCTTCCCTCCAGTTTGGATTATTCTCCTTACAGGCTTTCCATGCTTTGCCCATTTCATTCGCCAGGTCATCAGCCAAAGGCGTGCAATTAAAAACAGTCATAATATCTTTATTGACTTTATCAGTCACCCTTGCAGCAAAGCAGGCGTCTCTGACTTCTGTGTATGAAAGAACACGTGTGCTTTGCATGGTCGGACCAATCATATCCTTACCTCATTATCCAAATCAGGAGAAAAGGCAGATTACGACGTACAAAAAAATAGAGAAGTCTATTAGTGGTTCGTGGCGGCGCTTTTGAGGATACCCCAGGAAACGTTGCCGGTTGCGCAAACGCGCCTTGCTTAAACGGCAAATTGAGGCATACTTAATCTAGGCTGTGTCCCTTAATTATATAGTCGTTGATAAAAGAGCCGGATGCAGCCCAGCTTCACCATCGCCAGATAATTTCTCGCCGTTTTGTCGTAACGCGTCGCTATGCGACGGTATTCTTTCAGGCGACCAAAACATCGCTCAACAACGTTGCGATTGCGGTACGCATTACGATCGAGCTGTGAACGCCCATCCAATGCCATTTTCTCATTTGATTTTCGGGGAATGACTGCTTTTATACCTTTGCTTTTCAGTTCGTTGCGTAACGCATGCCCGGAGTACGCTTTGTCGGCCAGTACCGCATGGCCACGGCGTTTCATGCTGCCGTTCTGGCGCTGAACACCAATACCGTCGAGAAGACGTTGCGCGAACTGGCTTTCGTGAGCCTGTCCGGGACTCAGCACTATGTTTAACGGAAGACCGTTTCCGTCTGTCGCCAGATGGATTTTGGTGCCAAAACCACCGCGAGAGCGACCCAGCCCATTATCTCCGGCGATATCGGGATGTTTTTTTGAGCCCCGGCAGCACATTTCAACGCCCGGATATTGCTGCCATCCAGCGCCGTAGCAGACCAGTCAACAAGATTGCTGGCATCAAGTAGCGAAAGCAACCTGTTGAAAATAATGTTAATAACACCTGATTTTGACCACCGGTTAAAGCGGTTATAAACCGTTTTCCATGGTCCATATCGTTCAGGTAAATCACGCCACGGAGCCCCGGAACACAACACCCAGAACATACCGTTGATAATTTTACGATGCTCAGCCCATGGGCGTCCGGCCCGTGGAGATACGGGTTCAGCAGGCAATAAAGGCTGGATGATAATCCATGCTTCATCAGGAAGGTCGTAGCGAGCCATAGTTCAATATGTTGTGGAAACAGACAGTTACTATAGCTCAAACGATTAAGGGACACAGCCTACTCTCCTTATACCCGTTCTCTGGGGACATACGGCACTAGCGTTGGCAAACCCGCGCCGCTACTGCTACCCGCCCGTTCCGGCTCACCTGCATTCGTCCTTTTTGCCAACGCGTTGTTCGGCTTTTACAAAACAAAGCCTTGCCGTTATGTTCTTCACAAAAATCTTGAAATGAGGATTTAAGCCAATGACTTATGTATAGTTACGATAAGGTCGAAGCCATCAAAACCAATCTTGAGTGGATTGTTAATCAAACAGCGATTAGCCGCCCCTCGCTCTCACTCACCGACCAAAAAGCGCTACTCACTCTCCTTGAGCTGATCCAGTCTTATGAAATACTCCTTGATTTAATTAAAGAATTCGGAATTTCAGTTATCGACGCTCATGTTGCGGAAGGTCTGGCCATAACGGAAACGCTCATTGCCAGGGTAAAATCTCGCACGCACGCAATGTAAGCCAGCGATGTGATGCCGAAAATGACAATCTCTATACAGTTGAGGCAGATTCATCTTTACGCTTCTGCCTTTTCTGCGACCTGGGTTCTGGCTTTTGCGTTATCAAAATGTTTCCGCATTTCGGGGTCCATTATCGCCTGTTCCCAGGCTTCAAAATCAATATCTTCTTCGTTCGCAATGTGGGTCAGATCGGTATCGCGAAAATCCGTTTGCTTCAGAGAGGTTTTGTCAAACTTAGCCCCTTTTAGCTTTACGTCGCGAAGGTTGGCCCCATCCAGACTGGCATCGCTCAAATCAGCCTTTTCCAGATTACATCCCTTCAGGTTCGCATTCATGAGTTCTGCATAACAAAGGTCTGCACCTTCAAGGTCGCTACCACTCAGGTCTGCTCCACTTAAGTTTGTATATCCAAGCATAATCTTTTTCAGATCAAGGTTACTCAGGTTGGCATTATTCAGGTCACGCCCATCAAGATTCAGTCGGTTTAGTGTTTCTTTATACTCTGATTCAGAATCTGAGTCATAACCAGAACCATGCTCGTATTTGAAATCAATGTCGAGATCCGGATTGAGCGTTTTAATATCGTTAAACTGCTGTGCAAGATCACACCGCTCAATAAAGTACGTGGATTGTTTAGTAGAAAGCTCATGAGTGGTTATCTGTTGATAGCGGTCGGTTATTTTGTACCATGCTTTTACCCCCCCGCCCTCAACAAGAATATCGTAGCCCTTATAACTGAACGCCAGCGAGGAAACCAGGTTACTCCCGTCTGGATTATCCGCCTTAAATTTCTTCCATGCTTTGCCAATTTCAACCGCCATCTCCCTTCCAGTAGGAAAGCCTTCAAAAACCTTAACTATAGCTTTATGAACGTCCTCACTGGAAATGAAATCAGCATCATAAGACGTCTTTAATAAAACCGAACTTGACCGAATCGTTGAACTTAACATAGCCAGACCTCATTAACGAAATAATAACCACTCTGATAGTAAGAGAAGTAAAAAAATTGAGAAGTCTATTAATTGTTACTGGAGGCGCGTTTGAGGATAACGGCGCGGTAATTTTCGCTGAACAACGCGGAGAGTGATACACAAAATGCCTACGTCATCGACCGTATTCGTGTAATCTGCCAGCATAAACGCGTAGTGGCTAACATATTCAACGTTCGGTGGTTTTTAATGAAAAAGCTGTTCGTACAATTTTATCTTTTGTTGTTTGTCTGCTTTCTGGTGATGACCATGCTGGTCGGGCTGGTCTACAAATTCACCGCCGAACGCGCGGGCCGGCAGTCGCTGGATGACTTAATGAAAAGCTCGCTCTATCTGATGCGCAGCGAGCTGCGGGAAATTCCGCCTCATGACTGGGCTAAGACCCTGAAAGAGCTGGATTTGAATCTGTCGTTTGATCTGCGCATTGAGCCTTTAAAAGACTTCGATTTAGATGCCCCGGCCCGGCAGCGTCTGCGCGAAGGGGATATTGTGGCGCTGGATGAGAAATATACCTTCATCCAGCGCATTCCTCGTAGCCATTATGTACTGGCCGTGGGGCCTGTGCCTTATCTCTATTACCTGCATCAGATGCGCCTTTTGGATATGGCGCTGATGGTGTTTATTGCCATTTCACTGGCTTTTCCGGTGTTTATCTGGATGCGGCCCCACTGGCAGGACATGCTAAAACTGGAGTCAGCCGCCCAGCGCTTTGGCGAGGGGCATCTTACCGAACGTATTCACTTCGATGCGGGTTCCAGTTTTGACCGACTTGGCATCGCATTTAACCAGATGGCTGATAACATCAACGCGTTGATTGCCAGTAAAAAAAAGCTGATCGACGGCATAGCGCACGAACTGCGTACGCCGCTGGTGCGTCTGCGTTACCGGCTGGAGATGAGTGAAAACCTTACCGGGACAGAGCACATGGCGCTCAACCGCGATATCGGCCAGCTTGAAGCATTAATAGAAGAGTTGCTGACCTACGCCCGGCTCGACCGCCCGCAAAACGAACTAACGCTCAGCATGACCGATCTGCCGCTCTGGTTGCAGACGCATATTGAGGATGTGCAGAGCGTCAACCCCCAGCGCACGCTGCTGGCAACCGTCACCCCCGGCGATTACGGTGCCCTGGATATGCGATTGATGGAGCGCGTGCTGGATAACCTGGTCAACAACGCCCTGCGCTATAGCGTAAAGACAATGAAAATCAGCTTAGATTTGCAGGACAACCGGGCCAGCCTGACGGTTGAAGACGACGGTCCTGGCATTGAGCCCCAGGCGCGTGAAACCGTTTTCGAACCCTTTGTGCGTCTCGACCCAAGCCGCGATCGCGCAACGGGCGGATGTGGCCTGGGACTGGCGATTGTCCACTCCATCGCCCAGGCGATGGGCGGCACGGTGCACTGTGAAGAGAGCGAGCTCGGCGGAGCGCGTTTCTGCTTTAGCTGGCCGGTTTATCATAACGTCGCCCTTCCCCCTGCTGTTTGACCCTGACCGCACGCTGGCCCGACCCGGCGTGCTGTGTTATACAATAAGTATGTTGTAACTAATGAGAGATGACTATGGCGAGCTACGATCTTCTCGAACGTCTGAACACCACTTTTCGTGACATTGAGCGCCAGCTCCTGGCCCTGACAACGCATTTGCAGGCCTGCCGTCTGTTAGCCGCGCGGGTGTTTACCCTGCCCGATGTGGCAAAAGGCGCAGAGCATGACCCGCTGGAAACCATCGAGGTCCAGCAGTATCTCGGCAAAGCCGCGCTGGCGTTGACGCTGCAGCACTATCGTCGTTTGTTTATCCAACAGCAGTCAGAAAACCGCAGCAGTAAGGCAGCCGTGCGTCTGCCTGGCGTTATCTGTCTGCAAACCGATACACCAACCCGTGAAGCGCTGGAAGCCCGGATTGCGCAGATCAATACGCTAAAAGCGACCTTTGAAAAGATTGTCACCGAAGAGTCGGGGCTCACCCCTGCTGCGCGTTTTGAGTGGGTGCATCGCCAGCTCCCAGGGCTGATTACGCTCAACGCCTATCGCTCGCTGACCATACTGCGCCACCCCGCCACGCTGCGTTTTGGCTGGGCTAATAAACACATCATTAAAAATTTCACCCGGGATGAAATCCTGGCGCAACTGGAGAAAAGCCTGAAAACGCCACGAACGGTCGCGCCGTGGTCGCGCGAGCAGTGGATAGCGCGTCTGGAGCAGGAGTACCACAGCATTGCCTCGTTACCGGCCGATACCCGCCTCAAGATCAAGCGTCCGGTGAAGGTGCAGCCTATTGCCCGCGTCTGGTATTCCGGGCAACAAAAGCAGGTGCAGTACGCCTGCCCAACGCCGTTGATTGCGCTGTATGATGCCGATCATGGCGCCATTGTGCCGGATATTGGCGAGCTGCTGAACTACGATGCTGAAAACGTTCAGCATCGCTATAAGCCGCAGGCGCAGCCGCTAGAGCCGATCATTCCACGGCTGCACCTGTATGTCGCTAAGTGATTACTTCAGGCTGCCGACCATCTCTTGCGGGCGCACCCAGCTATCAAACTCGGACTCGGTCAGGTAGCCCAGTGCCAGCGCGGAGGCTTTCAGCGTTAGCCCCTCTTTGTGCGCTTTTTTGGCGATTTCGGCCGCTTTGTCATAACCGATATGGGTGTTAAGCGCCGTCACCAGCATCAGGGACTCGTTCAGCAACTGGTTGATACGTGCCCGGTTCGGTTCAATGCCTACCGCGCAATGTTCGTTGAAGCTCTCCATGCCGTCGGCCAGCAGGCGCACAGACTGCAGCACGTTGTGAATCACCATCGGACGATAGACGTTTAGCTCAAAGTTACCCGATGCACCGCCCATGTTAACGGCGACGTCGTTCCCCATGACCTGGCAGCAGAGCATGGTCATGGCTTCACACTGGGTCGGGTTGACCTTCCCCGGCATGATGGAGCTTCCCGGTTCGTTTTCCGGAATGCTGATTTCACCGATACCGCAACGCGGGCCGGACGCCAGCCAGCGCACGTCGTTGGCTATTTTCATCAGCGATGCCGCCAGCCCTTTCAGCGCGCCGTGGGTGTGGACCAGGGCGTCGCAGGTCGCCAGCGCTTCAAATTTATTGGGCGCGGTCACAAACGGCTGTCCGGCAATATCGGCCAGCTCAGCCGCCACGCGCACGGCATACTCCGGATGGGTGTTTAACCCCGTACCGACAGCGGTGCCGCCCAGCGCCAGCTCGGCCAGATGCGGCAGACCGTGTTCGATGTGTTTCAGATTATGTTCAAGCATGGCGACCCAGCCGGAAATCTCCTGGCCGAGCGTCAGGGGCGTGGCGTCCTGCAGATGGGTGCGGCCTATTTTGACGATGTCGCTAAAGGCCACTGCTTTTTCGTTAAGCGTGGTTTTGAGCACCTGCAACTGCGGGATAAGCTGTTCACGGATGGCAATCACCGCCGCAACGTGCATCGCCGTCGGAAACACATCGTTAGAACTCTGGCTTTTGTTGACGTCATCGTTGGGGTGAACTTTCCGCTCCATGCCGCGAACGCCGCCCAGCAGTTCGCTGGCCCGGTTCGCCAGCACTTCATTCATGTTCATGTTGCTTTGGGTACCCGAGCCGGTCTGCCAGACTGCGAGTGGGAATTCGTCGGGATGTTTACCCGCCAGCACTTCGTCGGCGGCCGTAATAATCGCCGAGGCTTTATCTGCCGCCAGCAGGCCTAAATCCAGGTTTACTTTCGCTGCGGCGCGTTTGGTGAGCGCCAGGGCCTGAATCAGCGAGACGGGCATTTTCTCGGTCGATATGCGGAAATGCTCAAGCGAACGCTGGGTTTGCGCGCCCCACAGTTTATCGGCCGGGACGTCGATGGCGCCCATGGAGTCTTGCTCGCTGCGATGAATGGTCATTACTTTCTCCTTGTTCATAAAGAGGGGATTGCTCACATGCTTAAGAGATAAGTATTGATGGCTTATGAATATCCGTATGGCGCTTTGTGCGCTCTCTGATTTGCCGGGTCAGGCATTGCCGCCCCCCGGCTGTGTTCATTTACTTCACGCAGGCCGAACACGGCGACGACTGGATCTGTTTGAAGAAGTCATTACCTTTGTCATCCACCAGGATAAACGCCGGGAAGTCTTCAACTTCAATTTTCCAGATGGCTTCCATACCCAGTTCCGGGTACGCCACGCACGCCAGGCTCTTGATGCTGCCCTGCGCCAGTACCGCTGCCGGTCCACCGATGCTGCCAAGGTAGAAGCCGCCGTGCTTGTGGCAGGCATCCGTGACCTGCTGGCTGCGGTTGCCTTTCGCCAGCATGATCATGCTCCCGCCGTTGGCCTGCAGTTGGTCAACATAGGAGTCCATACGGCCCGCCGTAGTCGGGCCTAACGAACCCGAGGCATAGCCCTCTGGCGTTTTCGCCGGCCCTGCGTAGTAGATAGGGTGGTCTTTAATGTACTGCGGTAACCCTTCGCCATTGTCGAGACGCTCTTTTAGCTTCGCATGCGCAATGTCGCGCCCAACAATAATCGTCCCGTTTAGCGAAAGACGCGTCGAGACCGGGTAGTGCGAAAGCTGTGCCAGAATGTCGCTCATCGGGCGGTTCAGGTCAACGTGAACGGCTTCGCCTTCACCCGCTTTACGCAGTTCTTGCGGAATATACTTGCCAGGGTTGTTCTCCAGCTTCTCAATCCACACGCCGTCACGGTTGATCTTCGCTTTGATGTTGCGATCGGCAGAACAGGAGACGCCCATTCCCACCGGGCAGGAAGCACCGTGGCGCGGCAGACGAATAACGCGAATATCGTGCGCGAAGTATTTACCGCCAAACTGCGCGCCAAGGCCGAGATCCTGCGCTTCCTTTAACAGTTCCTGCTCGAGCTGAATATCGCGGAACGCCTGACCGTGTTCGTTGCCTTCGGTTGGCAGGCCGTCGTAGTACCTGGTGGACGCCAGCTTGACGGTTTTCAGCGTACTTTCTGCCGAGGTTCCGCCAATCACAAACGCGATATGGTACGGCGGGCAGGCGGCAGTACCGAGGGTACGCATTTTCTCCACCAGGTAGGTCTTGAGTTTGCCCGGACTGAGCAGCGCTTTAGTTTCCTGGTAAAGATAGGTTTTGTTTGCTGACCCCCCACCTTTAGCGATGCAGAGGAATTTGTACTCGTCCCCGTCCACGCTGTAGAGATCAATCTGGGCCGGCAGGTTGGTGCCGGTGTTGACCTCGTTATACATATCCAGCGCCGCGTTTTGCGAGTAACGCAGGTTATCTTCGATATAGGTGTTATAAACGCCCTGCGCCAGTGCCGCTTCGTCACCGCCGCCGGTCCAGACGCGCTGACCTTTTTTACCGGTGATAATGGCTGTGCCCGTATCCTGACAGGTGGGCAGAATGCCTTTGGCCGCGATATCCGAGTTGCGCAGGAACTGCAGCGCAACGTATTTGTCGTTTTCGCTGGCCTGCGGATCGCTAAGAATATCTGCAACCTGCTGCTGATGCGCAGGGCGCAGCATAAAGGAGGCATCGTGGAACGCGTGCTGCGCCAGAAGCGTCAGCGCCTGTGGGTCAACCTTGAGGATCTGCTGGCCTTCGAATTCAGCGACGCAAACGTGATCGCGGGTTAACAGGTAATACTCGGTCTGATCCTTAGCGAGGGGAAAAGGATCCTGATAATAGAAGGGTTTGTTCGACATTGTTCTCTCACTTACTGCCTGGGTCTGATTATATTGGGCAGATGTTCCGCTGCCCGCTTAAAAGCGAGTTAGCTTATCCTACACAATTTTTTAACAAAAACTGAGACTAGTACGACTTTTTACATCCGCAGGTTACTTCCACGCGGTTTATTGCTTTAATACCCGCAGTTACTTTCACATGAATCAGGGCTTGATAATGCAAAAACTCATCAACTCAGTGCAAAACTACGCCTGGGGAAGTAAAACTGCGTTAACGGATCTCTACGGTATCGCGAACCCGAACGACCTGCCGATGGCAGAACTGTGGATGGGCGCGCACCCGAAGAGCAGCTCAAAAATTGAAGACACCCACGGCCAGGTCCGCAGCCTGCGCGAGGTGATCGACGCCGACAAAGCCGCGCTGCTCGGCGAAAAAGTGGCGACCCGTTTTGGCGAGCTGCCGTTCCTGTTTAAAGTGCTGTGTGCCGACCAGCCGCTTTCCATTCAGGTTCACCCGAACAAGAAAGCGTCTGAAATTGGCTTTGCCAAAGAGAATACAGCCGGTATTCCGTTAGATGCCGCCGAACGCAACTACAAAGATCCTAACCATAAGCCAGAGCTGGTTTTCGCCCTCACCCCCTTCCTGGCGATGAACGCGTTCCGCGCGTTCCCGGAGATTATCTCTCTGCTGCAGCCTGTCGCCGGTGCCAGCAAGGCGATTGCGCATTTCCTTGAAAACCCGGATGCAGCGGGTCTGAGCCAGCTGTTTGCCAGCCTGCTGAACATGCAGGGCGAAGAAAAGTTCCACGCGCTGGCGGTGTTGAAAGCGGCGCTAGCCAGCCAGCAGGGTGAGCCCTGGGACACGATTCGTTTGATCTCCGCGTTTTACCCGGACGACAGCGGCCTGTTCTCTCCCCTGCTGCTGAATGTGGTCAAGCTAAACCCGGGCGATGCTATGTTCCTGTTTGCCGAAACCCCGCACGCCTACCTGCAGGGTGTGGCGCTGGAGGTGATGGCAAACTCAGATAACGTACTGCGTGCGGGCCTGACGCCTAAGTACATTGATATCCCGGAACTGGTTGCTAACGTCAAGTTTGTGGCGAAACCTGCCGCAGAGTTGCTGACACAACCGGTGAAAAATGGCCCTGAGCTGGACTTCCCGATCCCGGTGGATGATTTTGCCTTCGCGCTGCACGACCTGAGCGCAGCAGAAACGGCTATCGCCCAGCAAAGCGCGGCGATCCTGTTCTGCGTGGACGGTGAAGCGATGCTGCATAAAGAGGGGCAGCGTCTGGTGCTAAAGCCAGGTGAATCAGCTTTCGTTGCGGCAAATGAATCTCCCATTAGCGTGAGCGGCTCTGGCCGTCTGGCGCGTGTTTTCAATAAGCTTTAAGCACTTACTGAATTTTTTACCGACTCTTGCTAAGCTAGTTGAGAGCGTTATATCACCAGGCGGTAATTACCGCCTGGTTTCATTTAGGGATAATGGCAATGAAAAAATCGGTCGTAGCGGTAGGCGTGATTGTTGCATTAGGCGTGGTCTGGACGGGGGCTTCCTGGTTTACCGGTAAGCAACTCGAAAGCCGTCTGGCAGAGATGGTGGTGCAGGCAAACAGCGAAATTAAACGCAGCGCGCCTGAAGCAGGCATTGAACTGAGCTACCAGAATTATCAGCGTGGCGTGTTTACCAGTCGTATGCAGGTGGTGGTGAAACCTGTGGCCGGTAATCAAACCGCATGGCTGAAACCGGGTCAGAGCGTGGTGCTGGATGAGGTGGTGAGCCACGGTCCTTTCCCGCTGGCCCAGTTGAAATCGTTTAATGTGATCCCGTCCATGGCCTTTGCCAGAACGGTACTGGTGAATAACGAGGTGACCAAACCGCTGTTTGAGTTGGCCAATAACCAGTCGCCATTCGAAATCAATACCCGCATCAGCTATGCCGGGGGTACGCATTCTGATATTGCCCTGAAAGCGCTGAACTATGAGAAAGGTAACGATAAAGTTGCCTTTAGCGGCGGTCATTTCCAGCTTGAAGCCGATCGTGACGGTAAAAATGTCTCCCTGACAGGCGAAGCCGAAAGCGGGCTGGTTAATGCCGTCAATGAGTACGATCAGAAGGTGCAACTGACGTTTAATAACCTGAACGTCAGCGGCAACAGCCGTATGACCGGGTTTGACGAGCGCGTGGGTGACCAGAGATTGAGTCTCGATAAAATGACCATTGGCGTTGAAGGTAAAGAGTTGGCCGTGCTGGAAGGGATGGTTCTGAACGGTAAGTCCGATCTCTCCAAAGATGGCAAAAGCATCAATACTCAACTCGACTACACCCTCAACAGCCTGAAAGTGCAGAACCAGGATCTCGGCACTGGCAAACTGTCGCTGAAGATCGGCAATATCGACGGACAAGCGTGGCATGAATTTAGCCAGAAATACAGTAAAGAGAGCCAGGCCCTGCTGAGCGATGCCGCACTGCAGCAAAACCCGGTCGTTTATCAGCAACAGGCGATGGCGGTGCTGTTCAACAACCTGCCTATCCTGCTCAAAGGTGAACCGGTGATAACCGTAGCTCCGCTGAGCTGGAAAAATAGCAAAGGCGAGACCAACTTTAACCTCTCTCTGTTCCTGAAAAACCCGGCACCGGCTGAGCCGCAGACGCTGGCCCAGGAAGTGGATCGCAGCGTGAAATCCCTCGACAGCAAATTGACCATCCCAATGGACATGGCAACCGAGTTTATGACCCAGATTGCGAAGCTTGAAGGGTACGGTGAAGAGGATGCCGGCAAGCTGGCTAACCAACAGGTAAAAGGCCTGGCGGCAATGGGCCAGATGTTCCGCATCACTAAGCTCGAAGACAATACCATCTCAACCAGCCTGCAGTATGCCAACGGCCAGGTCACGCTTAACGGCGACAAAATGCCGCTGGAAGATTTTGTGGGTATGTTTGGTATGCCTGGTTTGGGAATACCGGAACCGGCGGCCCCTGCCGTACCGTTAGCACCCCAGCAGTAATAGCTTAAGCCCCTCATCCGGGGGGCTTAAGATGGGTGCCGAACCGCACGTTACATACACTCACTCCACACCCGTTTCGGTACGGATCCACTGATGCCACCTGTATATAGCCGTGGTTAATCCGTAATATTTTACATCATAGTACCGGGCTATCTGCATCTGAGTAAGCCCGGCTGGCGGTTTGGAGGCCACACAGAGTGCGGCCAGCGCCGCTGTTCTTCCTCTCTGCACACCTGCCAGCTTAGGGCTCCAGTTCTGCTCAAGCCACGCACGGTGATGGTCTGAGACTGGAGTATGCACAACCTTATCCTTCACCCTCGCGATGGCCATCCTGAGGCTGTCAGGCATTAACGTAAAGTGCTCGGCAATCTGTGGAATAGTAAGGCCCATCGGCAATGATGGACTCTTCAGATAGAGGGTAGCCACCGCCTCCACTTTATCTTCGCCTTCAGGAACGTGATTGCGCCAGTACCGATCAAGCCATTCCCTGTTTACTGCTGAGATGGGATGCGGCGCGGGCTCCGCCCGGGGTTGATGGTTGGCCCTGAGGCTATGAGGTAGCTGTACACCATAATACCGGGCAATCTGGTCCAGGGTGAGCTCCGCAGGCCAGGGTTTATAAGCCACACACAGGGCAGACAGCGTCCTTACCCGGTCAGTGCTGCTGGCCATAGAGAAGCTAAAATTCCGCTCAAGCCAGCGCCGGTTTTCATCGGATAGCATCGATGGCTGTGCTTTCACGCTCTCTTTACCCTCAGGTGAATTATCGCGCCGGTGCTCAAGCCCTGTCTGCTGTTCAGGCGCAGGCAAAGGCTGTTTCATGCCGGACGGGCTATGGCTCTCATCAGGAAGAACGAGTGAGGTATACCTGTCGAAGGGTAATTCTTGCACATCAGTGAAGAATTGCTCGGGGAATAAGCAGTACGCCTCCGGCTCTGCGGCATCCGTTGGCTGTTGTTCACGGTGAAAGAGTAAGCACCCAAGGCTATCCTCAAAAAAGCGGATAGTCTCACTGGAGAGCGCAGTGTTATCAATGACGACATAAATAAACGGCGTCTGGCTGAGAAAGCGGGCTGGGATAGTAGTCAGTTGCGGATTATTCGACAAATCCAGCCGCAGAACGTCAGGGGGAAGTTCAGCATCAGGCAGAGACGTAAGATGCAGGCCGGCCAGATCGATGACGCTCCCCCCGTGTAACAAAGCGTGTGTCGCCTTGTGAATATCAGCCCCGTTAGCCCCCATGGATAGCTCACGCTCTGCCCATTGCCGCACCCTCTCCTCAAACACAGTAACGGATGTTTGAATGGCAGGGATATCGGGAAGTAGTGAGCTACCCCATGTTATGGATGTGTCGAAAAAAGCGTTGCCGGGCATAGCCGGGTCTCCCGTCTATATTTTCATTGCGTATCCGTGGCGGGATCAGTGCGTTTTTTTTGCCTGATGGCCCTGGTAAAGGACTGATAATCGACTTTATAGTATCCGGCAATCTGCAGCCTGGTGAGCTCCGCCGGCCTGGTGTTATCGACCACATACAGGGCAGCCAGCCTTTTTATTTTTCCGTGCCTGATATTGGCAATCTTTCGATTCCAGTTCTGCTCAAGCCACGCCAGGGTTGTGTCTAACAGCGGAGGCTGCGCTTCCTGCGACCTGAGTTGCTTAATGGTATACTCAAAGGTGGAAAACTTTAGCTCATAGTACTCTGCAATATCTCTACAGGTGATGCCCGCTGGTAAGGTTTTGTCGGCCAGATAGAGGGCAGCCACCGCCTTATCCTTCCCTACGCCTACAGGCATATTATTGTCCCAGTTTGAAGCAAGCCATGCCCTCTTCTCCTCTGGCAGCAGAGGCCGCGTTTTCAGTGCATAGAATGCGTTGATAGCAGAATTAAGGGTGGAATAATTTACTTTATAATACTGGGCAATCTGCCTCCCAGAGAGGCCCGCCGGCAACGGTTTATGCGCCACACAAAGAGACGCCAGCGTCTTCACGTCACGTGGGTTTCTGGCCATAGGTTCACTCAGGTTTAGCGCAATCCATGCCCGGTTTGCGTCTGATAGTTCAGGCACACTCCCAGCCCCATGCGCCTTAGGCCGCCGGACCTCGCGGATGGCCGCATACACGGAGGTACGCTGTATCCCATAGTACCAGGCAATCTGCGCCCGGGTAAGGCCCACTGGCAGGGGTTTAGCCTTCTCAAGCAGGGTACCAAGCGTTTTCATCATCATTTTACCAGCAGGCCGTTTATCGTCCACGTGGGTCTTAAGCCATGCCTGGTGTTCAGGTGGCAGCAAGTTCTGCTCTATACCGGACGGGCGACGAAACTCATCGGGAGAGACCGGTGAGGCATAACTGTCTTCATCTGCACCCGAATGAACCGGGGAGGCATAAACCTGTCTGTTCTCCGCAGGCTCATGCACCGTGTCATCCCCTGTAGCGGGTTCAGATGCGACATCGGAAAGCGGTTTTGCCTCTTCACGAGCCATAACATCGAACGGATTGTCTTCCACATCAGTGCAGAACAGTTCAGGGTAGAAGCAGCGCGCCTGCTGCTCTGCGCCATCCATTGCCTGTTGTTCCTGGTGGAAGAGTTTATTCCCGAGTCGCGCCTCAAAAACGCGGATGGTCTCACTGGAGAGAGAAGTGTTATCAATAACGACACAGATATACGGTGACTGGTCGAGAAAACGTGCAGGAAGTGTGGTCAGCCGCGGATTATCCGACAGATCCAGGCGCAGAACGCCCGGCGGGAGTGTGATATCAGGCAGAGACGTAAGATGCAGGCCGGCCAGATCGATGATGCTCCCCCCGTGCAACAGGGCGTGTATCGCCTTGTGAATATCAGCCCCGTCAGCGCCCATGGACAACTCACACTCTGCCCATTGCTGCACCCTCTCCTCAAACGCAGTAGCGGATGTTTCGGTGACAGGCTCATCGTGAAGCGGAGAGAAATCCCATGTCAAAGATGAGTTAAAAATAGCATTATCAGGCATAGCTGGGCCTTCCGTTTACATTGTTAATCCTTAGCTGTGGCGGGACCTTTGTTTTTTTTCTCGTTCCAGATGGTCGTGGTAAAGGCGTAATAATCGATCTTATAGTACCCGGCAATCTGCCGCTTAGTGAGCTCCGCCGGCCTGGTGTTATCGGCCAGATACAGGACAGCCAGCCTCTTTATTTTTCCGTATGTGATATTTGCCAGCGTAATATTCCAGTTCTGCTCAAGCCATGCCAGGGTTGTGTCTGACAGCGGAGGCTGCACTGCCTTCGACCGGAGTTTCTTAATGGTATGCTCAAAGGTGGTAAACTTTAGATTATAGTACTCTGCAATATCTCTACAGGTGATGCCCAATGGAAAGGTATTTTGGGACAGATAGAGGGCAGCCACCGCCTCCTTTTTCTCTATGCCTGCAGGCACATTGTTGTCCCAGTGCGAAGCAAACCATGCCCTCTTATCCTCTGACAAGGGAGGCCGCATTTGCGGTGTTTGGGCTCTAAAGATGGCGGAATGAAGGGTAGAACGATTCACATTATAGTATTGGGCAATCAGCTTCTCAGTGAGGCCCACCGGCAACGACTTCTGCGCCACAATAAGAGATGCCAACGTCTTCATTTTACGTTCGCTCCTGGCTACAGGTCCGCTCAGGTTTCGCTCAAGCCATGCCTGGTTTGCGACTGAGAGTCCACGTACACTCACGCGTCCATTCGCCTTAGGCCGCTGGGCCTCGCGAATGGCCGAATACACCGAGGAAAGCTCTATTCCATAATATTTGGCAACTATTTCCAGGCTAAGGTCTTCTGGAAAGGGTTTAGCGTTTTCGAGCAGCTTGCCAAGCGTTATCATCTTCATTTTGCCAGCAGGCCGTTTATCGTCGACGTGGGTCTTAAGCCATGCCCGGTGTTCAGGTGACGGCAAATCCTGCTCCATACTGGCCGGGCTTCGGGTCTCATCAGGAGGGACGGATGAGGCATAACTGTCTATATCCGCACCCGAATGAACCGGGGAGGCATAAACCTGCTCGTACTCTGCACGCTCATGCGCCATGTCTACCGTGTCATCTCCTGCAGCGGGATCAGATGCGACACCGGAGAGCGGATTTGCGTATTCATGAACCGTATCGTCTTCCACGCCTGTGATGAACAGCTCAGAGTATGAGCAGCGCGCCTGCAGCTCTGCGCCATCCGTTGGCTGTTGTTCATAGTGAAAGAGTTTGCTCCCAAGGCTATCCTCAAAAAAACGGATGTCCTCACTGCAGAGAGACGTGTTATCAATAACGACACAGATATACGGTGACTGGTCAAGAAAACGTGCAGGAAGTGTGGTCAGCCGCGGATTATCCGACAGATCCAGACGCAGAACGCCCGGCGGGAGTGTGATATCAGGCAAAGACGTAAGATGCAGACCGGCCAGATCGATGACGCTTCCCCCGTGCAACAGGGCGTGTGTCGCCTTGTGAATATCAGCCCCGTCAGCGCCCATGGATAACTCACGCTCTGCCCATTGCTGCACCCTCTCCTCAAACGCAGTAGCGGATGTTTCGGTGACAGGCTCATCGTGAAAGAGGGAGAAATCCCATGCAATGGATGAGTTAAAAATAGCGTTGTCTGGCATAATCAATTCTCCCTGTTGTGCACGCCAGCATTCTCAATCCGCAACCGTTGCGGTACCTGTGTTTTCTTCGCTCTTAGGATGGCCTTAGTAAGGGCGTTATACGTTAACTTGTAGTACCCGGCAATCTGCATCCTGGTGAGATCCTCCGGTCTCGCGTTATCGGACACAAACAGGGCAGCCAGCGCCTTTGTTTTTCCCCCCTTGCTCTTTATGTCTGCCATCTGCGGGTCCCAATGCTGCTCAAGCCACGTCAGTAAGATGTCTGATTGCGGAGGTTGCGGTTCCTGGGTTCTGCATCGCTGGATGGATGACTCAAAGGTGGAAAATTTTAACCTGTAATGCACTGCAATCTGCGCACAGGTGAGGCCCGTTGGTAACGGGATATGGGCCAGATAGAGGGCAACCACCGCATCCATTTTCCCTTCGCCTTCAGGCACTTTATCGTCCCAGTGCAAGGCAAGCCACGCCCTCATCGTCTCTGACAATGGAGGCACTACTTCCGGCGGACTGATTCGTGCGATGGCATTATGGAGGGTAGTACGTTTGACATTATAGTACCGGGCAATCAGTAACTCAGTGAGGCCTGCCGGGTACGGTCTGTGGGCAAGGCACAGGGTCGCCAGCATCTTCACGCTGGCCACAGGTTCACCCAGGTGTCGCGCCAGCCATCTCCGGTGTACGGCTGAAAGCCTTCGCACAGAAACTTTAGCCCGCCGAACCTCGCCGAGGGCAGAGTACAGGATGTGAGTATTAAACCCATAGTGGCTGGCCACGTTTGCCTGGGTAAGGCCCTTTGGCAAGGGTTCAGCACCCTCAAGCAGGGTGGCAAGCCTTTTTGCTTTCACTATGCCGCCAGACACTCTATCGTCCACATTGGTCTTAAGCCATGCCCGGTGTTCAGGTAACAGTAAATTCTGTTCCATAACGGACGGATTAAGGGTCCCATCAGGAGGCGTATCTTTGAGCGGGTTTATTCCCACGTCTGTGAAGAGTTGCTCTGGGTAAAAGCTGCACCCATGCGGCTCTGAGACACCAGTTGGGTGTTGTTCATAGTGAAAGAGAATGCTCCCAAGGCGCGCCTCAAAAAAGCGGATGGTCTCACCGGAGAGAGGCGTGTAATCAATAACAATATAGATAAACGGTGACTGGTCAAGAAAGCGTGCAGGGAGAGCGGTCAGTTGCGGATTATTCGAAAGATCCAGCCTCAGGACACCCGAAGGGAGCGTGACATCAGGCAAAGAGGTAAGATTTAGGCCGGCCAGGTCAATGACGCTCCCCCCGTAGAGCAGGGCATGTGCTGCTTTTATTATATTAGCCTCATCAGTCCCCATGGATAACTCACGCTCTGCCCAGTGCTGCACCGTCTCCTCGAAAACAGCGACTGGTGGGTGGATGACAGGCTCATCGTCAAACAGCGGGGAATCCCATGTCAAAGATGAGTTATAAATAGCGTTGTCAGGCACTCCATTCCCCCCTGCCTGGTTTGCCCTCACATACTTGCTGCCATCTGGCACCCTATTACTGCAGCCTGGGACGCTTGCTGGACGCAAACACCTGCGGGACTTCATCGCTCTCATACACGGCATCGGTAGCTTTTCGTTTAACTGCTGTCGCAGAAAGGAGAGCTACGACACATCAGAGACAATCAAGGCATCCGGGGACTGGCTGAGAAAGCGGACTGGGATTGTGGCCAGTTGCGGATTACCCGACAGATCCAGGCGCAAAACACCAGAAGGTAAAATAACATTGGGCAGAGACGTGAGATCAAGACCAGCCAGATTGATTTCGTGCCCGCCCTGCAACAGCGCGCGCGTCGCTTTTTCAATATCAGCCGCATCAGCCCCGTTGGATATTTCGCGTTGAGCCCACTGTTCAACTTCGATCTGGAAGATATCGGCCATTGTTTCCGCAAGAAGTTCATTATTAATCAGGGGGCTATCCCATGTCAGGGATGTATTGAAATCTATCTTTTCAGGCATGATATTTTCTCCTTTTTAAACAAGGTGTTATATAATTTCATCCGCGCCTCACGTCACGTCCGTTACCCTAAAACTGGGACCATGCTGATTTCAAC
Organism: unidentified bacterial endosymbiont; assembly: GCF_918797525.1. Classification (NCBI taxonomy): domain Bacteria; species unidentified bacterial endosymbiont. The sequence continues at coordinate 2,231,864 of NZ_OU963893.1, read as the reverse complement.
AACATGAACGGCCAGACGGCAGGGTTGCTCCATTCGCGGTGGCTGAATATATATCTTTATTATCAGGGAGATTCAATGTAAGCCATTACATTGGTGTGGGATATAATTACACCCTTCTCTCCAGCCCGTGGCCGGAGAAGGGTCAGCCAGATAAACCTGAGAGGGACAAGCGACTACTTCGTCGTCACCAGCCGCGCCGAGACAATCTGGTGGCCGGTCTGGACGTCTGCGTTCTCTATTCGCTGCATTATTCTGTCCGCCAGCGTGTAGCCCATTTCGCGGGCGGGCGTGGTGGCCCAGACGATGGGGAGATCGTCCAGCGCATTTTCACTGACGTCGGCAAATGCACCTAACGCCACCTGATGGCCGAAGAAGGTCTCTACCCCGCCCTCGCCGCTCTGACGTCCGGCGCGAAGTAAACCAAACCACGCCCCCATGGCGATGGTTTCGTTGTAGCAAATTACGGCGCTGATCGTTGGGCTGCTGCGTAACAACGTGTTTATCGCTTCGGCCGCAGACTTCTGGCTGGAAGCACACTCGACCACCCATTCACTGTGGAACGGGAGGCCGTATTTGATGAGGGTTGAACAGTAGCCGCCCACCCGCTCGGCTCGGGTCAGGGACGCACTTTCACCGCCAAGCCAGGCGATACGCTGATGACCGCGATGAATAAGATGTTCGGTCAACATTTGCGCGGCCTGCATGTTGTCCGGTCGTAACGTATCGGCTTCGTCCAGGTAGCTGGCGCGCGAGGCGAATACCAGCGGCACGCCTTTCCCGGCTGCGCGTTCGCACAACGCCTTGCCGAGGCCCGATGCTCCGGCCACGATCACGGCGTCAACCCCCTGGTTTAACAACATATCGAGGCGGGAAAGCAGCTGATCGACCTCGCGCCCGCCGTGCAGTAAAAACACCATTCTTCCCTGTGCTTCAAGCGCTTCGGTAAGCCCGGCTGTTAGCTCAGCATAAAAGGGCGATGTCAAATCACGTACGATCAAACCAATCACCCCGCTTTGCCCACCGCGCAGCGCTGAAGCCTGGCGATTACGCACAAACCCCAGTTGCTCTACCGCTTCGTTTACCCGTTGTCCGGTCGCAGATGAGATACGACCTTTCCCGCTCAATACCAGGGATACGGTGCTGACGGAAACCCCAGCCGCGTGGGCGACATCGTTGATGGTAATCTTCTTCGCTACAGCCATATACAGGCGTGACTCCCTAAAATGAGATCGGTAAAACGTTTTATCAATACGTTATCTTTATACTCCCAGTCAAAGCCTAAGAATGTGATTTAGCGCGCACTAAAGTTTGATAAAACGTTTTATCTTCTCATGAGGTGGATAAACTGACGTTAACGATAAAGGAGTCGTTTTATGACGACGAAAGCAACACCAAAAATATCGCTGTGGGAATTTTTCCAGCAACTGGGTAAAACCTTCATGCTGCCCGTGGCCCTGCTCTCATTCTGCGGGATCATGCTCGGGATCGGCAGCTCGCTGAGCAGCAACGATGTTATCACTTTACTCCCGTTCCTCGGCAACCCTGTGCTGCAGGCGATCTTTGTATGGATGAGCAAGGTCGGCTCCTTTGCATTTAGCTTCCTGCCAGTGATGTTCTGCATCGCTATTCCGCTGGGCCTGGCGCGGGAAAATAAAGGCGTTGCCGCCTTTGCCGGCTTCGTGGGTTATGCGGTGATGAACCTGGCGGTCAACTTCTGGCTGACGGCAAAAGGCATCCTACCCACTACCGATGCCGCGGTGCTGAAAGCCAACAACATCCAGAGCGTGATTGGGATCCAGTCTATCGATACCGGGATCCTCGGGGCGGTAATGGCGGGCGTCATCATCTGGATGCTACACGAACGTTTTCATAATATCCGCCTGCCGGACGCGCTGGCGTTCTTCGGCGGCACCCGCTTTGTGCCTATCGTTACCCTCGTGGTCATGGGGCTGTTCGGTCTGATCATCCCGCTTATCTGGCCCGTGTTTGCGCTGGGTATTTCCGGCATTGGCCGTATTATCAACGGTGCCGGTGATTTTGGCCCGATGATCTTTGGTACCGGTGAACGTTTGCTGCTGCCGTTTGGTCTGCAACATATTCTGGTCGCCTTGATCCGCTTCACCGAAGCGGGAGGCACGATGGACGTGTGCGGACAAAACGTGAGCGGTGCGCTGACCATCTTCCAGGCGCAACTGAGCTGCCCCACGACGCATGGCTTCTCTGAGAGCGCAACGCGCTTCCTGTCTCAGGGTAAAATGCCGGCCTTCCTCGGCGGCCTGCCGGGTGCCGCGCTGGCGATGTATCACTGTGCTCGTCCGGAAAACCGCCATAAAATTAAAGGCCTGTTGATTTCCGGCGTAATTGCCTGTGTGGTCGGCGGGACAACGGAGCCAATTGAATTCCTGTTCTTGTTTGTCGCGCCGGTGCTGTACCTCATCCACGCCGTGCTGACCGGTCTGGGTTTCACCGTGATGGCGGTACTTGGCGTGACCATCGGTAACACCGACGGCAACGTGATCGACTTCGTGGTGTTCGGTATCTTGCATGGCTTGTCGACGAAATGGTACCTGGTGCCGATTGTGGCGGCGATCTGGTTCGCGGTCTACTACGGGCTGTTCCGCTTCGCCATCACCCGCTTCAACCTCAAAACGCCGGGTCGGGACGTTGACACGACCACCAGCGTGGAACCGGCGGTTGCGGGCAGCGTGGGGAAATCTGGTTATAACACCCCTGCTATTCTGGCGGCGCTGGGCGGTGCCGATAACATCACCTCTCTGGATAACTGCATTACCCGTCTGCGTTTATCGGTTGCGGATATGTCTAAAGTGGACAGCAACGCGCTAAAAGCTAACCGTGCCATCGGCGTGGTACAGTTAAATCAGCATAATTTGCAGGTTGTCATTGGCCCGCAGGTACAGTCGGTGAAAGATGAACTGGCGACCCTGATGCGAACAGTAGAAGCCTGATGCCTCAGCCCCCTCACCATGAGGGGGTTTTACTTTAAGGAACAACGTCATGTTTGATTTTTCTGCCGTCGTGGATCGTCACGGCACCTGGTGTACGCAGTGGGATTATGTCGCTGACCGGTTTGGCGCTGCCGACCTGCTGCCCTTCACTATCTCGGATATGGATTTTGCCACCGCGCCTTGCATCATCGACGCGCTGCAGCAACGCATTGATCACGGCGTGTTTGGTTATAGCCGCTGGAAAAACGATGCGTTCCTGGCCGCGGTCGCCCACTGGTTCCAGCAACGCTTTAACAGCCGCATCGACAGGGAATCGGTGGTTTATGGCCCTTCCGTCATCTATATGGTCTCGGAACTGATTCGTATCTGGTCACAGCCCGGTGATGGCGTGGTAGTGCATACTCCGGCCTACGATGCGTTTTATCACGCGATCGAAGGTAATCAGCGCAACGTAGTGCCTGTGGGGATGCTGAAACAAACCACCGGCTGGCAAGGCGATATGCAGGCGCTTGAAACTGCGCTTGCGAAGCCGGAGAACAAAATTCTGCTATTGTGTAGCCCGCAAAACCCAACGGGTAAGGTCTGGACGCGTCATGAGCTAACCGTTATGGCTGAACTTTGCGCCCGCTACGACGTGGCGGTGATAAGCGATGAAATCCATATGGATATGGTGTGGGGTGAACATCGTCATACGCCGTGGAACGACGTGGCGCGCGGCACATGGGCGCTACTGACCTCAGGTTCCAAAAGCTTTAACATTCCGGCATTGACGGGCGCTTACGGTCTCATTGGCGACGAAGAAAGCCGTACTCGTTACCTGCGTGCGCTCAAAGGGCGTGACGGCTTATCTTCGCCTTCAGTGCTGACGTTAACGGCACACATCGCGGCTTATCAGCAGGGCGAGCCCTGGCTTGAAGGGTTGCGCGCGTATCTGCAGGAAAATTTGCAGTACGTGGCGCGTGAATTAAACCAGGCTTTTGAGCAACTCAACTGGCAGCCGCCCGAGGCAACCTATCTCGCCTGGATCGATCTGCGCCCGTTAGGCATTGACGATAACGCGCTGCAAAAGGTGCTTATAGAGCAGCAAAAAGTGGCGATCATGCCGGGTTATACCTACGGTCGCGAAGGCAAGGGTTTTATTCGCCTCAATGTGGGTTGCCCACGCAGCAAGCTCGAGCAAGGAGTGCAACGGCTCATTGCCGGGATCGCCTCACTCCAGTAATGGCGTTGCGCAATGGAATATTCCTTTGCGCAATTCGCTTTTTATCCCGTTTTGTTTCTATACTGTGGCGCACTTTAATCTGAAAAGAGTGCGACCATGATTGATACACGCCTGCCCTTAACTGATATTCATCGTCATCTCGACGGAAACATTCGTGCCCAAACCATTCTCGATCTTGGCCGCCAGTTCAATTTAACCCTGCCTGCGCAAACGCTTGAAACCTTGATTCCGCACGTTCAGGTCACCTCAAATGAACCAGACCTGGTGAGTTTTCTGAGCAAACTCGACTGGGGTGTGAAGATGCTGGCCTCACTGGACGCCTGCCGCCGCGTCGCTTTCGAAAACGTTGAAGATGCCGCCCGAAACGGCCTGCACTATGTTGAGCTGCGTTTTTCCCCAGGCTATATGGCGATGACCCACAGCCTGCCGGTAGCGGGCGTAGTGGAAGCCGTAATTGAAGGCGTGCGTGAAGGCTGTAACGCATTCGACGTGCAGGCGCGCCTGATTGGTATTATGAGCCGTACCTTTGGCGAAGCGGCCTGCCTGCAGGAACTGGACGCGCTGCTGGCGCATCGCGACCACATCACCGCGGTTGATCTGGCGGGTGATGAACTGGGCTTCCCGGGGAGCCTGTTTCTTTCTCACTTCAACCGCGCACGCGACGCAGGCTGGCATATCACCGTTCATGCAGGTGAAGCCGCGGGCCCGGAAAGCATCTGGCAGGCCATTCGTGAACTGGGGGCGGAACGTATCGGTCACGGGGTGAAGGCCGTCGAGGATCGCGCCCTGCTGGATTTCCTCGCGGAACAGCGCATCGGGATTGAATCCTGCCTGACCTCCAACATGCAGACCAGCACGGTATCGACGCTGGACAAGCACCCGTTAAAAACCTTCCTTGCGCATGGCGTGCTGGCGTCGCTGAATACCGACGATCCGGCCGTTCAGGGTGTGGACATCATTCACGAGTACACCTTCGCCGCACCGCAGGCCGGGCTGAGCCAGCAACAGATCCGCCAGGCGCAGATTAACGGCCTGGAAATGGCGTTCATTACGCCTGCAGAGAAACAGGCGCTGCGCGACAAAGTGGCTCACGGGTAACATCAGTGCCGCCTTTCGGCCAGCCTGAACTCATGCCAGACACAGCGTCGCGCGGTGCCTGGCAGATTCAATGCCCAGTTCAATGAGCTCCATAATCTGAATCGCCTGGCTTGCTGGCACCGGGTTTTCACCCGATCCACTCAGGGCGTCACGGATTGCGGCATAAAACGCAGGATAGTTACCCGGGAGAGTCAGCAGGGTTTCCTGGACACACGCCTCCCCCTCTACGCGCGTGACCACGCCGTCGCGCATGTCGTATCCCCAGTCTTCCTGCGGCAAACGCTCCCCGTTTTTCAGCCGTTCCTCCTGCGGATCCAGACCAAACTTGACGTAACTACCCCGCGTTCCGTGGAGGGTATACCGCGGCGTCTCTGACGCGGCCAGCATTGTCGCGTGCAGCACGATGCGCCGCTGCGGGTAGCTTAACACCGCGTGAAAATAATCGGTGGCCTGCGCGCCAGGTCTGAGCTGAGCCAGATCGACCGTCATACTCACCGGCAGACCAAACAGATTGACGGCCTGATCGAGCAAATGCGGCGCTAAATCGTACCAGATACCGCTCCCGGGGCCTGCCTGTTCCCGCCAGCGGTTACGTACCTGCGGGCGAAAACGATCAAAGTGCGATTCAAAAAAGGCTATCTCCCCCAGCGTTCCTTGAGCAAGGAGCGCTTTTATCGTCAGGAAATCGCTATCCCAGCGCCGGTTGTGAAACACCGACAACAGCCTGCCGAGGCTCTTCGCCAGCGCATCCAGCTCTCTTGCTTGTGACAACGTCACGGTAAAGGGTTTATCGACAACAACATGCTTCCCGGCCTCCAGCGCGGCTTTAGCCAGAGGAAAATGGGTGTCGTTGGGCGTGGGGATCACAATTAAATCAATGTTGGGGTCGTTGAAAAGATGTTTTGGCTCAGACACCACCGGCACGGTGGGCCAGTCACCATGGACTTTGTCTGCGTCGCTGCTTGACACGGCGGCCAACGTCATTCCCGCCGTCCCGGCAATCAGAGGCGCATGGAATGTTTTGCTCGCATACCCGTAACCTATTAACCCGACGCGGATGCTATCACTCATAAATGTGTCCTCCTGTGGCAGGATTTTTTATTTCGCACAGACTTTTCTGATATCAGTACAGAATAATAATGTGCCACAGCCTGAAGAATAGCATCCTCTATGCGTCGTTTTTTGTTACATCAGGTTAACCTTCTGATTTCATTTAAAGAACCTATACCCAAAGCGCTTGCCGTCAAAGAGGTGCCGCTGTAAAATTTACACCCTGTATTTATGGATAAATGACAAACACCAATCATGACATCAATTTTTAATCGAATCATTGAATTAGCGGGATGGATTGTTCTTGGGGTATCGGTCATTTTGCTCGGCGTTGCCAGCCATATCGATAACTACCAGCCGCCAGAGCCTGTCACTGTTGCCCATCCTAAGTAACGCCTTCCGGCATTAAAGCGTGTCATAATGTGTCTGCGGCATATTGCCAGTTGTGATGAACATCGTTAACCTTCATTTCCAGGCATCAATCGATGCCTGAGTTTTCGTCTTTTATTCATCCGTTTATTATTCGATCGAATTATCCTTAGTGATCTTACCCTTTTTAAATGGAAAATTATTAACATGACGGTTCAGGATTATTTATTAAAATTTCGTAAAATCAATTCCCTTGAAAGCCTGGAAAAACTCTTTGATCATCTGAACTACTCCCTGTCGGATAATCAGCAAATTATTAATATGTACCGCGCCGCGGATCATCGCCGTGCCGAGCTCGTCTCCGGCGGTCGTTTGTTCAACGTTGGCGAAGTCCCAAAGTCGGTATGGCGTTACGTTTTATAAGAAAGTAGCCATCCGCGCGAAATGTTATATACTCTTCGGCCTGCAAATTTCTGTATACCTTTTCGCGCAGACCTATGGGAGAGTTTATGACCGCAACGCCTGGAGAACGCATTGGAGGCTGGTTACTTGCCCCGCTGGCATGGCTGCTGGTTGCTTTATTAAGCGCAACGCTTGCGCTGCTGCTCTACACCACCGCGCTCGTCACACCGCACGCCATGCAGACGTTGATGTCGCAAAGCGTGCTCAAAATTGCGCTGTGGTTTATCTCGTTCGTTTTCGCGATTGCCATGTGGTACTACACGCTCTGGTTGACCATTGCTTTCTTTAAGCGTCGCAAAGGCGTACCTAAGCACTACATTATCTGGCTGCTGATTTCAGTTCTGCTGGCGGTGAAAGCCTTTGCGTTTTCACCGGTTTCGGACGCCCTGGCCGTTCGCCAACTGCTTTTCCCGTTACTGGCGACCGCGCTGCTGGTGCCTTATTTCAAGCGTTCGATGCGGGTTAAGAAAACCTTCGTGAACCCGTAATAACCTTACAGTTAACCTGTTGTCGCCTGTCGTGCTTTGTCCGATAATAGGCGGCTTTTTTATTTCAGGCTGAATAATGACCGATTACTTACTGCTCTTTGTCGGCACTGTGCTGGTGAATAACTTCGTCCTGGTGAAGTTTCTTGGCCTGTGTCCGTTTATGGGTGTTTCCAAAAAGCTGGAAACGGCAATGGGCATGGGGCTGGCGACAACCTTCGTTATGACGCTGGCGTCCATCTGCGCGTGGTGGATTGACACCTGGATCCTGATCCCGCTGGGATTAATATATCTGCGCACGCTGGCCTTTATCCTGGTTATCGCGGTCGTGGTGCAATTTACCGAAATGGTGGTGCGTAAAACCAGCCCGGCGCTGTACCGTCTGCTGGGGATCTTCCTGCCGCTCATCACCACTAACTGCGCCGTCCTCGGCGTGGCGCTGCTGAACATCAACCTCGGGCATAATTTTATGCAATCGGCGCTGTACGGCTTCTCTGCCGCCGTCGGTTTCTCGCTGGTGATGGTGCTGTTTGCCTCTATCCGTGAACGCCTGGCGGCTGCCGACATTCCCGCGCCGTTTCGTGGGAACGCGATTGCCCTGGTGACAGCAGGTTTAATGTCTCTGGCCTTTATGGGCTTTAGTGGTCTGGTGAAGTTGTAATGAATGCTATCTGGATTGCCATCGCCTCCATCAGCGTTTTGGGGTTGGTGTTTGGTCTGATTCTCGGGTATGCCTCTCGCCGTTTCGCGGTTGAGGACGATCCCGTTGTCGAAAAAATTGACGCGCTTTTACCGCAAAGCCAGTGCGGGCAATGCGGTTATCCTGGCTGTCGTCCCTACGCAGAAGCCGTGGGCGTGCAGGGTGAAAAAATCAACCGCTGCGCGCCGGGTGGCGAAGCAGTGATGCTGAAAATTGCCGCCCTGCTTAACGTTGACCCGCAGCCTGCTGATGGCGATGCGGATGTGCAGGAACCGGTTCGCGTCCTGGCGGTGATCGACGAACCTAACTGCATCGGCTGCACCAAATGTATTCAGGCGTGTCCCGTCGATGCCATTGTGGGCGCAACCCGCGCCATGCACACCGTTGTAGCGGATCTGTGCACCGGGTGTAACCTCTGTGTGGCCCCCTGCCCGACGCAGTGTATAACCTTACGTCCGGTCGAAACGACCACCGAAAGCTGGAAGTGGGATCTTCAAACCATTCCGGTTCGCAATATTCCTGTGGAACACCATGCTTAAGTTATTTTCGGCTTTCAGAAAAGAGAAGATTTGGGACTTCGACGGCGGTATCCATCCGCCTGAAATGAAGACCCAGTCCAATGGCACTCCGCTACGTCAGATCCCGCTGGCGACCCGTTACGTGATGCCGCTTAAACAGCACCTCGGCGCTGAAGGCGAACTGTGCGTTAAAGAAGGCGATACCGTCCTTCGCGGCCAGCCCTTAACCTTTGGTCGCGGTCGTATGCTGCCGGTGCACGCCCCGACGTCCGGTACTGTGGTATCGAT